>JBCCWV010000307.1:0-2881 GCA_039192745.1 Verrucomicrobiota bacterium | reverse complement strand
CTGAACTACCTCGAAAAACACAATCAAGACCCTCGCCCTTTCCGTTGGACCGCAACCCCAGAAGAAATCCTCTCCAAAGTCAGTTCAATTTGCAAAAGACTTTCCTAACGGGACACTAGTCAAAACCATTCTACCAGATCATTTTGTGGATTGGTATAACAACGCCAACGGCGTTCAAGCCCAAAGCCCAGGGCAAGCCGAAGGCGCCGCCCTGGGATATCAACAGAAGAACGCGAACCGCAACGCGGTTCAACCACGTTGCGGTTGATATTTCGGACGGACCAACCCTGGGTGTCCTCCGATGTCGGAAACCACGGGCTTTGGGCTTTCACGCCTTTTGCGTGAGATTCGGCCACCGCTCGCGGACTGCCTTGAAGACGAATGCTTCGCTAGACGGACTCAGTAAGTTTTACCAGCGACTCCACATGCAAATCAAAGTGCCACTGGCTCGGATCGTCGGCGGTCCAGTGACCGAAGTATTCGAACCCGCAGGAACCCGCGAGGCGGAAGAAGTGGGCTTGGACGAATTGGTCAGGAAAACACTCGACAACCTTTGTGCCCGGCGCGCTGAACATGAGATTGGTAAGCGCGGCGCCGTGGGGACTAACGACGAGTTCAAGGTCGGCGAAGAGTTCAGCCTGTTCGGGAATCGTGAGGCCGTCGAGGAACACTTGCTCGATGCCGAGCGGCTCAAGGGCCGCGACGACTTCTGTTTCATTGAGGATCTTACGCTTCCACGCATCCCCGCGACCGACATAAATCCGCCGCTTTCCTGGCTTGGTTTCAGCAAGTGGCGGTCGATCCACAAGACGGCGAATGTATTCGACACCTTCGCGGTGCGTCACGCCGGGGTGCGTGGGATTCGGAACGATCAATTCGCGGGCGCGAATGTGCGTGTTCTCTTTCGCGGCGATTCGCTTCTCCTTGGGAATCCCCATCAAGTCGAGGCTGTTCCGGTGGTATGGCCGGCCCTCGGGAGCGACGGCAAAGTCGTAGTCGTCCGGCGATATCGTTCGCATACGCGGAACGGATTCCGACATCCAGTGGAAGTAATTCTTCCAAGACGAAACGGACGGTAACACTAACACTCTCCCATCAATTTCCTCCACCGGCGGCAATGCCTCGTAGTGGCAAACGCGGCTGCCCTTGGCGAAGCGGCCAAACTCAAACGTGAGATCCGTCATCACGTCGTCCTGCTCGTCTATGACCACGCCGTGATAGGAAAACACCCGCGCGTTCGGCAGCCGTGCAATGAAGTGCTCGGGAATGATTACCGGCTCCTGCGGAAACCGGGACTGCAGCTGTGGCATCAACTCAAACCGCGGCGGAAAAGGAAGTGGTTCCGCCGGTTGTTTCACTTCGATATAATCCGGATAGCGCTCCCGCGCGCTCGCAACACCTTTCGGCGGCGGATGATTCCACCCCGGGCGCGTCGTCAGCACCTTGTAGATCAACTCGCGCCCGCCGATGTGTGGGTCTTCGATCATGCAATCGCAGAAGGTAGCCTTTCGTAGCGAGGGCTTCCAGCCCTCGGTCACAAGCGGAGCGCCCGTGCCCTCACGGGCCCCAACTATTTTGCCGAAGGCAGCACTCTTTCCTCATGCACCTCCGGCGGCGGTTTTCACTCTTCCACTTTTCTCTCCGACGGCAGGATGCCGCCACTACGATTCACCCGCCCGTCGCCGGGTAGCTTCCCAGGATCTTCACGAAGCTGCAGTGCTTCACCAATTCGTCGATCGCCTTCTTCACCATGTCATCATCGGCGTGGCCGCTCACATCGACGAAGAAGAAATACTCCCAGTCACGGCGTTTGGACGGGCGGCTTTCGATTTTGCTCATGTTAATATTGAGCTCGTTGAACGGCTCGAGCGCATGGAAAAGCGAGCCCGGTTCGTCGCGGACGCTGAACATGATCGACGTGCGGTCGTTGCCGGTCCGGGGGCAGGTCTTGCGGCTTAAAACGAGGAAGCGCGTCGTGTTCGTCGCGCTGTCCTGGATGGATTCCTCGAGGACCTTCAACCCGTAAAGTTCCGCCGCGAGTTTCCCGCCGAGCGCGGCCGCGTTGTCTTCTTCCTTCGCAATCTCAGCCGCACGCGTTGTGCTTGAAACTTCGATGAGATCCGCCTTGGGAAACTTTTTCAGAATCCAGTTCCGGCATTGTCCGAAGACCTGGGGATGCGAATATAGCTTTTCGATACTCTCGACCGGCACATTCGACATGAGCGCATTCTCGATGGGCAGAAGAATCTGCGCGCAAATCGTCAGTGGTGAGTCCGCGAACAAGTCGAGCGTGTGGCTAACCGCTCCTTCGGTGGAGTTTTCGATCGGCACGACGCCGTAATCTGCCTTGCGTCGCGCGACCTGATCAAAGACGTCGTTGAAACTCGTTTGCGCCGTGTAGGCGACGCTGTGACCAAACTTGTTGATCGCGGCCTGGTGGGTCCACGTGCCCTCGGGACCGAGATACGCGATCTGCAAATTCTCCTCGAGAGCGAGCGCCGCCGACATGATTTCGCGGTAGATCGCACGAATGGATTCCTCGGGAAGCCGACCTTCGCTCTTCGCAATGAGGCTTTGTAACAAGGCTTCTTCGCGCTCCGGCGCATAGATTTCCAAGCCGTCGCGCTTCTTGATCTCGCCGACTTCATGCACGAGGTCCGCGCGGTGATTGAGGAGCTTCAAGAGCTCGGAATCCACTGCATCAATTTCCTTCCGGATGTCGTCGAGGCTCATGATTCAAGCCGGCGCTTCTTCCGCCACCGGTTCTTCCAAGTTCTCTTCAACGGGTGGTTCTTCTGGGCTCTCCTCTTTCTTCACTTCCCCCAGGACGAGCTGTTCTTCGACGGGGCCGGGCTCTTCGGTTTTCTCTTCCTCCGGTTCG
>JBCCWV010000306.1:0-3008 GCA_039192745.1 Verrucomicrobiota bacterium | reverse complement strand
ACGAAACTTATCGGCGTCTTTTCTTTCCGCCTCCGCGCCCTTTTCGTTTCTTAAAGAAATCCGGGTCCGGCGCATCGTCGTCGAGGAGAGTGGTGTAAACGTAATTGAAGTTCTCGAGTTTCCGATGCTCGATCTTCTGGCCGATGAGCCGCTCGATGGACTCGGCACGTTCCAGTTCGTCGGCGCTGAGTAAAGTGAAGGCGTCTCCCTCCTTTTGCGCGCGACCTGTGCGACCGATACGGTGCACATAATCCTCGGAGTTCTCGGGGACTTGGTAATTGATCACGTGGGTGACGTTGCTGATGTCGAGTCCGCGTGCCGCGAGGTCGGTGGCGATGATGACTTCGTAAGAGCCCTCACGGAACCCGTTCAGGGCCTTTGTCCGGTCACTCTGACGGATGTCGGAATGGAGGACGGCGATCTTGTGTTCGCCGTGGGACTGTAGTTTTGAAAAGAGCATATCCGCATCACGCTTGGTGCGGGTGAAGATCATGACGCTGTGGAACTCCGTGCGTTCAAGGAGGGCGAGGAGCAACTCTTCGCGCTGGGTCGAGGCGACAGGGTAGAAGTAATGAGAAACGGTTTCTGCCGCGGTTATTCGCCGGCCGACCTCCACTTCGGCGGGATCCTTGAGCGCCCACTTTGCGAGTGAGTCGATCTGTGGCGGCATGGTCGCGGAGAAAAAGAGTGTCTGGCGGTTTTGCGGGCACTTGTTGATGATCTTGCGCACGTCGGGAAGGAATCCCATGTCGAGCATGCGATCGACTTCGTCGAGAACGAGAAATTCGATCTTATCGAGCGAGATCGTCCCGCGGCTGAGGTGGTCGAGAAGTCGACCCGGAGTGGCGACGACAATGTCTGATCCCAGCATGAGACCTTCGTTTTGCTTTCCATATTTCACACCACCGTGGAGGAGCGTTGTCCTCAGATCGGTAGCCGCACTGAAAGTCATGAAGGCGTCGTGAACTTGGGCGGCAAGTTCGCGGACGGGTTCGAGGATGAGGCAACGGAGGTCTCCGTGCGATCCGAGTTTGGTGAGAATAGGGAGTCCGAAGGCGGCTGTTTTCCCCGTCCCGGTTTGCGAGGCTCCGATGACGTCGCGACCATCAAGAATAAGCGGCGCGGCTTTGGCCTGAACTGGCGTGGGAGTCTCGTAGTTGGCGGCAAGAATGCCGTGGAGAATGGGTTCGGAAAAGCCAAGTTCTGCGAAGGCGGGTGGAAATACCGCATCAGGCTTCATTTCGATGCGAGGTGTCTCGGGTCGCGGATCGACATGCACCGGCGGTTCATACTTTTCCGCCGAAGAAGAGTCCTCACGTCTCCGTCCACCGCCGCCGCCACCACTGCGGGAACGTCGTCCTTGTTGTCGTGACGATCTTTCCGAGCCGTCTCGTCGTTCGTCGCGGCCGGAACGACGGCGACGGGATTTGCTCCGTGATGACGGAGGTCCGTCGGAATTACGATTGCCGTCAGTGGGCTGGGATTCGCCAGGTCGGTAGTCCTCGCTTTGTCCTCCTTCTGGACGTCGATTCGGTCGCCGGCGCGAACGTTTTGGGGAAGGGGATTTCTTGGAGGTTTCTGAACCGCCGCTTTTGGATTTGGGGGCAGGTTTGGAGACCGGGGCGGAATTGCCGCCGAGGATTTTCTTAATAAGTCGAAGCATGAGATAGTAGCAGGGTGAGCAGGCGTGCCTGCGCATTCATCGGAACAACCGGGGGGGTAAAATCGAGGCCTCGTTCGTTGGTGCGTTTTTGTCCGCTCTAACCCACGTCCTCTAGGCTCCGGTGGCGCTTGGGACGTTGGAAACGCGCGAAAACTCGGTCGAGCGCAATCGCTCCTGATCCCATAATGAAGTGAACGATGTACGCCATGGCGTAGAGAATGCAAACCTCAATCCAGAACCCCTGCAATTCGGGCGCTCCAGGAAGTTCGTGGCTGAGAAAGCCGTAAAGCACGAAAATGGTGGCGATGAGGAGCGCCCCAGAGGTGATCCGGCCGAGAATCCCGAGCATGAGGAAGATCGACCCAAGAAAAAAGGTGACGGCGATGATCGTCGCGAAGGCCGCAGGCTGGGGGAGTTCCATGGCGGTGGCCGCGTCGATAAGTATCCAGTCCTTTCCTTTCCAGAAGTGTTCCCATCCGGTGAATACCATCGCCCAGGCGTGATGCACGATCATAGCAATTCCCGCAACGACCCTCAGGAGAAGCAGTCCGAGGTTTCGCGCCGCAAGAGTGAAGAAGGTTGGTGGCAGTTCCGCGGAATCCATGGAACGGGGCGTCCGTCGATAGGAACCCTAACTAGCGGAAACAACAGGGAAGGGCAAGCGCGATTGCCAAAGTGCCCACAAAACGGGGACTCGCGGAAGAGAAAAACGGAGGGATTAGCCGTTGTGATAGGCCGTGAGAACGCGGCGGTAGCTCGGGGAGGAGACGATCTTCGCGTGGTGAAGACGGGTGGCAATTTCGATCTTGTCGAAGGATCCGAAGTTGACCTCTTCTCTCAGGGACTCGGGGCAAAAGCGAAGATTGGCGAAATCGACACTCGCTTCGGGAGCGAGGAATTCGGGAATGATTTCCTTGAGAGTGGCATGCTCGCCCTGAAAACCGCCGCGAGTGATGATCGGAGATTCTCCGTTGTCGAGACGGTAGCGGTTGGCCTCGGTGAATAATCCGAGATCTTCGGCAAGCATGCGGTTTTGGTGGAGCGAAGTTTTCAGCGACTCCATGTAGGCGGCACTGAATTCGGTTCCCTCACAGGAGCGGGCGAAGAGCTTGTCGAAAGCGATGCCCCGTTCTTCGGCCTGCACGATTAGATAAATGGCGCCGTTCATGCGGGCGATGCGATTCTCTTCTCCGTACTTTTCATCCGCCGATTCGTCTTTCAGTAAGGCCCTCAATTCGCCAGCAAAATCCTCAAGACTCCGCGTCTGCTCAAACTGCAGAGCATAAAGGCCCGTCATGAGGGTTAGAGTGGCGAAAAAGTATGCGCGAATCATCAGATGGCAGGT
>JBCCWV010000305.1:0-3139 GCA_039192745.1 Verrucomicrobiota bacterium | reverse complement strand
CTTCCGCAGAACGACCTCATTCCGCTCAATCAAGTTCCCGGCGGAGACGGCCACTTTTATGGAGTCCACCCGGGAATGGCCGACATCGCCGAACTTTTCAACGGCATCGGCGGCGACACGACACGGCGGAGGCTCTCCTTTGTCTCCAACGTCGGCACGCTGATCCAGCCGACGACGATGACCGACTACGAGACCGACAGCTTCCCATTGCCAAAGGCGCTCTTTTCCCACATCGACCAGATCGAGCAATGGCAAACTTCGCTCCCGCAAGGGGGGACCAACCTCACCGGCTGGGCAGGACGCACGGCGGACGTCTTGCACTCAACGCTCAATCAGGACCTCACGTCGATGAGCATTTCTTTCGCCGGGAACAACATCTTTCAAGTCGGAAACACGACGCAGCAATTCGTCATGACCCCCAGCGGCGCGCTCACGTTTTCCGGCCCCGGCAGCAATGAGAACCATCCCCTTTCGTTGAAGAACGCGGCGCTGAAAAGTCTCATGGAACAGGAATATGCGAACCTCATCGAACAGAGCTTCGCCGACCTAACGAAAGGTTCCGTCGAACAGCAAGAGTATGTGCAACAACTCTTCGATGACTTCGACGACGATTCGGTGACAACACCATTCCCGCCGAGCTACATCGGATCCCAACTTTACGCCGCGCTGAAAATGATCGCCATTCGCCAACAACTAGGATTGCGGCGACAAACGCTCTTCGTTTCCTTTGGCGGCTGGGACCACCACAGTGAACTCCTGAACAACCAGGACGAAATGCTGCGCAGCCTTTCGCCCGCCATCGGCGCGTTTCAGAAGGCGCTCGATGAACTCGGGCTGCAGGACGAAGTCATCGGCTTCACCTCCTCCGACTTCGGACGAACCTTGCGTTCAAATGGCCGCGGAACCGACCACGCGTGGGGCGGCAACCAAGTGGTTTTCGGCGGTCCCGTGGATGGCGGAAAGATCGTCGGAACATTCCCGAGCCTCGTCCTCGATGGGGTCGACGATGTCGGCCGTGGAGGGCGTTTATTGCCAACGCTTTCTGTCGACGAGCATTTCGCCGAACTCCTCCGTTGGTTCGGCGTCAGCGGCACCTCGAACTTCGAAAACGTCCTGCCCAACCTCGACAACTTCTTCGACGTTTCCACCATCGATCCGACCAATCCCGCCACCTTCCCGGTCGGTTATCTCAAGGCCAATTCCTTCGCGTGAAACCTCGCTACATCTTTTACCTCATCGCCCTCTCCATTGCATTGCCGGGAGCAATCTACTGGCGTTCGCAATGCGAATGCTCCGTGCCCGAGACGAGTGCCCCCGTCACACACTCCCTTCCTCCGACGCAAGAGTCCGCACCGCCACAAGAGGTCAAAAAACTTCTCGGCGACCGAGTCCTTGAAACTTACGCCACCGAAACGACCGACGGAAGATCAGACATTCGGCTCCTTCATGGCTTCGTGAACAATGCGCTCACTCTTTCCAAACAAGCCGATCCGCGCCATTACGCGACGAACGAAGATCTTGTTGAACTTCTCCTTGGAGAAAACGCAGGAAACCGCGAGCCACTTCTCGGCAAAGCCAGCCATGCCTTGAATCAGAACGGACAATTGGTTGATCGATGGAATTCACCCATCATCGTTCACGTTGAAAAAGCGGGAGTCCTCGAACTCCAGTCCGCAGGGCCAGACAAAACTCCCTACACCGAAGACGACATCGCCTGGCCAAAACAGAAGGCCGGATAACACCGCGTGCCCATGGCCGCATGGCTCCTGTCGCGTCAGCGACCAATCATGTTAGCCGTGGGTTTTTAACCCACGGAATAGGCAACAATCAGAATCCCGTCGCGTCAGCGACCGGTCACACCGTTCGACGATGCCAAACCCGATCCGCTTGAGCGGTCGCTGACGCGACGCAACCCAATTGCCATGTGAACCGGGGGTTCAAACCCCCGGCTAACATGAACAGTCGCTACGCGACCCGATGGCAAGTCGGCGGTTCATGAACTAATGAAGCCAAGCTAACGGCAGACCAAGCTTAACTTGATGATCACTCTCGAATGAAAACTGGAGATGGACACAGATTGGGGATAGGCGGCGCAGCCATCGCAAAACCCAAAAAAACGCGTAAATCCGCGGTTCCTAATCAACACTTCAGCCAGCCTGATTCACCACTACGGCGAAAGTTCTACTTCAATCTCCACTGCCTTACTGGCGGGCGTGTTTGAAACCGCAGCCGTGGAGTGAATGGGAACTAGGGCATTCGCTTCCGGAAAATACGCCATCGCCGATCCCGCCGGAACGTCATATGGGACGGCAAGGAAGTGCCGGGCTCGACGTGTTTCCTCCTGCCCTTCGTGATTCCAGAAAGAAGTGATGTCGACTGGTCGCATCGGAGAAATCCCCCGCGCCTTCATATCATCGGGATTGAGGAAAATCACGCGTCTTTCATTGGAGATGCCGCGGTAGCGATCATCGAGCCCGTAAACCGTCGTGTTAAACTGGTCGTGACTGCGGCTCGTTTGCAAGACAAGACGATCCGAACCCTTGGTTTGAAAAACGGTGAGGGCAGCC
This sequence comes from Verrucomicrobiota bacterium, assembly GCA_039192745.1. Taxonomy (GTDB): domain Bacteria; phylum Verrucomicrobiota; class Verrucomicrobiia; order Verrucomicrobiales; family DEV007; genus JBCCWV01. The sequence goes on along the minus strand of JBCCWV010000305.1, from coordinate 572 downwards.
ACTGAAAAATTCGCTTTCCCGGTGGTCGTCTCCCAAACGCGTTCTTTGGCTCCGTTCGGCAAATAGAAACCACCGGGCTCTCGCACGCGCTCGTTGAAGCGATCAAAATCCGGAATCGTTCGCTCGATCAAATCCCGAATCTTGTCATAATCCGCGCCCAACTCACTCCAATCAACGGTTGGTGTATTACCCACGGTAGCTTTGGCAATACCCGCAATGATTGCCACCTCGGACCTGAGATTCTGCGACGCTGGCTCGAGTCGACCTTCGGACTTCTGCACGACGCTCATGGAGTTCTCACAAGTCACGAACTGTGGAAACCCGTTCTGAAGATCGTATTCGCTCCGCCCGAGACAGGGCAGGATGAGCGCCCGACGACCCGGCACGAGGTGCGAACGATTGAGTTTTGTCGAAATGTGCACCGTCAGCGCACACTTCCGGAGTGCCTCTCCTGTGAAGTCCGTATCCGGAGCCAAAAGCGTGTAGCTGTCCTTGCCGCGCTGGTCGAGTTGCAATGGCGCGGGCTGCTGCCGGTCGAGCTTTTGGCCTGCAATCTCGATCAGGGCCAGCCG
>JBCCWV010000304.1:0-3146 GCA_039192745.1 Verrucomicrobiota bacterium | reverse complement strand
CGGACGTCCACGTCCGCTTAATATGCCCGGCGCTCGTCGCCGCAATTCTCTAACCGCAGGGAATGAAGTGCCTCCCTTCGGTCGGGGGAGTTGATGCGGACGTGGACGTCCGCGGTCCGTTGTCTTCGATCCGTAAATCCTTGTTGGGTCTCCTCAGCGCAAAAAAGCGTCTCGGGTGAGGCGACGCTTTTTGGGGTTCCCATGCGGGAATTGGTAAATGATCAGCTGACCGTGGTCTAGGCCATGGCGGGCTCAGCTTCCTTCTTTTCGGCGGCTTGCTTGGCGCGGAATTCATCGACGAAGTATTCCATCGTCTTGGTGATGACGGACTCGAGGTCGTGCTGCGGTTCCCATCCGAGGAGGGTCTTTGCCTTGTCGATGTTGGCGATGCGGCGATCGCAATCCTCGTAGCCTTTGCCGTAGAATTCCTCGCCGGAAACGGAAACGATTTCCGGACGCGGCGGATCGCCGGGCTGGCGGAATTTCTTGTCGAAGATGTCGCACATCATTTCGGCCATTTCCTTGATCTTCAGTTCGTTCTCAGGCTGGCCGATGTTGAAGATCTGTCCGTCGCAGTTGTTGTTCTTGTCCTCGATAATGCGGACGATGCAATCAACGGCGTCGTCGATGTAGGTGTAAGCGCGGTAAGCTTCGCCGCCGTCAACGAGCTTGATGGGGCGCGTGCCGTAGAGCAGCGAGTCCATGAAGTGGGAGAAAACGCGCGGGTTTCCGGCGGCTTCGGTCGGGAGGTAATCGATGCGTGGTCCGACGAAGTTGAACGGACGAATGACGCTGAAGCGGAAGCCTTCGCTCTTCCAGAGGGCGTCGAGGACGCGTTCGAGAAGTTGCTTGGCGCAGGCGTAGATCCAGCGGTGGTTTTTCACAGGCCCCATGATGAGCGGTGTTTCGTCTTCGCTGAACGGGCAAGGGTGCGTTTCGGAGGAAAGTCCAAATTGCTCCGCAGCTTTCGCGGCGGTGATGCCGTAGACTTCGCAGGTGGAAAACTGAATGAGGCGCTTCTTGTGCTTCCGGCACTGCTCCACGACCTTCATGTTCTGCGTGTAGTTCAGGTCGTAAACGCCGAAGGGATCTTCGACATAAAGCGCGGGGTTGGCGAAGGCGACGAGATCGACGACGACATCCGCCGCAGCGACGAGACCATCCACTTCCGCTTCGTCTTTCGAGATATCGAGGTGGCGGTAATCGAGTTTTGAGTCCGATCCTTCGATGAGGTGATCGATCTTGTCTTCGTTGATATCGAGAGCCACGACATCATGCACTCCGTCGGCGAGGAGGCGTTCCGTGAGGTTGACGCCGATAAATCCTCCGGCTCCAAGCAAAAGAACGTTCATAGGGGAAAAGGTCGGTTGGTAGATGGTTTTAGGTTCAAATCATGCGAGGGGCCGTCCCATACCGGTCGAGGCGAGAGAGCAATCCCACGGGCAGCCACCAAACTGACAAAGGGTATCGCCCTCTGCAAGCGCGTTTCCGAGTTATACGAGCGTGGGGGCTAATTGTCCTCCTCAAATTCCTCGTCCCCGCCGTCGCCGTCATTCTGCTGAAATTCCTCCATTTTCTCGTAAATCTCCGTCATATCCTCGACTTCTTCCCACACGGCCTTCGAGACGTAAATCGGCGCCTTTTGCTGCACGGCGAGGGCAATGCTGTCACTGGGCCGGGCGTCGAGTTCGACGATCTTCTGTTCCTCCAGCTCGTTCTCCGAACTCACGATAAGTCGCGCAAAGTAAACGCTTTCTTCAAGATCATTGATCACGATGCGCTGCACCTTGCCCCCAAACGCCGTCAACAGATCCACCATCAAGTCGTGCGTCTGCGGTCGCTCTTTCGGCTGCTCCCTCAAAAACATCATAATTGCCGCACCCACCATCTGATCCACGTAGATCACAAAAACCTTGTCGTCGTTGCCCAGAAAAACCGCGCAGCCGCCGCTGGTCGGCATCAACCCTTTCACTTCAACTTCGACAACGCCTTTGGTGCTACTCATCCCTTGGAAACTCGCCGAATCGTCGCCGCTCCTCAACCAAACTTGGCGCGATATTCGTCGAGCAATCTCGTGTATTTCAGCGCCCAGCCCTTGAGGTCTTTTCTCTCTTCGTCACTCAACGTCCGCACAACCTTCGCCGGCGACCCGAGAACGAGCGACCCCGGCGGGATCTTAGTGCCCATCGTGACCAACGCTCCCGCCCCGATAATCGATTGCGCACCAACTTCCGCGTGATCCATGACGATCGAGCCCATGCCGACGAGGACTTCGTCATCAATGTCGCACGCGTGTAGAATGGCCTTATGACCGACGGTGACAAATTGTCCGACCGTTGTTCCCTTCGACTTTTCAAGATGCACCACCGAGCCATCCTGTACATTTGAACCCGGTCCGATGACAATGCGTTCGATGTCCGCCCGCAAAACCGTGTTGAACCAGACGCTCGCATTCTCCTCCAAAGTGACCGCGCCCATGACGTCGGCCGACGGCGCGACCCAGGCAGAAGAATGAATTTTTGGGGTTTCGTTGAGGAACGGGGCGTTGGGCATGGCTTGAAAAATAGGGGATTTATTCGGACGAATTTCCGCAATTTGCGCAAAAAAAGGCCCAAATCCCTTGAAAAAGCGGTGTTTTTGGCCGGAAAGGCCTTTACAAGCCTCGCCGGAGCATATCAAATCATAATTATGAACAAGTCCGAACTAATTGACGCCGTGGCTGCAAAGCTCGGTGACGACGTGTCCAAGAAAGTAGCCGGTGATGCCGTGGAAGCGGTTCTGGACTGCATTGCGGCCGGGGTCAGAGGTGACTCAGGTGGTGTGCAGCTCATCGGATTCGGTTCCTTCAAGATCAGCCATCGCGCTGCACGCAAGGGGCGGAACCCGAAAACGGGCGAAGAAATGGACATTCCAGCATCCAAGTCCGTGAAGTTCTCGCCGTCCTCGAAACTCAAAGCCACGCTCTGAGTCCGATCCCAATGGCGTCTTCCGTTACCAACTAAAACAACGACAAAACAAAACCTCCAATCAGCGGCTGCTCCGTTCGCGGTCCCAGCCGCCAGAAAACTCAAAGCGGCGAATCTCCGGATTCGCCGTTTTCGCTGTGGAGTTTTCAGTGGGGGTGTTTTCAGAGGAGGCGTGCCCGG
>JBCCWV010000303.1:0-3202 GCA_039192745.1 Verrucomicrobiota bacterium | reverse complement strand
TTCTACCGTGGCGACGCCCGTCGCGCCACGGAACCGGAACTCTTGCCGTCGGTCTCGTAGTGAGTTATTCTTGCGCGTGGTAACGCGCTTTCGATGATGCGGACTCCACTATGAAAATCACCGTCGTCGGAAAGGGAGGGCGTGAACACGCTCTCGTTGAAACTCTTGCTCAGTCGCCTTCAAGCCCTGAGGTTTTTTGCTTCCCGGGAAGCGACGCGATTTTCGGGACAGCGGGTCGAGTTGGTGACGGTGTGAATGACGTGGATTCGCTCGTCGAATGGATGAAAGGCGAGGGTATCGACCTCTGCGTGGGCGGGGAGGAGGCGTGGCTTGCCAAAGGACTTGCAGACAAGGCGCGGGCGGCGGGAATTCCGACTTGGGGGCCGATTCAGGCGTCGGCGCAACTCGAAGCGAGTAAGGAATTTGCAAAGGAATTCATGGTCAAGCACGCCATCCCCACCGGCGGCTATGATGCGGTCAATACACGGGAAGCGGCGGTGGCCGCTATCGGCGGAAAATACCCGACGGTCTTGAAATTCGACGGGCTTGCCGCCGGCAAGGGGGTCGCCGTTTGTCCCGATGTGGAAAGCGTGAATGCCTTCCTCGATGAAGTTTTCGAAGACCAAAGGTTCGGCGAAGGGAGACTGCTGGTGGAAGAGTTTCTTGAAGGTCCGGAGGTGTCGATCATTGCCGCCGTTTGTGACGGTGACTTTCAATTGTTCGTTCCGGCTCGCGATTACAAAAGACTGGAGGACGGCGATGGTGGCCCGAACACCGGAGGGATGGGCGCCGTTGCTTCGCTTGAACTGATCGACGCGGAACTCCGAAAGACGATTGAGGAGGAGATCGTGAAGCCGTCAGTGGCCGGACTCGTCGCTGATGGCATGGACTACCGTGGGTTTCTCTACTTTGGTCTGATGCTCACGGCGAACGGGCCGAAGATGCTGGAGTTCAATTGCCGATTTGGTGACCCGGAAGCGCAGGCGGTGCTTCCGTTGGTCGGCGGTGACTTTGCGCAATTTCTCCTGAGCGGCGCGCGCGGAGAGTTCGATAAGTCTCTGATCGATTTTGGAACTGACTGGAGTGTTGCCTTCGTGTTGGCCTCGGCTGGTTATCCGGCCTCGTCCCGGAATGGCGACAGGGTTTCCGGTTTGGACGCTGTCACCGAAGCAAAGGTCTTTCACGCAGGGACTAAAGCCTCCGCCGACGGGGGATTTGAGACTCAAGGAGGGCGAGTTTTGGCGGTGGTGGCAAGAGGAGAAAATCGCGTTTCTGCGCGGGAAAAGGCGATAGCAGAGGCGGCAAAAGTCGACTTTCCCGGCTCGCAGCGACGTTCGGACATCGGGCAATTGCATTTCGTTTAGTCAGAAATCGGCCACGAAGACCATAATCGGAAACAGCGGTGAATATGAACAGTTTCCTGATTCTTCTCTTAACCCTCGGTATCGTTGGATCTCTTTCCGCTCAGGACCAGCGATTCAAAACCTGGGACAAGAACAAGGATGGGAAGCTTGCGAAGGCCGAACTTCCACAGGCGCTGCAAAAGAATTTCGCAAAGGTAGATACGAACAAGGACGGTTTCATCAGCCTTCAGGAACACAATGCGGTCCTGCAGCGAGACCAGCAGAAGCGAACCAATGACGCGCTCAAGGGAATCAAAGTCGTGAAGAATCTCGACTACACGGGCACCGGCAATCCGCGGCACACTCTCGACCTTTTTTTGCCCGAAGCCCGTAAGAGTGATGAGCCACTTCCTCTTCTCGTCTTCATTCATGGCGGCGGCTGGCGGAAGGGAAGTAAGGAGGGTGCCGGACGCAGGATCGCGGGATTTGTCTCCAGCGGGAAGTACGTGGGAGTGGCGATCAATTATCGGTTAAGCGATGAGGCTCAATGGCCTGCGCAGATCCATGACTGCAAGGCCGCCATCCGGTGGTTGCGAGGAAATGCCGAGAAATACGGAATTCAAAAGGACAAAATCGCCGTCTGGGGAACCTCGGCAGGCGGTCATCTTGTGGCAATGTTAGGAGTTTCCGGCGATGTGGATGAACTGGAGGGCGACCTTGGTGACTTTGACGACGAGAGCAGTCGAGTGCAGGCAGTCGTGGATTATTTTGGACCCACCGAATTCCTGACGATGGGGAAGGGAGAGGTAATTGATCACCGTTCACCGACGAGCCCGGAAGGGTTGCTCTTGGGTGGAGCGCCGGCTGAGAAAAAAGAAGCGGCGTTGAGCGCATCCCCGGTGACACACGTTACCGCGGACGATGCGCCTCACCTCATCGTGCATGGTGATGGGGATTTGTTAGTGCCGGTTCAGCAGTCGGAAAAGTTCGACAAGCTCCTCGACGAAGTCGGCGTGGAGAGCACGTTTCTCCTCATTAAGGGAGGTGGCCACGGGCAACGTTTTGATGAGAATTTGCTAGGGAAGAAGATTGAGATCTTTCTCGACCGCCATCTGCGGGGCGGAAAGGAAAAGGTCAAAGAGGAGGTCTTGAAGGCGAAAATCTAGCCGTCCAAGGTCTTCGCCAGAGTGCTTGCAACCTCTTCAAAGGCAACCCTTACCGGGTTCTCGCCGTCTCCGGAAAGGACGATGGGTTCCCCTCCATCTCCAGCCTCGCGGGTTGCGATATCAATGGGAATCTTCCCGAGAAGTGGAACTCCTAGCCGATCCGCTTCTGTCTCTCCTCCGCCCTCGCCGAAGATGTTGTATCTCTCCCCGTCGCTCGGGCATTGGAAGTAGCTCATGTTCTCGATGATGCCGAGGACAGGAACATTCACCTTCGCAAACATGCTTGAAGCCTTGCGGGCGTCGATAAGGGCAACCTCTTGCGGCGTTGTGACGATGACAGCGCCGGCCAACGAGGCCGTCTGGACGATCGTGAGTTGAATGTCTCCCGTTCCAGGCGGGAGATCGAGAACCAGGTAATCCAGTTCGCCCCATGCGACTTGTCGCAGGAATTGCTGGATGTAGCGCGTAGCAAGCGGACCGCGGACAATGACGGGAGACGTGTCCTCAAGCAGGAAACCCATCGACATAAGTTTCAGCCCGTCCTTTTCAATGGGAATGATTTCATTTTCCGCCGTGGCGCCGAGGCTTTGGAGATGCTGCAGGCCAATTCATATGACGTGGCGTTGATCGACATCGAAATGCCGCGCATTTCAGGGATCGATTTGATCCGGCGTTTGCGAACGATGGAGCCGC
>JBCCWV010000302.1:0-3275 GCA_039192745.1 Verrucomicrobiota bacterium | reverse complement strand
TCGTGATCGATCTTTTGAGCGGTGTCTTCGCTGTAGTTACGTCCGGCCGCCATGTCGCGGGCAAGGAAGAGATGTTCCTGGTGGTCGCCGTATTCGACCATGCCGAGCTCCTCGCTCATGCCCCATTGGCAAACCATTTTGCGGGCGAGGTCAGTCGCCATTTTAATGTCACCGGATGCTCCGCTGGTAACGTCGCCGAAAGTAATTTCTTCCGCAACGCGACCACCCATCGTAACGATGAGATTGTCGACGAGTTCGTTTTTGCGGTTGTTGTATTTGTCCTCTTCTGGGAGCCACATGGTGGATCCGAGAGACGGACCGCGCGGAATGATCGTGACCTTATGCAGCGGTTCCGTGTTATCGAGAATCTCAAGGAGGATGGCGTGACCGGCTTCGTGGTAAGCGGTGTTTTCCTTTTCCTTTTCGCTGATGGCCAGGCTGCGACGTTCTTTGCCCCAACGGACTTTGTCGCGGGCTTCTTCGAGGTCGTGGAGGGAAATGGCCTTCTGCCCTTTTCGCGCGGCGAGGAGCGCAGCTTCATTGATCACGTTGGCAAGTTCAGCGCCCGAGTAGCCGGGGGTGCCGCGAGCGATGACACCAAGATCGACTTCGTCGCTCATCTTCACCTTCTTCGAGTGAACCCGAAGAATTTCCTCACGGCCCTTCACGTCTGGAAGCCCGACGGTGACTTGACGGTCAAATCGTCCGGGCCGGAGGAGAGCAGGGTCGAGAACGTCAGGCCGGTTGGTCGCGGCGATGATGATGACGCCTTCCTGAGTGTCGAATCCGTCCATTTCGACAAGAAGGGCATTGAGCGTTTGCTCGCGCTCATCGTGACCGCCGCCGAGGCCGTGTCCGCGATGACGACCGACGGCGTCGATCTCATCGATGAAAATGATGCAGGGGGCATTCTTCTTCCCTTGTTCGAACATGTCGCGAACGCGGGAGGCGCCGACGCCGACGAACATTTCGACGAAGTCCGATCCGCTGATGCTGAAGAAGGGAACGTCCGCTTCCCCAGCGATTGCCTTAGCGAGAAGAGTTTTTCCGGTGCCGGGGGCGCCGACCATGAGGACACCTTTCGGAATGTGTCCGCCGAGGCGCTGGAATTTTTTCGGATCCTTCAGGAATTCGACGAGTTCCCAGACTTCCTCCTTGGCTTCATCCACGCCAGCCACGTTCTTGAACGTGATCTTGTTGCGCTCCATGGTGAGGAGCTTGGCCTTGCTCTTGCCGAAGGACATGGCGCCGCGACCGGCCATGCGCATTTGCTGGCGGAAGAAGAAGTAGAGAATGAGGATGATTAGGAAAATAGGAAGCAGTCCGATGAGGATTGAGCTCATCACGCTGCTGTCGTGTTTGAAGTCGATGGCGTAGCCAGCCTCTGCGGTGATCTTCTGGATTTCGTCTTTGGCAAACTCGGCATCAACCGTGGTTTGAATCAGTTTTTGTTTCGGTTTCGCCGGTTCTTTGCCGTCCTCCGTCGGAACGTCCTTCGGTGCAATCGGTGCTTCGTAGGCCTTCAGTGTCTGACCCCGGGAAGTTTCGCTGCTCGCGAGGATAATGGGTTTCGCCGTGTCGAATTTCTTGTCCTTGATGGCCTGGACAAATTCTGGATAGGGGATGGTTTTCGAAGCGCCTTCTTGTCCTTTGGCCCAAAATGCGGCCGCGACGAGAGTCACCGCGATAGAGAGAAGGATAATCCCCCTCCAGTTAAAACCGGGCTCGCCGCCTCCGCCTCCGTTGGAGCGTGGATCGTCGTCCTGATCAGGTCTTTTTGGTGGTTCCTGTGACATAGCGAAATAGCACTTTCCTTTAATCTCTTTACGAGGGGAATCAGCCGGGCAAGCTACCATAGTGCGGAAAAACAGCAATTTCCCTGCCTTCCCCGTTTTCTGAGTATTTCCCGACCCGAATTGGATGCACGAGCCGAATTCTCCATTCCCCGAAGCTGCCCCGAATGGGGATGAGGATCGACGCGGGTTGTTCGCTATCAATCGAAAACACCGGTTTTCCACGTTTCGGCCGCGGGCCCGCCAGAAGACGCACTACAACATGCTTCCGGTCCTGATCCAGGTCTTCGCCGGATTCACGAAGGCGGACGGGCGCATCGCCGAAGAGGAGATTGACTCGATTCTGGGGTTCCTTCGCTATGATTATCCGGAGGCGATTTACTCGGAATTGGCGGCGCTTTACCGGAAGGCATTGCAGGAGTCGGTGGAGTTGTCGGAGGTCGCGGAGAAACTTTCGTCGGAACTCACGACCACCGAGAAAGTCATCCTCGGCGTTCAGCTTTACGTGCTTATCTCCAGATCCGGCAGTCCGAAGGAGGCGTTGATTCAGTACTACCTCTTCATGACAAACCTCGGCGTTGCGAACGAGGCCATCGATCTCGTGTTCCAACTCAATGCGGGAACCGAAGACGCGGAGATGCCGGACCGCGTTCCGGAACAGGAGGGGGCAATGCCGTTGGAGTCGCTTCGCGTGAATGGTGAAGACGATGCCGATTTGAAATTGCGCGGATTGGGAGACGGCTACGATGTCATTGCGTTCCGCTATCACGATCTTGTTTTGGTGAAGAATATAGGGCGGCTTTCGGTGATCGCCCGAGGGCAGAGATTGGCGCCGGGAGAGTTTTCGCGAATTTACAGTGGCCAGCGGGTTTTTATTGAGGAACGCGTTGTCAGTCACCAGGATTTTCTTTTCTACTTCAACGCCAAGAAGGACGTCACGACGAACCGGTTCTTTGTCACGTTCACCAACGACGGGACTGCGCGAGTCGAACGCAAAGCGGTGCCGGAATCAGCTCTGGAGGTTCAGTTCGGACTTCGTGTCCGGGTGAGAGCGCTGCGTTCGACGAAGGCGCTGATCAACGGTAAGCGGCTTTTTGAGGGGGCCACTGTGGAGGCCGCGCTCGAAGATCGGATCATTCTTCCGGACGAGCGAGAGATTCGGCTCAGTGAGTTGTGCGGCAGGGCGCGGGATCTGGCCGGGCGGTTTGAACTTTCACCGAGCAAATACGTTTACCTCGTCTCAAATAATCCGAATCTACTTCAACAGGGCGACATTCTCCTTTCGCAGACCACTGTCGGGGAAGTCCTGTTGCGGATCACCTGCGACTATGACGAGAAGCGTGGTGAGTTGGAAGTTTTACGATCAGAAGCGCCGATCTCCATTGGCGATGTAGTGGTCAAGGAACGGGCAGACTTGAAAGACGGGGACAGCATTCGTGTCGACCAAGGGCAATATCTCGCGTGCTATTTTAGTGAGCGGAT
>JBCCWV010000301.1:0-3312 GCA_039192745.1 Verrucomicrobiota bacterium | reverse complement strand
GATTCCATACGCCCATTGGAAAGTGAGCACCGAGGACCCCGCTTCGAAGATCGTCCTCCCCGCCACGCCGGAACCCGCGTCTCCTCCCCCACTTCCTGAACCGGAGCCGGAGCCGTTGCCGGAACCAGAACCGGCGCAAGCTCCAGAACCTGAGCCGGAACCAAAGCCAGCACCTGAACCGGAGCCGGTCGAAGAAGAAAAACCTGCCCCTCAAAAAATTGAGAAGGCACCAACTCCCAAGCCTGCTCCACCGACCATTGTCAAACCCGAGCCCAAACCGGCTCCCCCGATTAAGAAAACCGTTACCAAGACCAGGTCAGTGGTTCGCTCTGCCCCGCCCAAGAAACCATCGGTCACCAAGGCCGCCCCCAAACCTGCACCCGCGCCAGTCGCTAAAGCGCCCACGCCAAAGCCTCGAACTGTCGCCAAGGCGGCGCCTAAGCGAACTGTCGTTAAATCCACCACAAAACCTCGCACGGTCAGCAAACCCGCTCCAAAGCCAGCGCCGACACCCGCCAAGAAGGTCACTCCCGCCCGCACCGTCGCGAGCGCGAAAAAGTCCACCCCTTCTCCCTCCAAACCGTCCCCTACCACGACATCCTCCAAAAAGCCCGGAACCACGCCGTCGGCAAAACCAGTCGCTTCATCGTCTTCTTCAACCGGAACAGGAGGCTCCCGTTCAAGCAATTCATCAGGCTCGTCGAATTCCGCCGCAAGGGTCGTCGAGAACTTCGATTGGTATGATCAAATCATCCAAAGCGCGTTCCATCGCCACTGGCGCCAGCCGAAAGGAACCTTTGGTAACCGCTCTTTATCCACCCGCGCCGCCATCACGATTGCTCCGGACGGCCGGATTGTCAGTGCCCGCGTCATCACTCCCAGCGGACTGGCCGATCTCGATGGTTCCGTGAATGATGCACTCGGCGCCGTTCGCCAGATTCAGCGCCTTCCAGCGGGCCTCGCCAAAAAAGGAAACTACTCCGTCACTATTCGATTCACCCTGAATTAATCCAGCTATGAAACGGTTCGCCTTCATTCTAGGTCTTCTCTCCATCCACGCGACACTCTCGGCGCAGGCGCGAAACAAGGAAATCGTGATCGAAGGCAGCAGTGCCTTTCAGGTTCATGTCAAAGGCCTCTTCGGAAAATTCGGAAACCAAGCGACCGAGACTTTACGTTCCGATTTGGCGGCGTCCGAACTCGTTTCCATCGTCTCCTCCCCGCGCGGCGCTTTTGTCGCCAGCGGCCAGATCGATGGCACTTCTCTTTCGGCAAAAGTCCTCGATCCCGGTGGAGGCACCCTGCTTCAAAAGACTTACTCCGACTCCAGTCTCAAGGAAAACGCCCATGCCTTTGCGCGGGACATCATTGGCGCGCTCGGCGGCGATCAACCCGCCTCCGGCACCATTGCCTTTGTCAGCACGCGCACGGGTCGAAAGGAGATCTACACCTGCAACGCCGATGGCTCGAACGTCCGGCAAATCACCCGGGACAACGGCCTCAACGTCTCGCCGGGTATCAGCCCCGATGGCTCGCAAATCGCCCACACCGGTTACAACTCCGGCTACGCCGACATCTATCTCATCAACACCAATTCCGGAGCACGACGAAAGATCATCGATTCCCCCGGCACGAACAGCGGTGCCGCCATTGCTCCGGACGGATCGCGACTCGCCCTAACAATGAGCTTCGTGGGCAATCCCGAAATCTTCGTGACATCCACGCGCGGAGGTCGCGCCAAAAGACTCACAAACACTCCCGGCATTGAAACCTCGCCGTCATGGTCGCCGGACGGATCAAAGATTGTTTACAGTTCCGACAGCGGCGGACGCCCGCAGCTTTACACGATCTCTTCGCGCGGCGGAAGTCCCCGAGCGATACGAACGGGATACGGCTATTGCGTCGAACCCAGTTGGTCGCCCGACGGAAAGAAGATCGCTTTTTGCGTCCGCCAAGGAGGAACCATGCGCATCGCCGTTCATGATCTCTCCAGCGGAAAAACAAGCGTCCTCGGTTCAGGAGAAGATCCCACGTGGTCGCCGGACTCGAACTACCTCGCCTTTACCCGCAGCGGAACGCTCATCGTCCGCAACCAGCAATCCGGCAAGGAATCCACGATCCTTCGGCACGGAAAAATCAGCGAACCCAGTTGGTCGAGGCAGTAGTCCACGAATTTGCCTTTTGACCGACGGGCTGGTTTTCGTTCTATTTGGAGAATGAAAACTCCCCCGGTTTCGACACGTCGACATTTCCTCAAGAATTCCGCTGCCGCCGGAATCGCCGCCACCACCTTTGGCCCTTCGCTGAGCGCCGCGGAACAGAAGCGCGTTATCGGCGCCAATGATCGCATTCGCATCGGCCAAATCGGATGCGGAAGCCGTGGCAGCGGAACCCATATGCCCAGCATCTACCGTCATGTGGAAGCCGCGAATTTTGAAATCGTCGCCATCGCCGACCCGAACCTCATCGCCCGCGAGAAGGCGTCAGCAAAAGTGAAAGAGTGGTTTGGTCGCGAGCCGAAGTCGTTCGTGTCCGCGGGTGATCTTCTCGCGCTCGACGACGTCGATGCCGTGATGATCGCCTCTCCCGATCATCACCATAGCTTTCACCTCGAGGCGGCCGCAAGGGCAGGCAAACATGTTTACATCGAGAAACCCATGGCCATCGAAATGGAGCCGCTGGTGCGTTCCGTCGATGCCGCCAACGCCGCTGGCACGATTATTCAAGTCGGCACGCAGCTCCGCAGTCTTCCTTCGATTCGCGGAGCGCGAGAATACTTCCGTTCCGGAATTCTCGGCCGTGTTTCCCGCATCGACGAAATTCGAAATTCGCCGAAGCCCTATTGGATTCAATACCTGAACCCGGAGATCAAAAAGTCCGACGTCGACTGGAAAGAGTTCATCGGCGACCGCCCCCACCGTCCGTTCCGCGCCGATGTTTACTCCGCGTGGTATGGCTACTACGAATTTTCACAGGGGCCGGTTCCGCAATGGGGCGCCCACTTTCTCGACATGGTTCAGTTCATCGCCGACCTCGGTTTCCCCGAGTCCTGCGTCTGCCATGGCGGCGCGTTCGCGCCGAAGGACGAGCATGAATTTACCGCTCCGGATCAAATCCAAGCGACGTGGGTTTATCCAAACAACATCGTCGTCACCAGCGCGAACAACCTCCAGCACGGCGCGGGCAGCACGCGGGCGATTTACGGCGAAAAAGGGGTTCTCGACGTTCAGAACTGGAACAAGCCCGTCGCGACAGCCAACGGCGCGCCGAAACGCGATGGCTCGATTCGCGGCGAGGTCGAGATCGAAAACG
>JBCCWV010000300.1:0-3512 GCA_039192745.1 Verrucomicrobiota bacterium | reverse complement strand
AACGAAGGACTGGGGCAGTCGTTTTTCCAAGTGCTCACCGACGCAGCGCACTGCGGAGATTCTGACCTCACTATTCCTGAAAACGAAGCGGTCATTGCCGAAATGGCGGCGGCGGGCGGACTGAGCATGTTTCACGCTTCCTCAAAAACGACTCGCGGCTGCCTTTCGACCGACGACGGTTGGATCGGCGCGCTGATGTCGGCTTGTGCCCGCACGGGCAAGCTTGAAATGGTTTTTGTCGAACTGTTCCATCACGAGGATCCGGCGTTGCAAGGCCTTCGGGACATGGACTCTGGTCACGGCCTCGATACAACTGACGGACGGACTTACCGCGAGGCGGTGATCGACGGTGTCGTCGATGTCACTCGTCGGCTGAACAATCTCGTGACACGCGGGGTCTTGCCGGGAGCGTAATTCTGGCGAAGGTTCGCGCGCAATGAGCGAGGAAGACTTGGTCAAATTGACCGCGCGTGAAGGTGTCGCACCCTGGCGGCATGCGCTGGCGAAGAAGGTGGAATCAAAGGGATTCCAGCGTTTCATTATTATCCTTATCCTAGTGAATGCTGCGGTGCTCGGCATGGAAACCGACAAGGGCATCGTCGCGAAATGGGGTGGGCTGCTGCATGCGATTGACCTCGCTTGTCTCGTGATTTTCGTGATCGAAATTGGGGCGAAGATTCTCGCCTACCGATTTCATTTTTTCCGCAACGGCTGGAATTGTTTTGACGCCATAGTCATCAGTTTCGCGCTCATGCCGGGAACAGGTTCCCTGTCAGTCCTGCGATCTCTGCGCGTCTTGCGTGTGCTTCGCTTGCTCACGGTCGTGCCGTCTTTGAAGAAGGTGGTGGCGGCGTTCTTGCATTCGATTCCCGGACTCGGTGGTGTTGTTGCCGTCATGGCGGTGTTCTTTTACACGGCGGCGGTTCTGGCCACGAACTTGTTTGCCGAGGATTTTCCCGACTGGTTCGGGAGCATTGGAAAGAGTCTTTACTCGCTCTTTCAAATCATGACGCTGGAAAGCTGGTCCATGGGCATCGTGCGGCCAGTCATGGAGGTGCATCCCTGGGCGTGGGCGTTTTTCGTGCCGTTCATCATGATCGCGACGTTCACGATTCTGAATCTTTTCATCGGCATCATTGTTTCGACGATGCAGGAACTCTCGATGTTCCCGGAAAGTGAGCATGAAAATCCGGAAACGATCGAGTTGCTGACAAGAATCGAGACGGATCTGGCGGAGCTTAGGAGGCAGATGGAGAGCGGCGAGGCGAAAGAAGGGGACTCCCCGTGACCGGCGAATCTGGAACGCCCCTTTCTTAGTTTCCGTTCATCGATTCCTTTGACAATCATCGATTGCCCGGAAGGGTGGTTCACCATGGATGAACCCGAACTCAACCGAATGTTGGGAAAACTGCGAGATCGTTCGCAGGGCCAGAATGGCAGGGGTGTCGCGGATACTGTTATTTCGAGGCTGTCCAATGGTGGAATTCTTCTTCCCGTGAAATTTCTCGGTGTGGTCACGCTGACTTTGGTGCTGATCTCCACGTGGATCGGATATTCCGTAGCGGTGGCTCATGACCACGAGCGAGAAGTGATCTCGGTGCCTCCGCCGCTGACGGGGACTGTTTTCGAGGAGTTTCTTGTCATCCGTTGAATTGGCCATGCGGTCTCGTTTGCCAGCAGGTTTCGCGGTTTGGATGGGGGTGGTCGTCATCCTTTCTTCGACTGCCGCGTATCTTGCGGGTCGCTTCGTGACATGGAAACACGAGCGTGGCGAAGCGCTGAATCGTCAGGACGATTACAAGGGTATGGATTTGCATACTTGGATGCATGAACAGTTGGAAATTAACGAAGACCAGTGGTCACGGCTTGGGCCCTATGAAGAGAAGTTTGAGGATGACAGAAAGCGACTTCTCAAGGAACTGAGCGCCGGGGGGGAGGCTCTGGCGAAAGCGCTCGGTCAGGGGGATCGGGAGGCGTCCGATTTTAAGCAGGCACTTGAGCGCGTGAACCAGGCTCAGGCCGAACTTCAGGAATTAACACTGGATCATTTCTTTGTGATGAAGGAGCATCTGGACCCTGCGCAGGCCGCGCGTTTGATTGAGTGGACCCATGACAGTATCACCCACCACCACGACCATTGATTCAGCGGCTCCGCCGCGGATGGCGGCCGTTGCGGGGGAGGATGTTGACGTTTTTGAAAAGCGTCTGATTCTCGATGCGAAGGATGGCTGTCAGGATAGTTTCCGCATTTTGGTAGAGCGGCATGAAGAAGCCGTGTTCGCCTTTAGTTACCAGTTACTCGGTTGTTCAGAAGATGCCCGTGAGGCTTGCCAAGATACGTTTGTCCGGGCTTACAACGCGCTTCCCGGTTACAAGCCGCGAGCGCGTTTCTCGACGTGGCTTTTCCGGATTGCTCTCAATCTTTGCCGGGACAGAATGCGTGCCCGTTCGACGCAAAAGCGTGTGGCGCGTGCGGACTTCAGCGCGAGCGCTTCCCAAGTGGACGGCGCGTGTCCCCGTCCTTGCCCCGATGAATCGCTCACGCTGGCGGAGGACCTCAACAAGTTGTCCCGTGGCTTGAGCCAGTTGCCGCCTGATCTTCGAGAGGCTCTGGTGTTGGTTGGTGTCGAGGGCCTTGCCTACCGTGAATGCGCCGCGATCATGGGATGCACTCTCCGGGCCGTGGAAGGGCGGGTCTATCGGGCGCGCCGGATGTTGCTGGATTGGTGGAATCGCGAGGCCTGAGAAAATCTGGCCCGGAAAATTGAAAAAATGTCTGTGGGTTCCGCGGTGCGATCCCGTTTAAGAGACGGAAGCGTGAATCAAACCGACGCGACCGCCGACCTCTCCACTCTCCCCACTCGACACAATTTATGAACAATCCGGTTTTTTTCCGGTGGCAGGCTTGGCTCCTGCCATTGGTCCTTTTGTCTCCTTTTGCCTCTGCCCAGGAAGAAACCGATTTACCCGTCTTTACGCTCGAAGAGATGCCGGTCGTAGAGGCAACGCCTTCTGTTGCGCCATCGACGGTTGCGGCCAGCGATGGTGGAGCCGGGGAGGTAATGGAGACAATTCCCACGACGACTTTTGATGCTATTCCCGAGTCCGGGATGACGACGATGGAGACGATCGTCGTGGTCGGAAAAGCGGAGGATCTTTTGGGAGTCGCGCCCTCCGCTTCGAAGGGGCAGGCGAGTGCCGAGGAACTGGCGGAGCGCCCCTTCCTTCGCCGTGGCGAGTTGTTGGAAGTTGTTCCCGGATTGATCGTCACGCAGCACAGCGGAGGTGGAAAGGCGAACCAGTATTTTGTCCGCGGCTTCAACCTCGACCACGGCACGGACTTTGCGATCTTCGTAGACAGCATGCCCGTCAACAACCGGACGCACGGGCATGGCCAAGGTTACGCGGACATAAATTTCCTCATCCCCGAGTTGGTCGAAGAACTCGAGTATGTGAAAGGTCCCTACTACACGCAATTCGGCGACTTCAGTACGGCGGGCGCGGCGCGATTT
>JBCCWV010000299.1:0-3600 GCA_039192745.1 Verrucomicrobiota bacterium | reverse complement strand
GACATTCCAGCATCCAAGTCCGTGAAGTTCTCGCCGTCCTCGAAGCTCAAAGCCACGCTCTGAGCCCGAAGGCGACTTCCGCTACCAACCAAAACAACGACAAAACCAAAGCTAAACAAAACCTCCAATCAGCGGCTGCTCCGTTCACGGTCCCAGCCGCCAGAAAACACAAAGCGGCGAATCTCCGGATTCGCCGTTTTCTATTTCACGTTTTGAGTGGCGTCAGTTTTCGGTTTTCAGCTTGAGGCCAAGGGGATTTTTTGGCGAATCTTGTTTTTCGCTAAGGAGTAAAGGAAGACGAAGCGATGACGATCTTGGCCAATGTGATTTTCCCGGCTTTCTCGGGACCGTATATGATTGCCTATTTTTTTCCGCTCGCTGCGGTCGGCGCAGTGGCTGCGGAAATCGGGGTGATGAGGCATCGACATTCTGAAGTTCGATGGTCACTGATTATCGCGATCGTGTTTGTCGCGAATCTATTGTCCTGGTTCGTGGGCGACGCCTTGGCAAATTGGCTTCCTTCCGGCTTGGAACCTCGGATTGTTGGGAGTGGTGATCGTCAGTTCGAAACCCTCGGGCCGGGGCCGGATTTTGAGACATACCTGATCGCTGCGTTTGCCGTCGCATTCGTTCTGTCGATTTTGTTGGAATTCGTGGTCTGGAAAGCGTCCCAATGGCGGATTCAAGGCCTATTCAGGAGCGTCAGCATCGCCCACCTCGCCAGCTACGCGGTATTGATCGCATTGGCTTTGGCGCACAGTGCGTGAATCTAGCTCGGACAGCCTCGTTAAGGGTTCCCCGCTGAGCGGCTCGTCATAAATCGGGTGGCTTGTTTTCATGGGGACGTTATTCTTCTGGGAATGACGGCGAAGAAGTCGATGAAACTGCCGAATGCCGAGCGAGCAATCATCGATTTGCCAAAACTTCGTGACTACTGCTTAGCTGTTGAACATCCGAGAGGGAAACACAAAGCGAGGGTCTTCGAGAGCGTGCTTGGATTTACTGCGGATCATGCTGACGATTTGCGCGCCCGGATTCTAGACGGCATTTGCTCCGTTGAATGTGAAGTCGGAGAAGGCGACGATTTCGGACAAAGGTTTACCGTCGATTTACCCATGGACGGACCGCTAGGTTCCGCTACCGTAAGAACGGGTTGGATTATCAAGAAAAACGAAGTGAGACCGCGATTGACCACCTGTTTTGTTAGGATTTAGTTTTCACAGGAATGACCCAAACCATCCAACTTCTCGATGTTGTAGCGCTTCTGGAATCTCTTCCAGATCGAGGAATGATCGCGGGCCAAGTCGGGACTGTCGTTGAGATTCACGAGGCGGGGGTATTTGAAGTCGAGTTCAGTGACAATTCCGGGCGGACTTACGCGTCACTCGCCCTGCCTGAGGGCAAGATTATCGCGCTCCACTATGACCCGATCGCTGCGTGAGACTGTCCCGAATTGTGGCATCTGAGGATACTTGGGAAATTCGCCAAGTTTCGAAGTCTTGGTGTCACCCAAACCTTTGAGAACGGAAAGCAGCCTGCGCAAAAACTCTCCGGAAATTGCAAAATCCGGCAAATAACGCATATTCCGCGCCCCATGCTTTCTATCTTCATTGGACTTTTTACCGTTATTCTGGTCGTTGTTTCGCTTTTGCTGGTGCTGCTCGTTCTCATGCAGCGCCCGAAGCAAGAGGGACTCGGTGCCGCGCTTGGCGGTGAAACCATGAATACGGCACTCGGCGCGCAGACGACGAACGTCCTTCAAAAGGGCACTGTCTATCTTGCCGTCATTTTCTTCATCGTTGCCAGCGGGCTTTCCGTGATGGTTTCCCGGCAGCAGAATTCGGGTGCTGGAGCGCTCGATATGGTCAAAGGCGACCCGGTAACGCCGGCGCCTGCTCCGGCGACGACACCAGAAACCACTCCTTCCACAACGCCTCCTGCTGATCCTGCGCCGACTGCTACCGAAGACGCTCCAAAGGAAGATTCCAAGGCCGAAGAAAAACCAGAGGCTCCCGTTGTTGAGGACGCCAAAGATGAGGCCCCCGAAGTCAGTGGAGAAAGCGGTACCAACGCCGGAAAAGGGAAGGGCAAAAGGAAAGGGAACAAGGGCAAAGGTAAATCTGAAGGCGGCAAAGACGGCAAAGCAGAAGCGACGGCAACTGGCGCTGCATCGGCACCAGCGACCGCGGAGTAATCTGTTTTCTCAATTCGTCAAAACGGAAAGCCGGCGCCGGCGAGCGAACAATCTCTAGGCAGTGTCACGGGATTTGGGACGTCGATGCCCTCACCGACCGTCATCCCGTCCGCGAAGCCGTAAGTTAGAGCGGATATAACTAAACTGTAGCCGAGGGTGGCTGTTATGGGGAGGCGTCGCAAAGCGACCTCATAACTTGTAGCCGGGGCGCTTTAGCTGCCGGTAGAGCGCCCCAATGATTTTGCCCACCGTCGCGTCAGCGACCGATCATGCTAGCCGTGGGTTTTAAACCCACGGGAAAGAGACAAAAGTATCCCCGTCGCGTCAGCGACCGGTCACACGACTCGGTGAAGAGCTACCGGACGTTGAAGTGTTTGGATACTGTTAAACCGTCGCTTCGCGACGAACGCTTACCGGCTACAGTTTCAAATTAACCGCTCTGGCGTTTTGTGCTTCGTTTCCGACCGCTCCAAAGAGAACTTGTGGCTTCGCCGGATTCCTGATGGTCAGTGAGGGCACCGACTCTCCGACAATCTACCGACCTCCGACTTCCGTTTGGATCCCCGATCTACGGACAAAAAAACCCGTCCGACTTTCGCCGGACGGGTTTTGAACAAGTATTTTGGCGTCAGCGCCGTTCGCCTTAGCTCGTTGGAACTTCGGAGACGGTTTGGAGGACGCGTGAGGCAATCGCATAGGGATCACCCTGTGAATTGGGTCGGCGGTCTTCGAGATAGCCTTTCCAATCATTTTTCGGGAAGCTGTGCGGGACACGAATGGAAGCGCCGCGGTCAGCGATGCCCCAACTAAACGTATCGATAGACTGCGTTTCGTGCAGACCGGTCAGACGCTGTTCGTTGTCCGGACCATAGGCGGCGATGTGCTCGTCCATGTTCTTTTCGAACTGGGCCATGAGCGCCTTGAAGTAGTCTTCGCCGCCAACTTCACGAAGGTGATTGGTCGAGAAGTTGCAGTGCATGCCGGAACCGTTCCAGTCGCCTTTGTAAGGCTTGCAATGGTATTCGACATCCACGCCGTAGGATTCGCAAAGGCGCTCAAGGATGTAGCGGGCGACCCACATTTCGTCGGCGGCTTTCTTGGAACCCTTGCCGAAGATTTGGAATTCCCACTGACCTTTGGCAACCTCGGCGTTGATGCCTTCGTGGTTGATTCCTGCTTCGAGGCAGAGATCGAGATGCTCTTCGACAATCTGGCGGGCGATATCGCCAACGTTCTTGTAGCCGACAGATGTGTAGTAGGTGCCCTGAGGAGCGGGGTATCCTTCTTCGGGCCAGCCAAGGGCGCGGCCATCTTTCATGAGGAAATATTCCTGTTCGAATCCGAACCAGGCGTTTTCGTCATCGAGAATCGTCGCACGGGCGTTCGATGGATGCGGGTCGCCGTTG
>JBCCWV010000298.1:0-3643 GCA_039192745.1 Verrucomicrobiota bacterium | reverse complement strand
GCGCTTCCGACCGTCCCTCCCGTGATACTGATCATTCCGCCGTTGATCGCAGAAAGGCCCCCTCCGACGACACCATCACTGATGTTCATCTCCCCCCCATTCGCACCGACGGACGTGCCCCCACTTCCTCCGCTGATATTGATCTCGGCGTTGGCAAGTGCCTCCACATTGTTGCCGACAGTTCCCCCATCAGCGACGTTGAGCTGGACGAATTGACTGCCGCCGCCGAAATCCGCATCGTCGGGAATGTCTGGATCCGTTGGCACGTTCGTCACAACATCGAACAAGCCGGGATCGGACGGACCCATATCGAAGACGGCGGTGAGAGATTGTGTGACGCTCAAACTGAAGATTGTCACGGTGGCGAGAAGAACGGCAGCTCTGCCGCAATGAGTAGTCATAAGGAATGGCTTTCGTGCTTTAACTTCTCAAAGCTCGCAGTCCGAGCGCGCGCTGTCAACGGGAGCCCAATTACCACTGCGGAATTGAACACCAGACTCTGGTCATCTGCATGACCATGTAGACAAATTTTCTCAGGCTTTCCGACGGCGATGGAACACTCCTAAAACAGTCGCGAGGAGAATCATCGTTCCGGCAGTCGGCTCGGGAATCACGAGCCAAGCCTGTATCGACGTGTCATTGATGCCACCGGGAATGACGTCGCCGTGGGTCCAGGTCAACTGCGTGCCCGAAGTGAATCCGTAGTTAAATCCCTGATTCTGAGACGTCCCGCCGTTGTTCGTGATGGTGCCACCGCTGACGGTCAGGTTGGGGTTGAAGGTTGTCGGGCTGAGAGGGGTGAAAGTCCCGGGGGATCCGCTGAAGCTTTCAAACTCTCCGGGAAAGAAACTAAGTTCACGGGCGCTGTCGAAAGCTCCATTCTGACCGCTGGCAAAGTAGAACGATACCGGACCGCTGAAGGCGTAAGTCACTGCGGCAGAACTTCGACGAATCCTCATCGTGCCATCCGATCCGCCAATCGTGATCCTCGCGTTGCCTCCCACATTGGTGGTGGTCACATCGACGGTGATGCCGACGAGGTCAGGGCGGAGAACTCCGAGATCGAAGTCGTTGACGATCAAACCGAATCCATCGATGTCCGAATCATATCCCGGGAATCCGAGGTCCCCGATCGTGAGTTTGAATTCGGTGGGTAAGACGACACCGACAGCATGTGTGTTGAAGGTGAGAAGTTGAACGGCGATCAAAGTCAGGGCCGCCGTGGTGAGAGAGGAGATTCTTTTTTTCATGGAAATAAAATCCGATTGCTTGAGCGGGTTTTATCAGATCGAGCGAGCGGATACCAAAAGATTTTAAATTTTTTCAAGGGCTCGTGATCGGGACAAAAAAAACCACCGCCCGAAGGCGGTGGCTGAGTAGATCGGGCCAAGGGGTTGATGAGTGCCGATCGGTGGGGTCTTGTGTTGTTTTGGGCTGTGCAGGGATATGCGCGTAGGCGCGCAAATTCAGGAAATTAGTGAGGATATTTAACTAAAATTTGCAGAAAATTGCAAAACTTAAATTCGGAAAATTTCCGACCTGTTTCGAGCGAATTTCGCTATCTCCCTAAAACGGGATCTCGTCGTCCTCGCCGGTATCGAACTGGGCGCCGTCGTTGTTGGCCGGAGCGGGGGCACTTTGCTGGGGCTGCTGTTGCGGGCGCTGCTGAGGTGGTGCGCCGCCGCCTCCACCGCCGCCATCGTTGCGGCCACCGAGGAATTGCATGGTGTCGCCAACGACTTTCAGTTTGCTGCGCTGCTGGCCGGTGTTTTTGTCTTGCCAGGTGTCCATTTGCAGGCGGCCCTCGATGTAAACCGGGCGTCCTTTATTGAGATATTGCTGAGCGAGTTCGGCTTGGCGGCCCCAGAGGGTGATGTCGACGAAAGTCGTTTCCTCGCGCTTCTCGCCGCCTTCGGTGGTGTAATAGCGGTTAACCGCAAGTCCGAGTTCCGCGACAGCTGAACCTTTGGGCGTGTAGCGGAACTCCGGGTCGCGGGTGAGGTTTCCGATGAGGATGACTTTGTTGACGTTGGCCATGGGAGTCAGACTAGCAGGAGGGGGCCACTCTTGCCAGAGTGGAATTCCGAATTTTGAATCCCCGAAATCCGAAGGAAAGACAGCGATAAACCGTCACATCGTGAAGTCTCCTCAACTCGAAATCGCACCTAAAGACGAGAGCGCTCCGGCCAGAATACGCAGTCGCTTTCCGACGATTGGACACGGGCGTTCCAGCGATCCTGACTACTGACTTCCGACCTCTGATTACTGACCTCCGACCTCCGCTCCCTGCGATGTGCAGCTGGAAGCTGCAACCACTTTACACGCGCTGGTAGTGCTGCAGGTGGACGTTGGTGTTGAGCTTGAGTTTTGTCTGGATTTTGTCGACGACTTCAGGTTCGGCTTCGAAGACGTAGTTCACGTAGTGGCCGGAGGTCTTCTTGCGGTTGGACTCGTAAGCGAAGTCGCGGCGACCAAGGTTGTCGATTTCATCGAGCTGGGCGCCTTCGGCTTCGATTTCGCGCCCGACGTTTTGCACGATCTCATCGATCGGTGCGGCGGGATCGTCGGTGTTGAGGACGAGGACTCCTTCGTATTTTCTTTTCATGCGTTGTCTGGTGTGGGTTTGTCAGGATTTTCCTGACTAGGGTGTCCATTTGCGGACGGCTCTACTTTGGGTTCCGCCTTTTTCGGGGCGGATGGTTTCGGGGATGTATTGAACTGGTTCATCGCGGACTCGACGCCGAGACGCGCGGCGTGGAGGGTGCAATCGGCGGCTTTGTCGATCATCTTGGCGACGTCGGCCTGCTCTGAAGAAGAAAACTTTCCGAGGACGTGCCCGGTGGCGCGGCCTTGTCCACCCGCGCTGCCGATGCCGAGCCGAAGCCGCGGAACAACGTCGGTGCCAAGGCAGGAGATGACGGATTTCATGCCATTGTGCCCGGCGGGAGAACCCTGTGGGCGAAGGCGGAGGCGACCGAGTGGGAGGTCCATTTCGTCGTAGATGACCATGACTTCAGCGGGCTCGATCTTGAAGAATTTCGCGACACGGGCGACGGCCTTCCCGCTGTCGTTCATGTAGGTGAGCGGTTTGACGAGAATGAAGTCGCTTCCCTCGCGGGCGACGTCGGCGTCCCATTTCTTCTCGTGCTTGAAGTCGAGGCGCAATTGTTTCGCCAGTTCCTCGACAGCAAGAAACCCGACGTTGTGCCGGGTCTCTTCGTACTTCTTGCCTGGATTGCCGAGACCCGCGATGAGGCGCGGGGGTGCATCGAAGGGCGACGGCATCGGCGTTCATGGAGCAACGCAAGGCGAAGGTCAGCCCTCGCCGCCTTCCTTCGCTGCCTCGTCGGAAGAGGCTTCTTCTCCACCTCCAGCGGTAGCAGCTTCCTCGTCTTCGGCTTCATCGGATTTCGTCGCACGGGATTCCGCAACGCTTGCGACGAGAATTTCGCCAGCCATTTGCGCGGAGACACCCTCAGGGAGTTCCATCTCGTTGATGTGAATGCCATCGCCAACATCAAGTGCGGACACATCGACGTGGATCAATTCCGGAAGGTGCTTCGGAAGACAAGCGATTGGCAGCTCACGGAGCAACTGTTCGAGAACGCCTCCCTGCTTCACGCCGACGGGATCGCCGTCGAGT
>JBCCWV010000297.1:0-3670 GCA_039192745.1 Verrucomicrobiota bacterium | reverse complement strand
CGCGGTAAAACGGGATCTTATTGAGAGCACATTCCTTGGTTAGGTGGACCTGCCCGTTCCGGAACATGCGTTCCTCTGTGGTGACGTTCTCTACGGCAAAGAAGTGAATGCCGTTGAGCCGCACGCGGTCTGCATCCCAGTAGTGGGGATTTTTCTTTACCTTGATGTGGTCCTTGAATTTCCAGTCCTCCAGAACGAAGGGGCCATTTCCAACAAATCTTCCGGGCCTTGTCCATCCGGTCGCACGTTCGTCGTATCGACCGTATTTTTCGATTGTGGGCCGGTGTACGGGCCAGAAGCTGTAGTGCTTCAGCATCGAGAGAAAGTAAGGTGTTGGCCCGGTCAGGCGGTATCGCAAAGTGTGGTCGTCGATCGCTTCGACCCCGACGGTGGAAAAGTCTTCCGTCTTGCCTTTGTTGAATTCCTCCGCGCCGTCGATGATGTAGAGCATCTTGACGAACTCATTGGCGAGGTCTGGGGCGAGGGCTCGCATATGCGACCAGGCAAAATCATGAGCGGTCACTGGATCGCCATTCGACCACTTTGCATCCTTGCGCAGCTTGAAGGTCCAGATGCGGCCGCTATTCTCGCTTTCCCAGCTCTCGGCAACGCCGGGTTCCGGCGCATAGTCGTCGTCGAGGTGATAGGAAATGAGCCCTTCGAGAAGGGAGGTGATGACGTTGTTTTCAGGGTCGCCCGTGACGATGTGTGGATCGAGTTCGGCCGGTTCGCTTCCATTGGCCGTTAGAAGTATCTTGTCCCGGAGGGCACGGTCGACGCGTTGCTCCCGCTCGCCGCAAGACGACAGCAACAGGATCGTGGTTAGGCCCACGAAGACTAAAGAACTAAATCTTAAGGCACGCATTTCTTGGTCCGTTTAGTCTTTGGTGGTCTTCGCCTCCAATCCCAGCATTTTCAAAAACGGTTCCATGCTTCGGGGGCGTCCGAGGAAGGCTTCGACGCTTTCAGTGACGTCGCGTTGGTCGCCTTGCGAGAAGACTTCTTCGCGTAGGCGCATTCCCAGTTCCTTGTTCATGAACTTGCCTTCAGCATTTTCAAAGACACTGGCCATGTCGGCGGCAATGACATCGCTCCAGGCGTAGCCGTAGTAGCCGGAGTCATATCCCATCAGGTGTCCGAAGCCGGCGACGTAGGCGGTGTCTTCAGGGCGCGCAAGGAAGTATTGAGCGAGCACGTCGTTCCCGATGCGGCCTACGTTCTGCACCTGAATGCTGTGATTGAAGCTATGAAGGAGTAAGTCAGTCATCCCGTATCCAATTTGGCCTCGATATCTAATGGCGATGGTGGCGAGTTCGGCGGCTTCCATGTTCTCGAGGATTTCCTGAGGGAGTTTCTTCGAAGGATCGCGGTAATCGGCAGCGAACAAATCGAGGACCTGCTTGTCCCCCAGCCAGTATTCCAGCACTTGCGAAGGAGCTTCGACGAAGTCTCGGGGGACGGACGTGCCGGCCATCGTCGCATATTCGGCCTCGGTGAGGATGCTGTGCATGGCGTGGCCGAATTCGTGGAAGAGAGTCTCCACGTTATCAAAGGAAAGAAGGGAGGGCTTGTCGCCGATGGGCGAAGGGAAATTGCAAATGAGCGCGACCGTAGGTCGCTGATAGACCCCGTCGTCGAGCTTCTTTCCGGGTATGATCCCGAATTGGGCGAAGTGGCTGTATTTTCCAAGTCGTGGGAACATGTCGAGATAGAAAATGCCAAGAGGCTTTCCGGAAGCGGTGTCGGTCACGACGTGGAGAGTGACTTCCGGGGCCCACGGCTTCTCGTTCTCGATCTCCGTGATGGTGATTCCGAAGACCTCTTCGTAAATCGCGAACATGCCATCGAGGCAGGCTTGGTAGGGGAAATAGACGCGCAGTCCCTCAAGATCGATGTCGAACTTTTCGTTCAGCAATTTGTTTTCGTAGAAGGACGTGTCCCAACTGTTGATCTTCGCCTCCGGATCGCCGGTATCCGCGACCTTTAGTTTTCTCAGTTCCTCAAGTTCCTCCTCAAATTTCGGCTGGAGACCGGAGTAGAGATCCTGAAGGAAGGCGCGGACGGTCTTTTCGTTTCCGGCCATTCTCGTTTCGACCTTGTAATCGGACCAGTTGGCGTATCCGAGAAGGTTGGCGAGGTCGGTGCGAAGCTTGATGACTTCCGTGAGGACGGGGATGTTTGCCTCCATGGCGTGTCGGCTGCGGGCGTGAATCATCCGCTTCCTGCTTTCCTCGTTCTTCGCGAGTGTGAGAACCTTGACGAAATGGGAGGCGATTTTTCCGGAGAAGGAATATTCGTCGTCCCCTGTCTTTAACGAAGCGAGGAAGTCCTCGGGAACCCCGTCAAGGGCCGCCTTGGTGAATTTCTCAATGGTCTCGGTCTCGCGGATATTCTGATCGAACTCGGTCGCCAGCTTGGTAATTTCTTTCTTTACCTTTTCCGCTGCAGCCCGTTTTTCCGGAGGAAGTTCGAAGCCTTTGCGACGGAACTCCCGCATAACGTTGTCGAAAAGTCGCTTCTCCACGCCCTCAAGAGTTGGATTGCTCTCGGCGTAAGCCTGAACGCTTTCGTAGATGTCCTCGCGGTAATCGAAGCTGATGGAGAATTCCTGGAAGCGCTGGAACTCTGCGGTGGCCACGGTTCGAAGTTCTTCCGTCGTGGAAGTGTTCTCGACGATTCCCACGGGACTCATGTTGTGGGCGTAGACGTTGTAGAGCCGGTCGAAGGGCGCGATGACAGTATCGAAAGACAGCTCATCTTCATCGAGGCCGGCGATTTTATCGCCACTGGCCGTGAACTCTTCGATGACCTTATCGACGGCTGCCTTGATTTCGTCGGATGTTCCGGGGTATTCCGGGAGGACAAGAGAGACGGCATGCTCTTTCGCCGCTTCCTCGAAATCAGCGAGTTTCTTCAGCTCCGCACCATGGGAAACGGCGGCAAGAACGGCGAGGAGAAGGAAAATCGGGCGGAAGAGGGGAGCACCTGATGGCATGGCGGGAAGAGTAATGCGGCCCAGTGAGGTTTTCCAGCGGGATTGGCCATTCAGACGGGCATTGACTGGGGTGTGGTTTGAGCGAATGGGATAGGGACGATGTCGAAAAAGCCAGTTATTCTTATCATTCGCGACGGTTGGGGAATTAACCCCGGCGGCGCGGCGCAAGCCGAAGCCAACGGCGATGCCACGCACCTCGCGGATACGCCGTTTCACGATTCTCTTTTCGCGAAATATCCGATGAGCACGGTCAGCGCTTCCGGAGAAGACGTGGGTCTTCCGGATGGGCAGATGGGGAATTCCGAAGTGGGGCATTTGAACCTCGGAGCGGGTCGGATCGTTTACCAAGACCTGACGCGGATTAACAAGACAATTGCAGAAGGAAAACTCGTGGGGAACGAAGTCTTGCAGGACGCTTTTTCCAAAGCAAAGTCGACGCGGTTGCATTTGCTCGGATTGATTTCCGACGGCGGGGTCCACAGTCATCAGGATCACATGGTGGCGCTCGCCGATGCGGCGAAGACGGCGGGGGTGGAGGACATTTGCGTGCACGCGATCACCGATGGGCGGGATACTTCGCCGACGGGAGGGAAGGGGTATTTGGAAACTTGTCAGGATAAACTCGCGAATTCGGGCGCCAAGATCGCGACAGTGATCGGTCGCTACTTTGCGATG
>JBCCWV010000296.1:0-3860 GCA_039192745.1 Verrucomicrobiota bacterium | reverse complement strand
TCTTTACCTGGAGTCTGATACTTTTTTAGAGGCTCATCGTTGGTTTTGTCCATCCATAGGGCCTCGATCTGTATTCTCTCGATATCGTAGCCTTTCCAAATCGTAGGATGCCTGCCTCCTGTAAGAATCAACCAAGCAATAATGACGATTCCGGCCGCTTTCGCGAGTCGATTGATGGCTCTGGGGCTTTTAGAGTCCATTTTCTAATCCAATTTTTTCTGGAAGGCCGCCTCATCCACCACCTCCACGCCCAGTTGCTCCGCCTTCGCCATCTTTGAACCAGCTTTTTCTCCGGCCAACAGGTAGGTGGTGTTTTTGCTCACGCTGCCGGCGACTTTGCCGCCGTGTTGCTGGATGAGGGCTTTGAAGTGGTCGCGGGGTTGGGAGAGGGTGCCGGTGATGACCCAGGTGGTGCCGGCGAAGGGTGCGTTGGCGTCGTCGACTTTTGGGGGGGTCGGGGCGTAAACGTCGTTCGAAGGGTTGATGCCAAGTTGGCTAAGACGCTCGAGCGTCTTTTCACCAGCCTCGCTTTGAAAGAAGGCGAGGATGCTGGTGGCGGCGACGGGGCCGACTTCGGAGGCGACTTCGTATTCGGCGACTGATTCTCGCCTCTCCGCAATTTCGTTCTTTAATTGATCATATCGCGTCTGCCGTTCCGCTTTTTCGGCCTCGTCCTTGGGAGGGTTGTCCTTGTTGCGCGGAGAGACGTGGCGTTGTTCGGCTTCGAGGGTGGCGATGGCGCGGATGGATTCAAGAATCGGGGAAGCGGCGATGGCCTGGAAGTCCTGGTGAAGGCGCGCGAGTTCAAGGGCGGCGCTTTCGCCGATTTGCGGGATGCCGAGGGCGAAGATCCACTTGTTGAGTGGCGCGGTTTTGGCGCGTTCGAGGGCTTCGACGGTTTTTGCCGCGTTCTTCTCGCCGAATTTCCGGGGTTTGTCGTCGGTCCCGAGGTTGAGGACGCCCAGCGTTTCTTCGGGAATCTCAAAAAGATCGAGCGGCGACTGGGCGAGGTTTCGGGCCACAACAGCCTCGGCGACGACGCTGCCGATGGACTCGATATCGAGGGCCTTTCGCGAAGTGAATTGTTTGATCTTGTTCACCACCTTTGCCGGGCAGTTTTTGTCCATGCATCTCCAGGCGACGAAACCTTCTTCTTTTTGAATCTTACCCTCACAGTCCGGACATTTTCCGCCGACGTGACGAAAGAGATGGAATGGCTCTGTGCCTTCCGGTCGCTCGCTCATGACAACGCGGAGAACGGCGGGAATGATCTCGCCGGCCTTTTGCACGACGACAGTGTCGCCGACGCGGACGTCCTTGCGCTGAATCTCGTCCTCGTTGTGCAAGGTGGCGCGGGAGACGGTCGTTCCAGAGACAAAGACAGGTTCGAGTTCGGCGACGGGTGTGAGTGTGCCGGTACGACCGACCTGAATGGTGATGGCTTTGAGGAGAGTCGCTTTTTCCTCGGGAGGGTATTTGAAAGCGATGGCCCAACGGGGGGCTTTCGAGGTCGATCCGAGTTGGGCCTGCAATTCGCGGCTGTCGAGTTTCACGACGGCGCCATCGGTTTCGTAAGCGAGGTCGTGGCGCTTCTGGTCGATCTCTCTGATCGCTTCGACGGTGCCTTCGAGCGTGTCGCGTTCATAGAAGTGCTCCGCGCGGAGGACACCGAAGGTGGGGAGCAGCTGGTAAAACGCCGACATACTTTCGACCTCCGCGCCTTCGAGCACGCCAAAGCCATGGACGATGAGATCGAGCGGGCGCTTGGCGACTTCCTTGGGATCGAGAAGCTTAAGCGAGCCAGCGGCGGTGTTGCGGGGATTGACGTAGGCGGGCAGGCCGGCTTCGTCGCGTTCTTGGTTCAATTTCGCGAAACCCTCGTTCGGCATGTAGATCTCGCCGCGAAGTTCGATAAGCGCCGGGGCGTTGCCGCCGAGTTTTAGAGGGACGCTGTCGATGGTCTTCACGTTTTGCGTGATGTCGTCGCCGCTGGTGCCGTCGCCGCGAGTGGCGGCGCGTTCAAGAATGCCGTCGCGATAAACGAGTGAAACGGCCACGCCGTCGATCTTGGGTTCAATGGTGACTGGGACCTTGTCTTCGCCGAGTCCTTTTTGCAGGCGCTTGTAGAAGTCGCCGAGTTCGCTCTCGTTGAAGGCGTTGTCCAGACTCATCATCGGCTGGAGGTGCTGGACCGTTTCGAAGTGATCGAGCGGCGCTCCGCCGACGCGCGCGGTGGGGGAATCGGGAGTTGCGACGGAGGGGAATTCCGCTTCCAGATCGATCAGAGAGCGAAGGAGCAGGTCGAACTCGCGGTCGCTGATCTCCGGCGCGGCTTGCTCGTAATAGAGACGATTATGGCGCTCGATCTCGGTGCGGAGTTCGCGGGCGCGGTCGGAGGCTTCCGATTCGGTCATTGGTTTAAGACATACCGGGCACCGTGGAGGGGATCAAGACGCGGGGGCGGCGTTCGCGGGGAATTCCTCTTTGCGCGGCAGGAGATCGAAGATGCGTGGAGCCAGCCAGAGGGCGACGAAGGCACCGGCGACGTCGGCGGTCCAGTCCCAGACGTCGAGCCCGGCCCGGCTAGGGGTGAAAGACTGATGCCATTCGTCGAGGGCGCCAAAAATGGCGGTGGTTGTGACAACGATGATGGCGAGCCCGGGGCCGGGGTGGCGGAATCGTGCAAAACTGAGACGAAAAGCAATGTGGAGGGCACAGGCGCCGCCCGCGAAGTAAACGAGGTGGGCCACTTTATCGAGACCGGGAATCCTGGGCATCGTGCCCGGCTCGGGGCCCGTGATGGAACTGAGAATACTCAGCAAAACGAGCCAAGCCGCGTAGCCAGCCCACCAAAACCGGGAATTTCCTGAGAATCCAGGGAGGCGCATCATGCCGACCAAACGGGTCCAACTGCCATTTTCAATCAGCGATTTGCGGGAATTTCCATTTTTGAGACGAAAAATCCCCGGTTTTGCTGGGAAAATGGGCCTCTTCGATCAGATTTGCGATCATTCCTGAAAAAATCTCTATAATTTTGAGAAAAAGAGTTGCGAATAATTATGGTGAGTATAAAATGACAACATGAACAACGAAATGACTCTCAACACCGCCGTTCTTCTCGAAGAAAAAGCCGCACCGACTCAGGAAAAGCGCATCGCCGACATGTTCCTCGTCGCTCAGTTTTCTTTCCTCTTCTCCGCTTGCTACTGCCTCGCCTCTTTCATCGGTTAACGGTGGCGACGCACTCAATCTCGACTCGCACGTCGAGGGGGAGTTTCGCCACTTGAACGGTAGAGCGGGCCGGCTTGTGATCGCCGAAAAACTCCGCGTAAATGCCGTTCACCGTTTGAAAATCGGAGAGGTCTTTCAAGAAGATCGTGGTTTTCAGAACGCCGGACTTCGACGATCCGGCCGCGGTAAGGACCGCTTCCAGATTTTTGAGCACCTGCTGAGTCTGGGATTCAATATCGTCGCCGCATAGTTCGCCGGTTTTCGGGTCGAGGGGAATCTGACCCGAAGTAAAAACGAGATCGCCGTGAGTGACGGCATGGGAATAAGGCCCAATGGCAGCGGGAGCGTCTGGGGAAGTGATTGGTGTCATGGGGTGGTGATTGAAGCTTATCGGGAAAAGTAGAGAACACTTCTCAAAATGTCTTTCAGGTTTTTTCAGTAGTATGGGTCCGAAACTTTATTCGCGAATGTCTTCCTCTACCAAACCTTCGATGTCCCGGCTGGCGTGATATACATAGAGAATGCGCATGTGATTGTTGTTCTCGCGGTAGAAAATCATGAATTTCCTGTAGCGTGAGCGGGGCTCCGGGCAAACCCAGCGGATATTTTGTAAAAGCGGATGCGTCGCC
>JBCCWV010000295.1:0-3914 GCA_039192745.1 Verrucomicrobiota bacterium | reverse complement strand
GCCCGCTCCCCGCCTCCCACAGTTTCAGGGTCCCGTCGAAAGCCCCCGAGAGGACGTGGTTTCCCTCCGGCGAGAACGCGCACGACAAGACCCCATTCGTATGGCCCTCGAAGGTGCGCAGGCAGCGCCCGCTCCCCCCCCTCCCACAGTTTCAGGGTTCCGTCGTCCGATCCCGAGAGGACGCGATTTCCATCCGGCGAGAATGTGCACGACGCGACCGAGTCCGCGTGACCAATCGCTGATAAAGACTCCCAAGGTGCGGAACTCACGGAAGAAACATTGGAAATCGCCTCCAGTTCTTCGATTTCCACCGGCAAAATGGAAGTCGCACTATCATCAGAGAGGGTCGCCTCACTCAAGTCTTCACCTTCATGGCATTTCCTCCACAATGAGCCGAATAGTTCCGCGTCGGAGAAAGTCCCCCCAATCAAATTTACTTCCTGCCATTCGCTTCCACGAAGATCGGCGCTCGAAAAGTCGGCTTCTGGACATTCCAAATGCTCCATCTTTGCAACGTTCAATCGCGCTCCGTTAAATCGGGCGTTCGGGAAGCACAAGGGTTGTTCTGCCGTCCCCGCGATCCGCCAACCTTCCAGATCCAGGCCCGAGAAATCCGCACCATCAACCACAGGCACCTCAACTCCGTTCTCCGCAAGCGTCAGGTAGAAGCGCAGCGCATTCTGACTTCTCCCCGGAATCGCCTTCTGCAAGAGAGCAACCAACGACGCATCCATCCGTCCTCCAGCAGCAACACTTTCTTCCCGCCGGATCTGACAAAGCTCGACCAAAAAATCGAAGGTCTCCGCACTCGGTTCCGGAAGATTCCACGCTTCCACCTCTCCGGCATCCAACGCCTCCAGCAAGTAGCGGGCGAGGAAATACTCCAGCAAGGACGTGTGGACGAAACGAAACGACTCCCCATCCCAACGTCCGAGGAAGGTCGCCGTGCGAAAATCCTCGAGCAGGGTCTCCCGCTCGTCCGAGCTGAGAATGCTTCCATAAGCCTCTCTCCAGACTGGATCTCGCACGAGCGTGCTCTCCAACCAGCGTTCAATTCGCTCAGCGCTTAACGTCCGAGCGCCTTCCCGCCACAACTCCGCCGCGAGGAGTTCCATCAAGCGTGGCTTGTGATGTTGGGAAAACCGGTGCTTCCCTTCATCGCGAGTCAACCACCGGTCTACCAGCTTGCCATAGAGGTCCACCGATCGGATTTTCCGCCCTGTCGCCACATCTTGATCGAGCGTTGGCAAAACCTCTCGGATGATGGAAAGCAAATAGGGCTGCGAGGCCAGTTCCTTCAAATCGTGAATGCTGCGAATCAAATCGAACGCACGATCAACATCGATCCCGTGGACATTGGCCTCGAGGTAGGCACGAATCTGGGACTCATTGAACGGGAGGACACGATAAGGAAGAAGCCAGTTCCGCGTATCAATCGGACTCTCTTCATCATGCACCTGCACTCCGTCACGCTGGTCGCTTCGCAAAAAGGATTTCTCTGCTTCCACTGA
Source organism: Verrucomicrobiota bacterium (assembly GCA_039192745.1). Lineage (GTDB taxonomy): Bacteria > Verrucomicrobiota > Verrucomicrobiia > Verrucomicrobiales > DEV007 > JBCCWV01. Next base: position 2,403 of record JBCCWV010000295.1, on the reverse strand, counting down.
ACGGAAGTACTGGGTCCGGCAAGCAAACACCAAGGTGCCCGCTCCCTCTTCATCCACTTCAAAACCATTAAGCACGTCCCGCAGTTGTCGGTAAAACGCGGAACCTTGGAGAGAGGTTAGACCCACGAGGATCTCATCGAGACCGTCCCAAATTAAGATCGCCTCATCCCTTTGGACTGCCTCCAACACCTGCGACACACTCGGAGGATTCTTGACATTCGTTCGCTGCAACAATGCCTCCAGGATTTCTTCCAAATTCGGCGTCTTCGTACGTTCGAGCAGACCCGACTGATTCAACAACCGGAGGTCAAAGTAGAGTGGGAGACGATCAATTTCTGGATCTTCAAAAACTGCATTCGCGAGTTCGAGACACGTCGTGGTTTTGCCCGAACCTGTTTCACCGAGCAGCGCGATGTATGCCGGAGATTTCGGATCTTTCAGCTTCACCAACAACTCATCAAGCAGCTTGATCCCCGCACTCCCGCCAGCCGTCTCTCGTTGGGCCTCGTTCGGGATGTATTCGAACCGCTCACATTCCCGGGCACGCTTCGTCTCTTTCTCGAAGAACTCCTTGATGGGGGCCATTTCCATCTGCACTTGCTTCTCTTTGGCATCAATCGCCTGCGGCAGCGCCCGCTCTACCCGTAAATCGATCGCTGAGACAAGCTCGCCAAAAAACTTGTTCCGTTCCGCCGGATCATCCATCACTTCGTCGAAGGGCTTCCCATCACGCGTAAAGAGATAGTGCATCGCGAGTTCCTTATCGTGTCGGAACACCTGATCGCCCCCACTCAAGAGAATCGGAAACGCCAGCCCCTTTGCCGTTGCCCCCATGTAGTGCGGGCGCTCGACGTCTTGAATAAACTTCGACGCGCTCCACGCCGGACTAACGAGCATAAGACCCAGTGGATGACCCGTCATCACCTCCTCAATTTTCTCCCCGATATCCTCACCGGGAAGAAGCCCACTTGCGGAATCAATCTCATCGAATTTCCAGATCACCGGCCGCCGCCGTTCCGGACCACGCAAATAATTCCGCAGTTCCTTCAAAAGTGGAAAAACCAGCTCCCGATCCTCCGTGGCAAAACTCACGAAAATGCGGAGTTCATCCGGCATCGCGAGAATCGGCGTGGACACCTCCGTCTTCGAAAGCCCTTCCGTCTGCTTGCGAGCCAGTTCCATAAACCGCTCCTCCGGCGTCCGCCCTTCGGCAAACGAACAAATGATCTCCTCCGGAGAAACGCGCCGTTTGTCGGGCTTCACCAAGATCAGATTACCCTCGGTGAATTGCTGTAGCTCGGTACGAAAGTTCGAGAACTGCGTTCGCTGCGTTGGAACTGCTTTCCCCGGAAACACCGCGTCATAAATCTCCGCCAGGGTGATCTCGCCTCCCACCTCATCGACCAAGGTCGCAAGCGCGGAGACCCTCCCCACAAAATCCGAGTTCCCTTTCTCCTTCGCAGCATTCTTCGCGGCGGCTAATTCTTTAAGAATGTCTTCTACTTTCATGGAATCATTTTCGTGTTGGAGTTCTTCAAGGTTTCAAGTCCGATATCCGCAGCCCAACGGGGAACTCGTTTCGAGAGTTTTACCAGCACTCCACCCTCGACCTCAGCGACAAGCCGGTAGGGTTCATTCGCGAAACTGTTGTCAAAGAGCCGGATATTTTGTAGCTTTGTGAGGGCTCGTTTCAGGTTCTCCAACGTCCTTGGAAACCGGCTGTCTATTTTCTCATCCGGCACATCATGCCCACCGTCTTCCACCCGCTGCATCACCCGTGCCCGGGAGAGATTGGAATTCTCGATTCCGATGAAGATAAACTCGACGCGATAGCCGGATTGCTCGCAGCTCGCGAAAAAATCCACCTTCGCGCCCACAGGATCGGAAAGAACCGTTTCGGTGATGAAAGACGACTGACTTGTAATCAGAAGGTCGCGGATTTCCTGCGCCCTTGCTGCTGCCGCATCTGCTTCCTCCCTCGTTTCCGCGGGTCTGCCCAGCGCCTGTTTTGCCAATTCATCGGCGTTGATGAAGGGCAAATCGACCTCCCCCAGAAACCGCGCCACAAAAGTGCTTTTGCCGGCCCCATTGGAGCCAGCGACCACAATCATGAGAGGTTCAGCGCTCATCTATTCGATACAATTAATACATTTACAATACACTTATTTCCTCACTGGCAAGTTGATATTCTCTTCAGATTGGATTCAGCTCACCGGCACAAATTTTCGCCCTTCCAGCCGCCCCGGAGTCCTTTCCCCGTCCGGAGAAACTTGGACAATCAGTTCGGGATCCTTCGGATGCGCCTCATAAACCGTTTGCTTAGAGGAAGTTAACTCCTCAGCGACGGCATTCTGCAAATCACGATTCTCGGTGACTTTGGCAAGGATTTCGAGCGCCTCCGCG
>JBCCWV010000294.1:0-4085 GCA_039192745.1 Verrucomicrobiota bacterium | reverse complement strand
GTGACCTTCCGATGCGACGGCCGCATGCAGGGACTCGCCTACAGCGCATCCCTCAACGGATCCGACGACTCGATGATCTGCACGCATGAAGTGACCAACGACAGTGCAGGCAACGCCGGGAAAGCGCCGCTTGTCCTTGGCGGAAGTCCTTTGCTCGCCGGCTTCAAGGGCCAACTCCGCGACCTCAGATTTTACGACCGTGAAATTACTGTTGATGAAGTAACCTCGCTCGCCGACGCACGCGACACCGCAGAAATCGCCGCCATTCCCGCTGCATCGCGCACCGCAACGGAAAACCGCACACTCGAACTCGCCTTCCTCGAGAGCAATTCTCTTCCAGGTCCCGTCAAAGAACTTCAAAGGAAGAAGTTCGCCGCCGAAGACGCGCTCGAGACAGCTGTCGCAAAAGCACCGACAAGCATGGTGATGCGCGAAGTCTCTATGGCACCCACGCGGATTCGTCCGCACGGCACCTACGACGTCATGACCGACGCCGTCTACTCGGGCACGCCGGAAGTGCTCCCACCTATGTCGGCGGAAAACCCCGACCGCCTGCACCTCGCTCGCTGGCTCATGGAGCCCGGCCATCCGCTCACCGCACGCGTCGCCGTCAACCGACTTTGGCAATGGCTTTGGGGAAAAGGTTTCGTCGACTCTCCCGAGAATTTTGGGATCCAGTGCGCGGAGCCTGAGCACTTGGAACTGCTCGATTGGCTCGCCACGGAATACGTTCGTCTGGATTGGGACACCAAAGCACTCGTGAAGTTGATCGTCACCAGCCGCACATTCCGGCAGGACTCGGGAACGTCAGAGGAAGCGTGGAACCTCGATCCTGACAACCGCCAACTCGCGCGCGGCCCCCGCTACCGTCTTCCAGTTTCCACAGTTCGCGACCAGGCCCTCGCCCTCAGCGGTCGCCTCGACGAAACCGTGGGCGGACCTCCAGTCATCATTGATGACGTTCTCGCGAAGGACGGTCGTATCGTGAAGCTGCCATACGAAAAATCCGACCGTCGCCGCACGGTCTATTCGTTCTGGAAGAGAAACGCTCCTCACCCGATGCTCGCAGTCTTCGACGTTGCTGATCGCAATCAATGCGACGTCCGCGTCCGCCGAACGAACACGCCGCTACAGGCACTCGTCACTCTCAATGCTCCCGATCTCCACGCCAGCGCCGAGGATTTCGCCAAGCGTATGCGTGAAAGCGCAAGTGGCGAGGACGAGCAATTAGTCTGGGCATGGCAAGCCTGCACCGGCCGCGAACCGAGCCAACGCGAACTCGCCCGCATGCGATGGACGCTCAAGAAGTATCACGAAATGTATGAAGGCGAAGAAGACCTCGCGTGGACCGCTCTCGCCAACGTCCTCCTCAACCTCGATGCCACCCTTTCCTTGGAATAGTCATGAACATCACGGAACCGAACATCGCCGCGAACAGTCTGACCCGCCGCTCCGTCCTGAACGGCGCCGGAAACATCCTCGCCACGGCCGCGCTCTCCCAGCTTTTCGGCGCGGGTAGCGCCACCGCCGCACGCAACGCCCGGAAAAAAGCGAACCCACCGGGCGTCGCGGGTTTTCCGCAGTTCGCCCCAAAAGCCAAACGGGTCATCTACCTCTTCCAGGCCGGCGGTCCTTCGCAAATCGATCTTTTCGATTACAAACCACTCCTCGAAAAATGGGACAGCAAGGACCTGCCCAAGTCGGTCATGGGCGACGCAAAATTTACGGGCATGGTCGCGGGCCAGTCGAGCTTTCCCGTCGTCGCTTCGCGCTGGGGTTTCCAACAACACGGAAAGTCCGGCGCATGGGTCAGCGAACTCTTTCCGGAGTTTGCCAAAGTCGTCGACGACGTCTGCTTCATTAAGTCGATGACGACCACGCAGGTCGATCACGACGCGGCCATCACTTATCTGCAAACCGGCCATCAAATCGCCGGCCGACCGACCATCGGCTCATGGGCCGCTTACGGACTTGGCAGCACGAACGACGATCTCCCTGCCTTCGTCGTCCTGCGCACCAAAGAAGGCGGATCGTTTCTCATCGACCGCCACTGGGGATCAGGCTTTCTCCCTTCTAAACACCAAGGCATCAAGATCGGCGGAAGCGGGGATTCCCTTGTTCAATACCTCAACAATCCCGAAGGCATCACTTCACGGGTTCGCCAGCGCACGATCGGCGACATCGCCGCCTTCAACCGCATGCACGCCGACCGCGTCGGCGACCCCGAAATTGAAACGCGCATCTCGCAGTATGAAATGGCCGCGCGCATGCAGATGAGTGTCCCCGATCTTGCCGATTTTTCCGACGAGCCTCAGCACATTCTCGACCTATACGGCCCCGATGTGAAAGAGCCCGGATCTTACGCCTACAATGCGCTCATGGCTCGTCGTCTTGCCGAACGGGGAGTCCGCTTTGTCCAACTTTTTCAAGGCGGCTGGGATCAACATTCGAACCTACCCAAGGAAATCGAGAAATACTCGGCCTACACCGACCGCGCGAATACTGCGCTTATCACCGACTTAAAGCAACGAGGCATGCTTGAGGATACATTGGTCGTCTGGGGCGGAGAATTCGGTCGCACCGTCTTCTGCCAGGGTAAGCTCACCGCCGATAACTTCGGTCGCGAACACCATCGCGCCTGTTTCACGATGTGGATGGCGGGTGCCGGCGTGAAACCCGGGATAACTTATGGTCAAAGCGACGAATGGAGCTTCCGCGTCGCCGAGAACCCTGTCCCGACCCACGACTTCAACGCCACCATTCTCCACCTCCTTGGAATCGAGCATGAAAAACTGACTTATCGCTTCCAAGGCCGCGATTTCCGACTCACCGATCTTGAGGGGCACGTGGTGAAGGATATTCTGACGTGATTAGTTATCGGTAATCAGTGATCTGTAATTTGTAATCAGCGTCCATCGTATGAAGTCTGTTTTTGCCCTTACTTTACTGATCACTGGATTACTGGTTACCGACAACCCCGCCGCCGAAAAAACGAATCTCATCCTCCTCCTCGCCGACGACCTCAGCGCGACCGCTCTCTCCTGCTATGGCGGTGAATCCGTCCAGACTCCCGTTCTCGATAAGCTCGCAGCAGAAGGCATCCGTTACACGCATTGCTATTCCCCGGCGCTTTGCATGCCGTCACGCACCGAGTTACTCACTGGAAAGTATTCTCATCGCAACTATGTCGGACGCGGCCACCTTGCACCGGGTGAAACAAACATTGCTTCAAAGCTGAAAAAAGCCGGTTACGCCACCTGCCAGGTCGAAAAATGGCATCTAAATATCAACAAGGGCGCCATGCCACCGGATGTCGGCTTCGACGAATACTATCATACCAAACTCTCTCATAACTACGAGAATCCACGCATCGATATCAACGGCGAAGAAGTCGATGTCCCGGGCGGTTATGGTCCGAAGGTTTGCCAGAAATACGCTTTCGACTTTATCGCCCGCCACAAAGACCAGCCCTTCTTTCTCTACTACGCGATTCACCTTCCTCACGCCCCTTACCACGTCCCTCCCGGATTCGATCTCGGCGAAAAACCCTCCCATCAGGATAAGTATTTCGCCATGATCGAACACATGGACGCGATGGTCGGCGAACTTGTCGACTATCTCGATTCCCTGGCCTTGCGCGAACGCACGCTGCTCGTTTTTCTGGGGGACAATGGCACGCCCAAAGGATTCCGCTACCGCACGAACGGTCGTGATTTGGAAGGTGGAAAGTCATCCCCATTAGACAGCGGAACTCACGTCCCAATGATTGTCAGTTGGCCCGGCACCGCACCCACGGGTGTGGTCACGGGCAATCTCGTGGACTTTGCTGATTTTCTACCCACCGCGCTTGAACTCGCAGGCGAAAACCCTCGTCCGGCCATGAAACTCGACGGTCGTTCCTTTTATCGCCAACTCCTCGGTGATCCCGAAGCGCCGGTCAGGGACATTGCTTTCAAGTTTGGCGTCAAGAATGGCGGAAAGGGCGCCGGACCAGTCAACGGCTACTGGGCTCGCAACCAACGATGGAAACTCTATTACGACGGTCGCCTTTATGATATGGAAGCCGATCCGCTGGAGGAGTCGCC
>JBCCWV010000293.1:0-4109 GCA_039192745.1 Verrucomicrobiota bacterium | reverse complement strand
GTAAAGATCACTCTAGCACCACGCCTAATCGCAGCTTCAAGATGGGGGAATAGATGGTTCCATGTTTGAGAGCGATTCCTCTCGTATTGGCGTTGACCGAAGACATCGTCAGCCCAAAAAAACTGGTGTGGGTCACTTGGATTCCAATGCCTCTTGAAGTCCTCTGCACTCGTAAGCTTTACGACCCGACATTGCCAAGTATCAGCAGCAGCGAGTGATAAAGCCTGTGCAATCGTTGTTTTTCCACTTCCGGGATCACCCAAAAGAAATACAAAACCTTCTCCGCGGATTGCGCGTACACTGGCCTGATGAGCTTCGGTGGGAACAAACCTTTCTAAGTCATCTTTGATCGTTTCAAGAATCGCTTTTCCCTGATCGTAAACCCGCTCGTCGAGAATTTCGGTTAGATCGCCAAGCCCATAGAGACGAGGAACAAGTGCTCTAAGTTTTTTACTTTCCGTAATCTTTTCACATATCCAGTCGGCGCCAAAGATTCGAAATTGAGACAGACCTTCAATTTCGAGGAAACTCTTCCGGATGGCTTGTGCGGACGAGCCAGTCACAGGAGCATTTGTAATCAGGATATAACTTTTCGCGAGATCTCGCTCCGCTAGGGCGACTGCTTTTTCAATCTCTTCAGAGACGCCACTTGGAACCAAATTATTGCCCTTCTCTGAGAATTTACATTGGACAACGAACGGTCCCTCTAAGTCTTCGTAATCCTGTTTTTCCCAAACACCGTAAAACGCACCGTCCCTCCCTCCATCGTTTACATCTGCAAAAATTTCACAAGTTTGCCCGAGTATTTCAGCAGTGATTTGGTTTACGAGTCTCTGAAAGTCTCTCCAACCGAGCTTTTCGAGGGGATATTTCACGATACAAACACTTTTGTTCTTTACTCAATTCTACCGGTGGCTCAACTCCGAAGCGCTAGTTTTCAGTCGCATACCGAACCCCATAAGGCTCCCTCCCCACTTCCCGAGCCGCATGCACGGTTTCCGGGTACGGATTTTCCGCAATATCGACGAGACCGTTCTGAGCGGCCTCCCCGTCTTTCCGACCCGTAATGGGCTGGGGGGCGAACGAAAACCATTGCGCTCCCGCGATGTTTCGATTCCTGAGGGCATCACGATAGTATTCCGGGAAGGCAATCGCACGATCCGCCTGATCCCGCGCGCTCTCGAGACCATACCAGAAGTAGCCACGATCTATCGCCCCGAAGTGGAACTCTCCGATGAGGATGGCAGGATCGACGTCGGTATCGGTGGGCAGCATCTCCTCCATCAGATGATCCGGAGAAGGTATGCGTCGAAGGGGTCAGACACGAATGGCATTTACTGAAGGTCGATTTCGCGAATGGAACGTCGGTGCCCTCACCGACCGTCCAACCTTTAGGCGAAACCGCATTTCCATTTAGGCGGCGCCAGAAACATCCATGCGCTCCCGAAAAATCAGTGTGGCTTCGCCGGTCATGATGGTGGTCGGTGAGGGCACCGACGCTCCTTTTACTGCCATTTCCCCAATCCTAATCAGGACCAATTCATCGCTCCACAAGCCGAAAAGCCGCTCGAGTAAGTGCTATTCCTGACTGGCCACCGACTCCCGGACTACCGTCCAGCGAAGGCGAGGACTTTCCATCTACAGATTCCGAAGATTTTCCGGAAGTAATCACCGTGCCAGTGTCATTATCCCGGTGGCTCTACCATTCCAAACTCCGATGAAAAACATCTTTCCCCTCTCTTCTATTCTGATGGCGCTCTTCGTTCCGTTTGCCGCTTCGAGGGCGACGGAATTGAGTGAAGACCTCATCCGGGAATTCAATGAAGGTTTCGACAAGCCCGTCAAGTCGAACACCGAGCTTGTGGCGAGTGCGAAGGAGATAGTGGGGTCGATTCCGCTTAAGGTAGAGCCTGAGAAGGCGCGGAAGGTTCTTATCTACGGCATCTCGTGGGGTCCTCACCGTAACGGGATGTTAACGGCGGTGGAGATACTCAAGATGTTCGGTGACGAGACCGGGGCTTACGAATCGGTGATTTCGCTCGATCTCGCCAACTTCGAACCGGAAGCGCTCGAGCAGTTCGATGCCGTCATCTTCCCGAATTCCACCGGTGATGTGTTTGTCCGCCCCGTCGCCAAAGCTGCTTTCAAGGAATTGCCCGAGGCAGAGCAGGAGAAGCAACTGGCGAATGCCCGACGCCTCGCCAACAACCTTGTCCAGTATGTGGAGAACGGTGGCGGATTCCTGGGCACGCACGGGGCCACGGACTGCAACAAGAAGATCCCGGAATACATCGACATGGTGGGAGGGGCGTTTAACGGACACCCATGGGGGCCGAAGGACACGGTGACCATCACGGTGGACGAGCCGGAGCATGGTCTCATCAAGGGGGTTTTTGACGATCCGGAGTTCCAGTTCAATGACGAGATCTACGAGTTCAACAAATTCTCCAAGGACAAGGTGCGTGTGCTGATGTCCTTGAACATCGAGAAGTCGGATAAACCGGTGAAAACCCCCAAGACGGACTACGTGCCGATCGCCTGGGTCAAGAAGCATGGCGAAGGACGGGTCTTCTTTTCGTCTCTCGGGCACGCCGAGAAAACCTGGTCGAATGAGAAGTTTTTGAAGTTTCTCATTCCGGCCCTGCAGTACGCGACGGGCGACTATGTGGTGGATGATTCCGTGGAGTGATTTTTTCCAACACGATGAAGGCCGTTACTAGACTCCTAACACTTTGTCTCACCGGTCTCCTGCTCTTGGGCGGACGACCACCAGTCGGCGCCGAGGAACGCATGAATGTCCTGCTTCTCATCGCCGATGATCTCAATACGTGGATCCTCGAAAAGCCGGAGCGGTATTCCGGGAAGGTGATTGCCCCCAACCTCCAGAGACTAGGCGAGAGCGGCTTGGTCTTTAAGCACGCCTACACGGCCTCGCCGTTCTGTGTGCCCTCGCGCACGGCCATGTGGTCCGGCGTCAGTCCCCACAAATCCGGCGTTTACCACAACCAGACGGACGTGGCTGCCAGTGCACCGCTGAAGGATGCCGTGTCTCTTTTCGAAACTTTCGCGAAGGCGGGCTACTCCATGTACGGCTACGGGAAGATCACCCATGGATGGCGCGGCAATGATGTCTGGGACGACAAGGAAGGCCACAAGCGTGACCCACGCCCGCCCAACGCTCCCGTGCAATCTGTCGGCAAGGGGGAACAGGATTGGGGCGTCATTCACCTCCCCGAAGAAGAAATGAACGATACCGGCGGAGCGAACAAGGCCATCGCCATCCTCGAGAAAGACCATAAAAAACCCTTCTTCCTGACCTACGGCACGTTCAACCCGCACATGGCCTGGTTCGTGCCGCAGAAATACTTCGACATGTTTCCCATGGAGGAAGTAAAGACGCCGGCGTTGAATCCCAATGACTTTGACGACATTCCATCGCTTGGCGATGGCGTGGTCGGGGGAAAGCGGAAGTTCACGCAGTCGGTTCTCGAGGCCGGCCTGCACAAATCCGCCGTTCAGGCCTACCTGGCCACGACCGCTTACGTGGATGTGCAGCATGGTCGCGTCCTCGATGCCTTGGCAAAGAGCCCCCACAAGGACAACACCATCGTCATCTTCATTTCTGACCACGGATTTCACCTCGCCGAGAAGGACCACTGGCAGAAGGGAACGCTTTGGGAAGAGGCCACCAATTCCATGCTCCTTTTCCGGGTTCCCGGCATGACTAAGCCGGGTGGCGTCACCACGCGTTGTGTTTCCCTACAGGACCTCTACCCGACGCTTCTGGATCTTTGCGGCATTGCGCGGCCGGCTCACGTGGACGGCAAGTCATTGGTCCCCATCCTGAAGAACCCCGCGGTCGATTGGGAAAGCACCGCCATCAGTTATCTCTACGATCAGTATGCCAGCATCCGCACCGAGCAGTTCCGCTACATTCGCTACAAGGACGGACAGCAGGAGTTCTATGACCGGCAAAAAGATCCCCACGAGTGGAAAAACGAAGCCGAAAATCCTGAATACGCGGAAGCCCTGAAAAAACTCAACAGCCAGCTTCCGGCTATCGACGACATGGCCAGTCAACTGGTCAGAGGCAAGCGGTAGTCGTTGCG
>JBCCWV010000292.1:0-4128 GCA_039192745.1 Verrucomicrobiota bacterium | reverse complement strand
TTCAACTCCGACAACATTCACTACAATCGTTCCGGGTACGACAAGGTTGGGATAAAGGCATACAATGTCTTTGCTGAAAACAACGATCTAGCCCCCATTCCCGAGACTGAAGACGATTGAGGGACGAACGGTTGTAAGGGTCGGGCTTTGGTCACTTTTACATTCGCAATATAAGTTGCGCTGGAAGTATTCCCATCCACGATGGCGTAACAAATTCCCGCTGATCACTTTAATTTCTTTTTCCAGAATTCATCAGCCGTCTGGATTTGCGAGGAATCGGATTTTTTGTTCCATTTCTTGAGCGTATTTCCGCCGGGAAACGCGTCGTAGAAAAGGTAGAGCTTGCCGCCCACTATTTTATACCGCTGCGGATTGATCTTCACTTTCGACCCATCCACCGCCATGGCATAGGCACACCAACCGCCATATTCCGGTTCATACTTGTCCGGCGACTCAATGAACTTCTTTCTGTTCGAATCTGAAGCAAAATAGTAGGTCACCCCGTCATGGGCGTGCTTGATCTTGGAACTCCCCTTCTTCGCTCCACCGTAAAAATACGCGACCGGATCATAGCCACCGATCGCGACCGACGATTCTAAGTTATAATGCGCCTTCCGTTGAGTCGCCGTATCGGCGACAAGAGCGAAAGGGAAGACCGGAATTAGAAACAAGGAAAGAAAGAATGGCTTCATCAGCTATGGGAAGCGTCGATAAAGAATTTATTCCATCCAAGTTCCTGCCTCGATATTCCGAACCGAATCACCCGACACTCATAGCGCTTTGGTAGAGCGCTCTCAGAGATGCGACATCCACCTCGCGTGGATTGAATTGCGCCGTCCATTGCTTCGAAGCCGCTTCTGCGAGTTCATCGAGGCTATCCGCCGAAATTGAGTAATCGGAAAGACTGAGCGGCATGGCTGCGCGCACCAATAGTTCTTCGAGTCGTGCCGCGAGATGGCCCTCAAAAAGCTCGCCGTAAATCGAGGCGACTTCCTCATCCTCTGCATTGAAACGCACGACCTGAGGCATCATTACTCCAACAGCCTCACCGTGGACGATTCCAAACTTCGCAGTCAGCGGGTTGGCGCAAGAGTGAGCGGCGCCAAGCATGCTGTTCTCGATCGCCGTTCCCGCGTAAGCAGCGCCAAGCAGCATCTGCGCGCGGCCTACAAGCTCGTCCGGGGACTGCAAAACACTTTCAAAGCCCTCATTCAGAAGGGAAAAAGCCAGCTTCGAGTAGGCAAAAGAGGTTTCGGTCCGCTTCTTTGTCACCGCGGTTTCCACCGCATGCGTGATGGCATCCATACCGGTGTGCACCGTCACTGATCGCGGTTGGGTGAGAGTGAGTTCGGGATCAAGAATCGCCGCCTTCGCCGCCGCCTTTTTGTCGCCGCAAGCCATCTTCATGTGCGTCTCACTGTCAGCAATCAGAGCGAAACTCTGGCACTCACTTCCGGTTCCGGCTGTCGTCGGCACGGCAATGAAAGGAAGCATCGGCTTCTCCGCTTTGCCAACCCCCCAGTAGTCCCGCATGTGACCACCATTCGTGAGGATGAAGTTGCACCCTTTCGCCGTATCGAGACTGCTTCCGCCTCCGAGACCGACAATGAAATCGATTTCATTCTCTTGCGCTGCCTGCACACACAACCTCACATCCTCCGTTGTCGGATTCTCCCGCACGTCATCAAAAACCGCAGCGAACAATCCGGAATCCTCGATTAGCGATTTCACTCGGGCAGAGTGGCCCGCTTTTGCGATCCCGGGATCGCTCACGATGAGGATTCGCGAGCCGCCGTGTTTCTTACAAAGCTCCGACAACCGAACGATTTCACCCACCCCAAAGACGATTCCCGTCCCCGGCGTGTGCGCGAAACTCCGCACGTCTTCGGGCGCACCGAAGCTCTCTGTCAGTGCGGAAATCGAGAGCTCGGAGGTCACGCGGCGGCTTCTTCGGCGACTTGGATGGAACGGCGTTGGTAGAGGAATTCGAAGAGATTGCCCTCGTGGGGTTGGTCCCATTCGACGTGATTGGTGGCCATGGCGCCAATGTTCAATCGCTCGATAAAGGGCGCGACGATCAATTGATTGAGCCATGGCTGGTCATCGGAAATCGCAGCAACAGCCAACGATTTACCGATGCTGCCGAGCATCTCGGACTGCGGCATCTCGATCACACTCGCGTAGGGAAAAAGAAACTCCGTGTTGCCGATCGAATGATCAATCGAGTCACAACGAGTGATCGTCGGCACCATGTAGTGCATTCCGCCCTTTTCCTGGTAACGCGGCGTCCCTCTTAGTTCGAGGCTGACATCTTTCGCTCCGCCCTCCTCCAAACCATCCTCGATGGCACCGTTGATCCATTCGGCCATTTTCGGGTTCGCGAAACCGGACAAATTCGCGTCCGGATCTTCGGCATCCCGAGGAACCATATCGACGAGTCGCTCAGCCAGTGCCTTTGCGATTTCGTCGCCGTGACGCGGAACGACCACGCACGAGGCATTGATGCAGCTCCGACCGCTATTGGCCGAGATTGAGTGAACCATGATGTCCAGATAGTCTTTCCACTGATCGATCTTGTCTTCGCCGATCAGAATCTTGCTTCGTCCCGCTCCGTGCACTTCCACGGTGGGATCGTTTTCATACTGGGCCACCGTCGAGTCACCTCCAAAGAGCATGACTCGGTCACACCGACGAATGATGGCGGTCGATCCTTCGTGGTCGGCGGGATAAAAACTAAATGCTTCCTTCGGGGCACCGGCCTTAATGAACGCCTGAATGACACGCCAAGGAGTCCACGGCTCTTCGCGGCCGGGCTTGAGAACAACGGGCGTTTTCATGGCGATCGCCGGTATCCACAGCGCGTTCACGGCTGGCGAGTTACTTGGAAGGACCACGCCGAGGGCATTGGCGGTGGGCGTAAAACTGACTCGCACCCCGTGCTGGTCGTAAAAGCCCGAATCAAGGACCGCCGGATCGAGCCCGCGGGATAGACCTTTAAAGATCGTCGGCACCTGACGGAAGACGTTGTGCAGACGCTTCATGTTCATACGGATGAGCGCATGAGGCAGCCCGCTGGTTGCCGCCAGCGACTGAACATAATCTTCGGGAGACTGTGGAATCTCCTCCGCCCCGACGGGCAACGTCTCTTCCAAAAAGTAGTCCGCGGCCTTCAAGGTGATATCCAGCAGATCCGCAGCTTTGAACTTTTTCAGCTGCTCGCGTGCCTCACCAAGTTTGGCCAAGTCTCGTTTGATCAATCCGGAGTTGGCGAACGTCACCGTTGCGGCATTGCTGTCACTGCCGAGTTTGACGACATGTTGTTCGTCGAGGCTCTGGTAATACTCGCCTTGTCGAAGCAGGGTAATGGTTGGCGTGCTCATGACTTAATAAACTCCTTCTACAACCTTCTTCTCCATTGCCCCAAAAGGCCGGACATCGCCCACACCGTCCCATGCATATTTTCCGGCCGGTTTTCGTCGAATCGCCTCGTCTCGTTCGAGGAATCGCGGCATGAAAAATTCCTTCGTCAGCGTCGTTAGTTCAACTCGACCGTATTCGCCGTAATCGACCGTTTTGCTGGTATCATCAGCGACGACGACACGGAGAGCGGCGCGCGGTTGCGGCGCGTAGTAGGTCACGCTGTAAGTTTCATCCAACGGGACACTGCAAGCGAGCCCCATGAGCGTGTTCCCGTAGGTCGGAACGAGCTGTGTCTTTCCTTCGAGAACCTCTTCGCACCAGAATCGCACATCCTGCGGCTTCATGGTCGTCCCTCCGCAGAAAATGCCTTTAATCCCCTGCCCGGGGACGGAAATGCGCTCGCCGATTGCCTCGAGAATCTTCGGAGTCGTAAACATGCAGGAAATGTTCCGGTGTTTGATGATCTCGACGGCTTGATCAACGACGTGCTTCTGATAGCGCTCCACTTCGTCGATCTGCTTCCGCACGATGAGTTTCTTCACCCATCGGGGATCGAGGTCGACGAAATAGCAACTTCCACCCCGATGATTGGCAAGATGCTCCACGGCCATGCGCAAGCGGCGTGGACCGGTCGGCCCGACCATGATCCAGTTTCCACCACGCGGGAAGTGCTCGTCATCGAGCGTGTCGGAGAACATCTCGTAATCG
>JBCCWV010000291.1:0-4151 GCA_039192745.1 Verrucomicrobiota bacterium | reverse complement strand
CACTGGATGCCACCGGCAATACGATGAAGACCGATGTCCCTACATCCTGTTGGCGCTCGCACCAGCTGGGCCCCTCCTGTTCGCGGAGGGTTTCGCGGGCCAGCCAGAGGCCCATTCCTCGATGCGGAACCACTCCCTTTCCACCCTTGAAAAACGGCTCACACGCCGAGTGTGATTCCTTTGCGTCCATTCCGCAGCCGTTGTCATGAACGGCGATCCGAATGATTCCTGTGCGGGGAAAGGCGGACTCGATCTTGATGTGTCCACCTTTTCGACCGTGCGCTTCCTTCACTGCCCGGGCCGAGTTGTCGATCAGATTGCCGAGAATTCTCTCCAGCTTTCCGCGTCCAAAGCGCACCGCCGGGAGGCCGCTCGTCAGGCCGTTCTCCAATGTAATACCGTCCTGCGCCAACTCGCCGGACATCCCGCGAATGAAATCTCCCAGCACCGAGCCCACTTCCTCTTCTTCCGAATCCATGTCCACGCCATCGCGCAGCGTCACACCGTAGCCATTGAGCTTGCTGACAAACCGCCCCGTCCGCTCAATGCTCTTCTGCATTTGCTGAACCATGGCACGCGTCTCCGGGCTACCAAACTCAGATCCCAGAATCGAGCATTGCCCGAGAATGCCGGTCAGTGGCGAATTGATTTCGTGGGCGATTCCCCTGAGCACTTTCGAAGCCCACGCATCTCGTTCCGCACGCAACAAATTGCGCCTCGCCTGCAAATGCCGCTGCCTCTCCGCTTCCTGGCTCAATCCTAACGAAACCACACCGGCCAACGCGCGCAAGCGTTCGACGAGTTCTTCATCAAAGGCCCCTTCCTCGGAGGAACCGACTTGCAAAAGACCAACCCCATTTTCTTCATTTCCGATCGCGAGGAAAAGCTCGCTTCCCGTTCCTTCAAACATCTCCACAAAGCTGGAATCGCTTGTCGCGTCCTTGACGTACAGGACACCCGTTTCACCGCTGTCGAGAATCCCCCGAGCGCCCTCGAACGCCATTTTCAAGATTCCAGTTCTCGCCGAATCCCAGCCCTCGCCATGGAGCGCCCGAATGTGGATCCGGCCGCTTTTTTCACTCACCGAGATGGATCCGTAGAATCCAGCGGCTTCGGCGACGACGAGGCTCATCAATTCCTCAAGCCAACCATCCTCGGTGGACGGCGACTCTAAAATCGATAAAGCGGTTTGGAGACGATGGGGAAAGGTAAGGTTAGGCACGAGTCGCTAAACCTTCCATAATTTTCATAATAATGGAAGATTTTTCCTTCATTGCCCTATCACTTCAACAATCCTCGGAAATCATTGGCCATTTCGGGCGATTTCGGGCATGTCGCCCCCATGCCAGCGATCCAAATACCGGACTTTCTAGCCACAGAGCTGGTCGGCGAGAAAGTCCATCTCCACCCCTTCGGCGCCCTGTTTTGGCCGAAAGCCGAGATTCTGACGGTTACGGATCTGCATTTCGGCAAGGAAGCAAGCTTCAGGAAGGCAGGATTTCCCGTTCCTGATGGCGGTATGCAGGGAGATCTCGCCAAACTTTCAAATCTCCTTGAACGGACGAAGTCCCGCCAATTGATCATCACCGGCGATCTCCTTCACGCTCGCTCAAGTTTGACGAACGATGTTACCCACGAAGTGACCGCATGGCGGGACCAATATCCCGACCTCTCCATTCAACTCACGTTGGGAAACCATGACCGGCAGGTTCCGAAGTTCCCCGCTCAATGGCGAATCGACATCCACCCGTCACAATTAATTATACCGCCCTTCGTTTTCCAACACGACCCAACTCCCAACGATGATGGCTACGTCATCGCCGGACATCTCCACCCCGTGTTCTGCACTCGTGCGAAGAAGCGATCTGCTTCCCTCCGGCTGCCTTGTTTTCATTTTACGGAAAACTTCGCCGTGCTTCCTGCTTTCGGACATTTCACCGGCGGACATCCCATCGATCGATTACAGAACGACCGGGTCTTCGTCATCGCCGATGACCAAATCATCGAAGTCTAAACGGACATCAAAACGCTCGCTCTCATTTAAAATCGCCCACCCTTCGGGCCATTGACCCACGCCCAGGCAGTTTCAATCGTTTCGCGAACGTCTTTGTATTCGGCTTCCCAGCCAAGCACCTCTTTGGCAAGCGATGGATCCGCCACGAGTTCCGGAGGATCTCCTTCGCGACGCTCGCCATACTCGACGGGCGCCTTCTTTCCGGTGACGTCCTCGGCGATGGAGATAATCTCCTTCACAGAAACGCCCTTCCCGGTCCCAAGGTTCACGCTGACAGAATCACCGCCTTTTTCGAGATAACCGAGAGCGCTGAGGTGCGCGCGGGCGAGATCGAGAATGTGAATGTAATCACGGACGCAGCTCCCATCAGGAGTCGGGTAATCGGTGCCGAAAACGGTGATTTTTTCTCGCCTCCCAAGAATCGATTCGAGGACAAGCGGTATCAGATGCGTTTCCGGATCATGGTCCTCGCCTAGCAACCCGTCAGGTGAGCATCCACTCGCGTTGAAGTATCGCAGCCGCACGCTCTTCAAACCAAACCCACGCTCGCAGTCTTGAAGAATCTGCTCAAGGAACCATTTGCTCTTCCCGTAGGGATTGATCGGATCCTGCGGGTGGGTTTCATCCATCGGAATGCGGACCGGATTTCCATACGACGCGCAGGTCGAGGAGAAGATGAAATTCGAACAACCATGGCGTTGCATCGCATCGATGATAACGAGCGGCGCCGCGGTGTTGTTCCGGTAATACTTCACCGGGTCCGTCACCGACTCGCCGACATAGGCGTAGGCGGCAAAGTGGACCACGGCACTGAACTGATGCTTTGCAAAAAGTGACTCGACCAATTCCTCGTTCGCCATATCCCCTTCCACGAGTTCCACGCCGTCCGAAATAATGGCCTCGCGGTGGCCATAGACGAGATTGTCGAGCACGACGACTTTCCGCCCCGCCTCTTCCGCAAGCATGCGCACTGTGTGTGAGCCGATATATCCGGCTCCGCCCGTAACTAAAATCGTTTCTTCGCTCATCGGCGGCGACCATCCGTCCTTTCACGGAACTGTCAATTCCCGGCTCTTGCGAAGACGGTCGCCTCTGCTTCACTAATGCAAGTGCCGCTCGCCTATTACGTCCACGACCTGAATCCGATCATTTTCCAGGTCACCGATTCCATCGCCCTCCGCTGGTATGGTCTCTCCTACGTCGCGGCATTCTTTGTCGGGTGGTGGATTCTCCGCATGCTCATCCGGTGGGACTACTTCGCCCTGCCCGAGGAGAAACTGACGGATTTCGTCACTTACGCCGCGCTTTTCGGCGTGCTTCTCGGCGGTCGGCTCGGCTACATGCTGCTCTACGACACGGAGAACTTTCTCAAGAATCCCCTGATGTTTTTCCAGTTCACGAAGGGCGGCATGGCGAGTCATGGTGGGATTGCTGGGCTTGCGATATTCCTCCTCGTCTATGCCCGGCTCCACAAAATGAGCTGGACCGCCCTCGGGGACAACCTCGTCGTCACGGCTCCGTTGGGAATCTTCTTCGGTCGCATGGCCAACTTCATCAACGGCGAACTCTACGGGAGAAAGGCCGAGGTCCCGTGGGCCGTACAGTTCCCAACGGAGCTTCGGGAAAATAACCTCGACCCTGACGTCCATCGCGAGATCCTCTTTCGCTCGACCGAAGGAATCGACACCTCAGGCATGGACAACTCCCAAGTCATCGAGACTGTCATCGCCGCCAGTCGTGACGAAGGCCCCGTCCGCGAGATCATGGCCGAATTGCTCTCACCCCGGCACCCCTCACAAGTTTACCAAGGGCTGATGGAAGGCCTGTCTCTTTTCCTCATTCTTCTTGTCGTTCGATTACTTTGGAAACGCGCGCCCAACGGCTTCCTCACCGGCATCTTCTTCGGTGGCTACGCTATTTTCCGTATCCTCGGCGAACGTTTTCGGGAGGCTGAAAGCGGATTCGGGCCGGGTATCTTCGACTTTCTGACCAAGGGCCAATTCTACTCCCTCTTCATGATCATCGCTGCGGCTGGATTCTTTTTGTGGGCAGGCATAGCAAGAAAAACCGATTCAAAAAGCTAGGCAGTTCAATTCGATTCAATTGTGGTTTAATCGTTCCGCAACACACTAGACGT
>JBCCWV010000290.1:0-4277 GCA_039192745.1 Verrucomicrobiota bacterium | reverse complement strand
GACATGAGGAGTAGATGGAACGCAAAAGACGCGAAAATGCGCGGAAACGAAACGATCAGAACTCTTTCGCGGACTTTCGCGTCTTTCGTGGTTTTTGGATCATACTCGATCTTTCAAATTCTAACGGGAAGTGATGAATTTCCCAAACTTCGGCATTCCCCTGATTCCCTAAATCCATTAGATTTCCCCTCGATATGAAATTCCCGCGTCCTTTATTCCTCGCTTTCTGCTCTTCGCTCTTCGCTCTTTGCTCCAGCCTCGGCGCTGCTGAGAAGCCAAACGTCCTCATCATTATCGGTGACGATTGCACTTACAACGACCTCCCGGTCTATGGCGGCAAGAACGCGAAGACGCCGCATCTCGAGAAGCTCGCCAGCAAGGGCCTCGTCTTCAACAAAGCCTATCTCGCGACGGCCATGTGCCAGCCTTGTCGGTCGGAATTGTATTCAGGGCTCTATCCGATGAGCAATGGTTGCGCGTGGAATCACTCGGGAAGTCTTCCGACGGTGACGAGCATGCCGCATCATCTTGGCGATCTCGGGTATCGCGTCGGGCTCGCCGGGAAAGTTCATGTCAGGCCATTGAAGGCTTATCCGTTTGAGACGGTCGCGGGGTTTGATAAAAACTGTGTGCGGATCGAAACAGAAGCTCACGATCTCACGCCCTCCGAGAAATTTATCACACGTAGCGATGACCCGTTCGCTTTGGTCATCGCGCTCGTCGAGCCTCACGTGCCTTGGACCATGGGCGACGCTTCACAATATCCGCAGGACAAGTTGAAGCTTCCGCCGAATCTCGCCGACACGCCTCGCACGCGACAGGACTTCGCGAGTTACCTTGCGGAGATCACGTATATGGATTCACAGATCGGTGAAATTCTGGCCATGTTAGAAAAGACGGGGAAGGCGGACGGCACGTTGGTGATGTTCACTTCCGAGCAAGGCTCGCAATTTCCCGGCTGCAAGTGGACGAACTTTGACACCGGTGTGCACACGGCTTTGATCGCCCATTGGCCGGGCGTGACGCCGACCGGCAAACGGACCGACGCGCTCGTGCAGTATGCCGATGTCTTGCCGACGCTTCTCGATGCCGCGGGGGCGGAAGCTGTTGATGGTCAATTTGATGGATCGAGCTTTCTCGGCGTCTTGAAGGGCGAAACGGACGAGCACCGGAAGTTTGCCTACGGTTCGCACAACAATATTCCCGAGGGACCGCCGTATCCGATTCGGTCAGTGACGGATGGCGATTTCCACTACATCCGGAACCTGCTGCCTGGTGAACTCTACATCGAGAAGCACCTCATGGGATCGAAAGGGGACGCGGTATTGAACAATCCTTACTGGTCAACGTGGATGCGCGACGCCGTGTTGAGTGACCAAATTTACAACGCGGTGAAGCGCTACATGCTTCGACCCGCCGAGCAGCTTTTCGATCAAACGGCTGATCCTTACGCGTTGAACAACCTCGCCGATGACCCTGCGCATGCGGAGCGGCTTTCTGCCTTGAGTGCGGAGTTGGATCGGTGGCTCGCGGAAGAAGCCGATCCGGGTATTCCGCTCGACACGCACAAGGCGCATAGGGCTGCGAAGCAACTCAAGCACATCTACGGCCCGCACTTGCCAAAGGAGCAGGGGTGAATGCTGGAGTGGGCAAGTAGCCATCTCGCTCCGCTGTCGCGATGTGATGAAGCGAGATCGCTGGCTTTTTGCCGGAAAATCGAAAGAATGAAGAAGCACCATTAGTTTCCCGGAAATCCCCATGAGAAAACTTGTTCCTCTTTTTTCCTTCGTTGTAATTTTTCTATCTTATTCTGACAGCCTCTCCCGTGAGTGGACGAGCGATGACGGGAAGACCGTGAGCGCTGATTATGTCAGGCAGGATGAGACGAGTGTGGTTCTTCGTCTTTCCGCCAACGGGAAAGAAGTGACAGTGCCGAAGGAGCGACTTTCGGGAGATGATCGCGAGCACCTCGCATTCCTCGCGAACGCGAAGTCGTCGCGGGTTATTGATATGGACACGACGGGTCGTGCGAAATCGCCGTGGTATTATGTGGCCGAAGCAAACGGGCTCTTCACGCCGCCGACCGCTGGCGGTGCGAAATGGGTGCGTGACCGCGGACGTTCCGCAGAGACTCCGCCACCGGTGAGTTTTCCCGTCGTCGTGGAAGATGGAGTGCAGCGATTCGTCAACCCGAGCACGCGGGAACGCATCGTTGTCTTTGGGACCGGCGAGTTCGAATTGCTGGAGCGGGTGTTCAAGCTTCCGTTTTTTGACAAATTGAAGGTCAAAGAGAAACGCGCGCTCATGGCGATTCTTTCCGCGGCGAAACTCGAACACGGCAAGACTTCGCGTCGGGCGGTGAAGGAAGTCCTCGAGTCGAAAGAGTTTCAAACGTCGAGCGACAAGGACAAGGAACGCCGCCTTTTTGCCGCCGTTCGCACGAGTAGTCCGGACTTGAACCGGAATTTCGAGTTAAGCTCATTCCAGGAGGTGGAGACGAATGACCGGTGGAAAAAAGAAAGCCGCTACACCGCGTTTCAGATCGAAGAACCCGAAACCGCGTGGACGAATGAAGTGCGCGTGAAAGGCGTTGGCCGCGTGACGGTGCACAGCTTGCGAGAAAATGACACCACCGGTTTGGAGGCCATCGCGAAAGGATTGAGCGCCTTGCCGCCGGAGATGGTGGAGTATCTCGAAGTCGTCAGCCTGCACTACAAGGGCGAGGGCTTTTGGTGGGGTGGGGGAAGCCAGATTTATTATGTCGCGCCGAGGGATCTGAAGTTCGACGGGCCGCTTGTCTATGTCATGGCGCATGAGGTCGGTCATTGCATTCAGGCACAGAAAGTGAAGAACAGCTGGGACGAGGCGCTGGAGAATGGCATTGCGTTTCCGAGTGCTTACGGACTTACCAACCAAGCCGAAGATTTCGCCGAGTTCGCGTCCATCGTAACGCGTGCATGGACGAAGCCGCAGGAGATGATCGAAATTGAAGAGGTGTTCCCGTGGCGCCACGAAATCTACACGCGGGCGCTCGGCTACAGTCGCGCGAGTTCGAAAGGGGCAAGCACGCGGTAGGGACTGCCAATTTCAGAAAGCGCTCCACCTCGGCGGACCGCGGACGTCCACGTCCGCTCACTTCCCCCGGCGCGGAGCGCCGCACTCGAAGTGGGAGTGAGTGCTTCCCTTCGGTCAGGGGTGCAGGGCGAGCGAGGCCGCTCGCGCTCCAGTTGTTTTCACTTCTTTCGAGTAAAACGAATCTCCATGAATTTCACCCACTCGCCGTCGTTTCCGCCCGGGACGTGAAGGATAAGAACTCGTTCATCCGCGTTCTTTTGCGTCACGGTGGTTTTTTGCGTTACAGGGTTCCCGGCGGCGTCCTTGGCATCTGTCATCCAGGTCGTCGTTTTTGTTTCCGGATCGTAATCCCCCGTCAGCTTGGCGGCGTAGGGGCCTTGGTCGATTACCGTTCCGACGAGACTCTTCTTTTCCAAATCGTAACCGATGATGGAGTGAACGGTCATGCTTTGACCGCCAAAGTCGGACACTAGATCCGAGGCGAGCCAGTGCTTTCCGAAGGCGGTGTTGGTTTCCACGCTCGTGAACTTGATGGATTCCTTGTCGAGCCCCTGCGCCCAGACTTCGCCTTCGGCGTCCCAGACTCCGATGGTGCCCGTGAGGACTTCGAGTTCAACCGGCGCAGTATGCTCGTCCGCAACGACAAGGCTAACGGAAGCAAAACCAATGATTAGAGGAGATAGAACAGAGAGAGTGCGCATGGCTTTCAGTCAGTGCCTTTCTTTTGCGAAGCACGCCACGCTTCGTAGCTTTTGTGTTGCTCGACGGGTGAAAGATATTTCCGGGCGCTGTCGCCTTCTAAGAATTTTTCGAAATCGGAGATATCTTTCTCGTTTTCTTGTCCGCGCACGTTGGCAAGAACAGAAAAATCCGCGCGCCAGATTCCAATCAGGACGGTTCCAATCCCAATCCATCCGAGATAAAACTGCAGGCTTGAGAGAAACTGCACAATGCTGAGACCGAATCGGTCGTCTGTTGCGATCTGCACCTTGATTAGGCCAGCGGCCAGCGCAACAACAAGGATCCAAACGCCGATTTTGATCAGTGGGTGTCGAAAGAATCTGCCGGGCATGACGCCAATATTGCGTCGAACTGGCCTAAGAGTTCAAGGCGAATCTTGCCGCGTGCTCCCAGATTGGCGCGGTCTAGAATATCTTCTCGCCCGGTAGATTCGACGACTGTTTTACCCATCGTGTTAACTG
>JBCCWV010000289.1:0-4307 GCA_039192745.1 Verrucomicrobiota bacterium | reverse complement strand
TCGTCGGCCGATTTTGGATCAGCAGCGGCAATCCGCTCTGCAGACGCCTTCACAAGGTCGGCCACCTGATGATCGATGAGTGTGCGAATGACGTAAGCACGTAACCTCGCCCCCTCGAGTCCCGGGAAATGCTTTCGGACACTCATCGATCATCAGGTGGCCGACCTCGTGAAAGCCTCCGCTGATCGGATTGCCGCCGCTGATCCGAAATCGGCTGACGATGTCCGCCGCCACCCGAAGCCGCTCATCGGCTACAGTGATGATCTTCGCGACAAGAACCTCAAGTTGCGCAAATTCCTCTACCAGAACCTTTATTACCACGACAATGTGCGAGTTCCGAACACGCGAGGAGTCAACCTGATCGAACGCGTTTTCCGGCATTTTCTCGAAAACCCCGACCTGCTTGGTGCGCGGACTCAGGAACGGATTGAGCGTGACGGCAAGGAGCGGACAGTCTGTGACTACGTTTCTGGAATGACCGACCGCTACATTCAGGAAGCCGTGGAGAAATACGGGCTTTGAAGCCTCACTCCACCAACAACGCCCGCATTTTTTCAAGATGGGCGATGAGGAAATCGAACCGTTCTCCCACAGAAGCCGTGGCGAGCAGGGCCTGACGAGGCTCAACGGATGAGACGAAGTTGTAGGCGACAAGATCTGCCAGAACCTCTGGATCATCGACGTGCTTGATACTCTCGTGGAGTTTTTCGTTGATGGGCATGCCCGAGGTGGCGAGATCGCCAACGAGGGTCCGCAGTTCTTCTCCACGTCTTGACCCCGAGGCTTCATCGGGGAATCCATTGGATTTGACGGGCTCAACCTTCACGAGCGGAAATGGTTCGGCGTGGATCCATTCTTTGAGGTGAATGCGTTGGATCCCTTGGAGGATCAGATTTGACGTGCCGTCCTCGTTCCCGACACAGGCGCGGATGAGGCCTGCCGTCGAATAGGGGTAAACGGGACGATCGGGCCCATTTTTGGAGACTTCGTGCTCGGCGGAGACGGTGGCCACGCAGAACATGCGGTGGGAATCGAGCGCAGAGGCCAGCATTTTCCGGTAGCGGGGCTCGAAAATGTAGAGCGGAAGAATGCCGTGGGGGAATAGGCTGCAGCCTTCGAGGACGATGGCGGGCATCGATTCCGGGAGATCAGTGGCTGGCAGGTCTTGATCCGAGTCAGGCATTTTCCAATGTAAGTAATACGTCCACGGGGCGGGCCAAAGGCACTTTTCCCTGAATTTTAGAGGAGTCCGCTACGTTTCGGCCTTGATTCCCGCCTGTTCTATGGTTCTATACGCGCCCCCGACGGTCGGGGAAACCCGGAGCCAAGGTGGCAAAGGGTATCGGAAAAAGAAGAATGATCAGCAAAGAAACAACTATCGAACAACACCGGTTGCATGAGAAAGACACCGGAAGCGCGGAAGTTCAAATCGCGCTTCTGACGGATCGGATCACGCACCTCACCGAGCACCTCAGCACGCACAAGAAAGACTTCTCGTCGCGCCGCGGTCTCCTCAAGCTTGTCGCGCAACGTCGCAAGCTTCTCGACTACCTGAATCGTGAAGATTCCGAACGGTACCAGGGCTTGATCAAGGCCTTGAAATTGCGCCGCTAAATTCTCCAACGGGCTCACAGGGACTTCGGTCCGATCACTGTGAGCCCTTTTTGTTGTAGAAGGCACAAATCCCCGTTCAACGCGCCCGCCGCAACTACCCCGGTCCATGCCGTGGTCCAGTGGTCGGCCTGTTTGTTTTCACCCGCTGGTCAAACTTCACTAACATTACATCTACTACCAATTACTGGCATGAATATTCAATCGGTTACCGCCCAGGTCGGGCAAAACCCCATCACTATCGAATCCGGCAAATACGCGAAACTCGCGGATGGCGCCGTCACCGTCCAATGCGGTGAAACCCTCATCCTTGTCTCCGCGGTCTCGCAGGCGAAAGTCCGCGAAGGGCAGGACTGGTTCCCGCTCTCCGTCGAGTACCGCGAACGCGCCTCCTCCGCCGGCCAATTCCCCGGTGGCTACTTCAAGCGCGAAGGCCGCCCCACAGAAAAGGAAATTCTCACCTGCCGCATGACGGACCGCCCTCTGCGTCCGCTCTTCCCAAAAGGCTACCTCTACGACACGCAGATCATCGGCACGCTCCTCGCCTCCGATGAGCAGAACGACCCTGACATTCTCAGCATGAATGGCGCGAGCGCCGCGCTTTGCGTTTCAGACATTCCCTTCGCCGGACCCATCGGTGCCGTGCGTGTCGGACGCATCGACGGACAGTTCGTCGTCAATCCCACGCAAGAACAGCGTCTCGAATCGGACCTCGATCTCGTCTATGTCGGCAATGAAACCGACGTCATCATGATCGAAGGCTCCGCTGACGAATTGCCCGAGCAGGACTTTATCAACGCCCTCGCCTTCGCGCAGGAAAATGTGCAAACACTCGTCAACGCGCAGAAGGAACTCGCCGCGGCCTGCGGAAAGGAGAAGCGTCAGCCGGAGTTGTTCACCGTTTCCGAGGAATTGCTGAACGTCGCTTACGAAGTCGCCGGCGATCGCATCGAAGACGCGATCTACAAGCCGATGAAGACCGAGCGCGCCAAAGCCGTCGATGCCTTGAAAGACGAAGTCGCGGCAAAGATCACCGAGAAGTTCCCGGAAGCGTCCGACTTCGAGATCAGCCAGGCCTTTGACTTCCTCCAGAAGAAAGCCTTCCGCGTCAGCATCCTTGAAAACGGCAAGCGCTGCGACGGCCGGACCGAAGGCGACCTCCGCCAGCTCTCCGGTGCGCACGGTGAAATCCCACGCGTCCACGGCTCGGCCCTCTTCGCCCGCGGCGAAACACAGGCCCTCGCCATCGCGACCCTCGCTCCCGCCGACGAAGCTCAATACATGGACAACTACACCG
Source organism: Verrucomicrobiota bacterium (assembly GCA_039192745.1). GTDB lineage: Bacteria > Verrucomicrobiota > Verrucomicrobiia > Verrucomicrobiales > DEV007 > JBCCWV01. The sequence continues at coordinate 1,399 of JBCCWV010000289.1, read as the reverse complement.
GCGGTGAAGACCGGAAGCGGTTCATCCTGCACTACAACTTCCCGCCGTTCAGCGTCGGTGAAACCGGTCGTGTCGGTGGTCTCAACCGTCGCGAAATCGGTCACGGCGCCCTCGCCGAGAGATCCATCCTTCCCGTCATTCCCGACGAAGAGGAATTCCCATATGCGCTCCGCGTCAGCTCCGAAGTCATGGAATCCAATGGTTCCACGTCGATGGCCACCGTCTGCTCCGGCAGCATGGCCCTTTACGACGCGGGTGTCCCGCTCAAGCGTCCGGTCGCGGGTATTTCCGTCGGCCTCGTCACCGAGCGCGACGAGAACAGCGGCGAGATCCAGAAGTACAAGACGCTTCTCGACATCATCGGATCCGAAGACCACTTCGGCGACATGGACTTCAAACTCTGCGGTACGACCGAAGGAGTTACCGGTTACCAGCTTGACCTCAAGCTCCCCGGAATCCCGCTTTCGCTTCTCAACGAAGCCATCGGCATCGCGAAGGAAGCCCGCGGCAAGGTCCTCGACGTCATGAACGGCGTCATCTCCGCGCCGGGACAACTCAGCAAGCACGCCCCGCGGATCGATTCCCTCAAGATCAATCCAGACAAGATCGGCGAGGTCATCGGACCTGGCGGCAAGATCATCAAGGGCATCCAGGCCGAAACCGGCGCCGACATCAACATCGAGGACGACGGCACCGTCCACATCTACTCGCAGAAGCAAGAGAGCCTCGAGCGTGCGATGGAAATGGTGAAAAACATCACCGCCGAGCCGGAAGTGGACAAGACCTACTACGGCAAGATCGTCTCCACGACGAACTTCGGCGCCTTTATGGAAATGTTTCCTGGCAAGGACGGGATGATCCACATCTCCGAGTTGGCCGACTACCGCGTGAAGCAAGTCGAAGACATCGTCAAAGTCGGCGACATGGTCTATGCCAAGTGCATCGGCATCGACGACAAAGGCCGCGTCAAACTCAGTCGCAAACAAGCCATGGCCGAACGCGGCGAGAATGCCGAGTAACGCAAGCGGTCAAAAAAACTCAAAACGAAGAAGCCCCGGATTCGTCCGGGGCTTTTTTGTGTAGAAGTGTTGGCTGCTATCTCTGTGACTGCAATCGAGCCAAAAGGGTTCAGGGGAGTCGTATCCGACGTCGGGTAAGGGTGGTTTCGACGACTTCGCCATTTTCATCGTTATTGTACACGGAAATTTCAGATGGGAGTTCGACAAGGTATCCATTGGGAGTCTGGAGATAGTTCAACACTACCGTTGGGACCGGTTCGCCAGAAAGAACTGGGTATAGATAATGAGGAAGAAAGTAAGGACTGCCTTTGTTTGAGGGGTGGTAACCAAAAGGGCGAAGGGTTTCCATCGCTTTTTCTCTAGTCATTCCAAGACTCAGC
>JBCCWV010000288.1:0-4313 GCA_039192745.1 Verrucomicrobiota bacterium | reverse complement strand
GCCACAAAATCTTTAATTTTCCTCAAATATCCGCTTTCCAAACTGGGTATTTTAATTATAATTATTATCGGAAAACTAGAATTCAGCAAAATCTTGCATTTTCCAAATGATACTATTTTAAATCCAACCAGGCAAACCATTGAAAAAACTACAAATTATTGCAGGAATTAGTATTTTTGCCCTCGCTGCTGGGACGACTTTTGGAGCGGAGCAGAAATGTGAGAAAGTGGAAGAGAAGGTGGCGGCGGCAATTGAGGAAGAACCGGAGAAGATTCTCATGATCGTCGATGAAGCGGTGACGAAGAATGAAGAGTGCGCGTGCGCCATCGTGAAGACGGCGATCGAGAGTGCGGATGCCGACGAAAAGCTCGTGGCCCAGATCGTGACGGCAGCGATCTACGCATCGACGGAGAATGCGGCCGTAATCGCGGAGTGCGGGATTGCTGCACGGCCCGAGGCTGCGGCAGAAGTGAAGGCGGCCTTGAAAGAAGTCTTTGAAGGCGCGAAAAGCGGGAGCAAGCAGCCCGTGAGCGCGAAGGGCGTGATCGTCGATTCGACTCCGGATTATGAGCCTACCAATGGAGTGGTGAGTGCAGTTTACATGATTCCGCCGATTTCCGGTGGCGGGAGTAGTGGTGGGCTGACTGATGACCAGATCCGTGAGTTGGCGAGGGAACTCGGTGTGTCTGTTTCTGTGCTTCGCAGAATCCTTGAGCCGGGCGGTCCTGACATCAACGACATCATCCGGCGACGCACCACAGTCCCGGTGTCACGCCAATTGACGACGACGCCGACTCCGCAGAGCCCCTGAGTTCGCATTACCTGAAGTATTCTGAAAAGCGAAGTCCGAGAGGGCCTCGCTTTTTCTGTTTCTGTTTGGCGGAGTGGGAATCAGGTTGTTAGAATTTGCGTGAAATAGCGATTTAGCCCCATGAAAAAGTCCCCCCTTTATGTTGGTATTGTTCTCGTTTCGATTCTTTCGACACCATTGCATGGCAACGATGAAGCCAAATTCGAGTCCATCTTCGATGGGCAAACCTTGAGTCACTGGGACGGCGACCCGGAGCACTGGACGGTCGAAGACGGGGCGATCACGGGCACCACCACCGCCGAAGCGCCGATCCCGGAGAACAAGTTTATCATTTGGAGGGCAGGTGAGGTTGATGACTTTGTGTTGGAACTCGACTACCGCATCATGGGTGGAAACTCAGGCATCCAGTACCGTTCATTCGAGATCGAAGGCAAGGAGTGGGTTCTCGGCGGATACCAGGCGGACATCGATTCGTCGCCGAAGCACTCCGGGATCGTCTATGGAGAAAAATTTCGCGGGATACTGGCGAAGCTTGGGGAAAAAACCATCATCGGAGCCAGCCACAAGCCGGAGTCGAGGGAGCAGTTTGGCGATGCCGAAGAGTTGCAAGCCGCGATCAAGTCGGAGGACTGGAATCATTACCGGATCGTGGCCTCTGGTTACAAGGTTGAGCATTTTATCAATGGAAAGCTCATGTCGTCGACGGTGGATGAGGACCTTGAGCAGCGCCGTCGTGGCGGTTTGTTAGGATTCCAGATTCACAAGGGGCCACCGATGAAGGTGCAGTTTAAGAACATTCGTCTGAAGCGGCTTCCTTTGGAAGATAAGAAGAAGGTCGCCTTTTTTGCCGGGACGCCGAGCCATGGCTGGGGAGCCCACGAGCACCGTGCCGGCTGTCTGCTTCTGGCCAACGCGTTGAATGAAAATTTGGGCGACCAAGTGCATGCGGTCGTTTATGACAATGGCTGGCCGAGTGATCCGACGGCGTTCCAGAATACGGACGCCGTGGTGATGTTCAGTGATGGGTCGAGACGGCACATGGTGAAGAACCATCTCGCCGAGATGGACCATTACGCGAAGCGGGGAGTGGGTATCGGCTGCATTCACTTCGCCGTGGAAATCGAGATCGGCGAGGGTGGTGAGAGATTTCTCGATTGGATCGGCGGGTATTTCGAGACGGATTGGTCGGTGAATCCGCATTGGGAAGCGGACTTCCAGTCACTTCCCGACCATCCGGTGGCCAACGGTGTGCAACCGTTCAAGATTCTCGACGAGTGGTATTACCACATGCGCTTTCGCGAAGGGATGAAGGGGGTGACGCCGATTTTGACCGCGCTGCCGCCGGAGAGTTCGCTGACGCGGAAGGACGGACCGCATAGCAACAATTCTCACGTCCGTGCTGCTGTCCTTGAGCGCAAAGAGCCTCAACACGTCATGTGGGTGAGTGAGTCGGAGACGAACCGCGGATTCGGATTCACCGGCGCGCATTTTCACCACAACTGGGCGGACGATAATTTTCGCAGAGTCGTGCTGAATGCGGTTGCTTGGATCGCTGGAATCGGCGTTCCTGCCGACGGAGTCCCATCAATGACTCCCGATGAGGCCGGCTTGGAGGCTAATCAGGATTTTCCGAAACCTTCGCCGGAAGAGCTGGAGAAAAAGAGAAAGCAGAGGGAAGAGCGATTGAAGAAGCAGCAACGAGCGGCTTAGCCTTCGGCACCACTTCCTCCACTTCGGTTTTTGAAGACCTCTTGCACCTTTCCGATGAACTCTTCCGATTTGGGAAGGATATCTTCGTACGTAATCTCCGTTTCTTGTCGCATCTGATCGGCGAGGTAAATGAGATAGCCGGCACCACCGAGAATCAGCAGCGGTCCGAGCATCTTGGCAGGTAATTGTGAAAAGGTGGGTTTGTCAGGAAGTGCGAAGATGCCGATCATGGCAACGAGAATTCCCAGGGCGTAGTAGAAGCCCATGTCCATGACAACGGGGACGAAGATGGCTCGCGCTTCTGGGGATTTGTCGGCGAGCGATTCGAGTCGGATATCATAGAAGAAGTAAAGAAAACCGACGAGGCTCAGCCCGAACACGATGATGGCACAGGCGCCGATCGAGAGCATGTGAATGGGCTTTAAGGCGAGTTTCAAGCTGTAAAACGACGCGAAAAGCGCGGAGACGAGGAGTCCTCCGCATGAAACGATGAGGAGAAAGCGGAGAAATTTTGGCGTGTCGATCCCGAACTGGCCCTTCACCTGGTCGCTGGTGAGAAAGAGGTCACCGAGGGTCGCGCGTTGGAAAGGTTCCGAGGGGCCGGCCTTGATCCAGGGCAGCATCATGGAGAAAAAGATACCGGCCACGCAAAGGACTCCCGCAAGCTTGAGCCACGAGAGCGGGATGCCGGGCCTCTGTTTCTTTTTCTTGGGTGATCGTTTCGGCGTCGAATCAACGGGTTCGGTTCCTCCGAAATTGTCACCCTCGGTATGATCGGGTTCGCGAATGGTCGAGAGCGCGGGATCATGGGCGGGATCACTCGGTGGAGGAGCAGTTTCGGCGGTGGCCGGTTCCGGTAGCGCTTCTCCGGGTGGGCGGAGCTTGCTACTTCTTGCCCGGGAATCTTCCGCGGCGGTAGCGGCAATGAGAGGGAGACCGTCGCTTTCGGATGGTTCGTTTGTCGGCGCCAAGGTCTCGATGACGGCGCTCACGGTGGACCAATCTTCCATGCCTTCATGCCAGGCGGGGAGATCGGCTGCGACGCTGCCGGACTCCAGCATTCCCTTCAGTTCCTCGACGCTGTAGGGCCCGAGATTCTGACCTTCGTGACTGATATAGACTTCCATACTACCTTCCGTTCTTTGGTTATTTGATTATTTGTCCTGAGACTTCGCGTTCCGGTCTTCGCGATAGCTTTGCAACATGAGACCGGTGCCCGCGGCGAATGTCACGACCATGATTAGAAGGTGGGACACCTTCATGTCGAGAAGAAAACGAATCCGGCTGAAAATTTCGACGGCAATAATGGCGAGGCCCAGCCAAGTCAGGTACCATCCCCACCGGAGCTTTGCGTTGTAGAAGAGGGCGACAACACCGAGGAAAAAGGGCAAAAACACGATCCCCATGGAAGTCGTCTCCCACAATCGGTTTCCACGTCCGCCGCCCCTCATGGCCCCGGAGACCCAGCCGCTGCCGCCGGTATTCACATGCACGGAGTCGAGGAAGAAGTAGAAGGACACTGCCGCGAGAGCAAGGCCGAGGATGAATCGCTCGCCGCCTCCCAAGGTTCCGCCGGAATTCATGATAAACGCTTTATCACCCGGGGGCGGCTTTGGCAACTCTAACGGTCTTCGAGTGAATCCCGTGCTTGTTGGAGACGCTCGCGTCTGCCATCGTGACGACTGATGGATTCAGAAACCAAGCAGATTCCTCCTGTGATCAGTGTCCTGCTGGACGCGGCATCGGACGGCGGTGCCAGCGATTTGTTTTTGACTGAGAATGCCATCCCACT
>JBCCWV010000287.1:0-4323 GCA_039192745.1 Verrucomicrobiota bacterium | reverse complement strand
TTCGTGAGTCCGGCGAGGGCGTCGTCTATGCCTATCGTCGTCCGGTGAAGAAGTTTGAATTTCTTGACCGCGAGAAACTGGAGCTAGTTTCGAGAGGCCATGATCCGTGGACGGTGGGGAATCGGCGGGAAGCAAGGCGCGAATCGGAAGGACGGAGTTTTCCTTTCAAGAGAACTAACCCCAAGGGGATTGCCGGCAGTCATACGGGCGCGGCGATTTGGTGGGAAGATGGGGAATTCGAAGTCCTAGGGAGTGCGTTCACCGAGGGTAGATACAAGCATCCTCCGGAAGACTTCTTTGCTGAAACCGTTGATGCGCAGGGTGGAGCGACTTCAGTTTTCGTTATGCGGACCGGTGGGCAGTTCCGCTCATGGAACTATCTCGAAGGCAAAGAGGGAGAATTTTCCGATGTTCAAGGGTTGGTCGATTTTGAAGCGGGGAGGGAACACGTGATTTTACGCTGGGCAGATGGCTCTGTGAAAGTTCGTGGCATCAACGGCGACGCCGGGCACTCACGGACCTTTCCAAAGTCTGAAATTCCGAAGGCGCTGACCGTCCGCGCGGGGCAACACATGTCGGCGGTTCAGAAACAGGATGAAACGTGGCTGGCGTGGGGGCCGAGTCAGCAGGTTGTGGACGCAGTGGAAAACGCGGGTGCCGCGACTGATCTGGATGTCTTTGCCCAATCGGATGAAGGCTACGTCATTTGGATCGAGCCCGAAGCGCCTTAGAATCTGATTTCATTTTTTTAAGCTGAACCACAGCGCCCAACCCCCATGAGCAGAAAACTCCTTCTATTTGTCTTTTTACAGCTATCGCTTTTGGCGACGACATCTCTCGCGGAACGTCCCAACATCGTCTTCTTCCTTGTCGATGACATGGGCTGGATGGATTCGACGCCGTATGGGTCGGAGTATTACGAGACGCCGAACATGGAGCGTCTCGCGAAGCAGGCGATGCGGTTTACGGATGCCTATGCGCTTCCGCTTTGTTCTCCATGCCGGGCTTCAATATTGAGCGGGCAGTATTCATCGCGTCATGGTTTGACATCGGCTTCCGGGCACCTTCCTCCGCAGCCTGCCGACGTTTCGCGCTATCCTGCGAAGGCCTCACCGAACAAGAAATTCATCTATGCGAGTAGTAAGAACTACCTCGATCCGGCTTTAACGACTTTGGCCAAGACTCTGCAAGCGTCGGGATACCGTACCGGGCACTTTGGCAAGTGGCACCTCGGGTTGATGCCGGAGCACCGTCCTGAGAAGTATGGTTTTGAAACGACCTGGCATTGCGCGCCCGATCCCGGTCCGCCGAGTTATTTTTCCCCGTACGGCGTAAAGACCGAAGGCCGACCGACCGGGCAAAACAAGGTGGGGAATATCACGGACGGCCCCGACGGCGAATACATCACGGACCGGCTTACGGACGAAGCGCTGGAATTTATGGAGACGCACAAAGACGAGCCCTTTTTCCTCAACCTCTGGCAATACGGCGTTCATGGGCCTTGGGGTCACAAGGAGGAATACACCAAGGAATTTGCGAAGAAAACCGACCCGCGGGGCCACCAACGGAATCCCATCATGGCCTCCATGCTCAAGAGCGTCGATGAGAGTCTCGGGCGTGTGATGGATAAACTCGACGAGCTGGGAATCGCCGAGAACACGCTCCTTATTTTCTATTCCGATAACGGCGGGAACGTCCACAGTAATTTCGAGGACGACCGCAAACTGGCGGCCATCAAGCCGGGACACCCTCGTTATGAATTTCTTCAGGACTGGCGGAAGTGGGCGGGAACGGAAGCTCCAACGAACAACGCCCCATTGCGCGAAGGGAAAGGACGCATTTACGAAGGTGGACAGCGGGTCCCACTCATGGTGCGATGGCCCGGGAAGATCGCTGCCGGAAGTTTGAGTGACTCAATCGTCGGCCCCATCGACATGTATCCGACGATTCTCGATGCCTTGGGTATCGATTCGACTAACAATCACACCATTGACGGCGAGAGTTTTCTTCCCGTGCTGGAACAGAAGGGAGAGTTGCAGCGTGAGGCCTTGTTCTCGTGGTTCCCGCACAGCGTTCCTGCCGTTTCGGTGAGGGCTGGTGATTTCAAGCTCATCTACCGTTGGGAGCCGCATCCGCAATACCCGGAGACGCGCGAGCTGTATAACCTCAAGGATGATATCGGAGAGACGAAGAATCTTGCCGCAGCGATGCCGGAGAAGGTCGCGAAGTTGGAGGGGTTGATTGAGAATTTCATGGAAGAAACCGGCGCTTTGCCGCCGATTCCAAATCCTGCTTTTAACCTGGAAGCTGCTGAGATTGCCGCCCGCGCAAAGCGCGAGCCCACTGCCGGACTTGTTCCCAAAATGGCGAAGATGGAACTGCTCGACGGGTTTCTCCGCGTGGAAGCCGACGGTCGGACGCCATTCCTCGGGACGGCGCAGATCAAGGCGCCCGGTCCGATCGGGTTGAAGCTTCGTCTTCGTGGAAAAGCGGGTGAGGGGACTGTCCGCTGGATGACGGCGAACCAGGAAGAATTTCCCAAAGAAGGGCAGGGCGTTTCATACCAATTGCAGGGAACTGGCGATTGGGAAGAGATCGAGATGAGTCTTCCAGTAAGGGGCGTCTCGCGGTTGATCCGGCTTTATATTCCTGAGAATTCTGGGCCTGTGGATATCGCCTCGATTGAGTATATCGGGAAGCGAGGTTCATTGAGACGCTGGGATTTTGGAGAGTAGCGGGTGCGGTATTCGTTTTGCATTGCTTGCGGAAGCCTGCGGTTGAGCGACGTATAGATAACGAATGCAAGATCCTGTGTACGTCCGCGATGCGTTCGCCGAAATCGCGCCGAAGTATGTTTCCACCAATCACGTGTTGTGCCTGGGAATCGATGTCCTTTGGCGGCGTAAGGTGGCTTCGATGGTGGCGAAGGGGAAACCTTCACGCATTCTTGACCTCGCGACAGGCACCGGGGACCTCGCTCTCGAACTCGGAAAAAAATTACCGGCTTCGATGGTCGTGGCCGCGGACTTTTGTGAGCCCATGCTGGAAGTCGCCCGCGAGCGTGGCGTGCCGAACACGACGGTCGCGGACGGTATGAACTTGCCGTTCGAGGATGAGGGGTTTGATGCCGTCACCATTGGGTTCGGTCTCCGCAACATGGAAGACTGGGCTGGGGGTGTGAGGGAAATGGCAAGGGTGATCCGACCGGGAGGGAAGCTCTTTGTCCTCGATTTCTCCATGCCGAAGAATCCGCTCTTGCGTGGGGCTTATCGGTTTTATTTGCACCATGTGCTCAATCGCGTGGCGGGCTGGCTCACCGGGGCACGGCATGCTTACGACTATCTCGGAGGGACGATCGAGAAATTCCCGTCGGGAGATGCAATGTGTGAGTTGTTAGTCTCAAACGGGTTCAAAGAAGCGAAATCGCGGCCCTTGAGCTTCGGGATCTCCTCGATCTATGAGGCGACGAAATAACCGTGAAGAACGCAATGGGCATGAAGTTTTCCTTTTTTCTTCATGCCCTTCATGCTTTTCATGGTGAGTGTCCCACGTGATTCACTCCACCGCTATCATTTCGCCGGAAGCGCAGATTGCCGATGATGTCGAGGTCGGGCCTTACGCGATCATTGAAGGTGCGGTAAAATTATCGGCAGGTGTGCGGGTTCTCGCCCACGCGCAGTTGCTTGGCGACGTCGAGGTCGGGGAGGGGACGTTGGTCGGACGAGGAGCAATCATCGGAGAAGAGCCACAAGACTTTTCCTTCGATCCCGCCGCGGCGAGTGGCATCCGCATTGGTCGGAAAAACCGCATCCGCGAATACTGCACGATTCACCGGGGATCGAAGGAAGGAACGATGACAGTTATCGGTGATGACAATTTCCTCATGGGCGGTGTCCACCTCGCGCACGATGTCCGGTTGGGGAACGAAAACGTGATCGCCAACAACTGCCTCCTCGGTGGCCACGTGCAGGTTGGCGAGAAAGTGTTTCTCGGTGGTGGGGCCGTGTTTCACCAGCAGATCCGGCTTGGCGATGGGTGCATCGTCCAGGGGAACGGAGCCATCAGTAAGGACATCCCTCCGTACTGCGTCGCGGCCAAACTCAACGAATTGCACGGACTGAACGTCATCGGACTGAGGCGGGCAGGAGCCGATGGAGACGCGCGAAAGGAACTCAAGCGCGCTTACTCGCTGGTTTTTCGGGGGGATCAGCCGTTCGGGGAGGTGCTCGCGAAGTTGGATGCGGAGAGTTGGGGGCCGCTGGCGGCAAATTTCTTCGACTTTTTGCGCGCCGAGAGTAAAAAAGGAATCTGCTTTCCGTCCAC
>JBCCWV010000286.1:0-4347 GCA_039192745.1 Verrucomicrobiota bacterium | reverse complement strand
CGGGGATCAGCCGCTCGGGGAGGTTCTGGCGGAGCTGGAAGCGGAGAGTTGGGGGCCGCTGGCGGCAAATTTCTTCGACTTTTTGCGCGCCGAGAGTAAAAAAGGAATCTGCTTTCCGTCCACATAGTGTAATGCTTTGCGAATCCTGATCATTTGGAAGATTTAGCGATTGGCGTAGCCATAAAAACCAGCTATATTTTTTTATAATTTGTGATCGGGTTTTCTTTAGAATCCTGAGTTTACGGGCGGAATTCTTTCGCTTAACGTCCACAAACATTTGGGAATATCTCACTCATGCTAAACCGTCTCAGTCTTAGAGGCGCCCTCTTGGGCGTTGCAGGTAGCCTCGTGCTTTCTGGGACAAATGGGCTCTATGCTCAAGAAGAAGACGATGGCCCTCAAATGGGAAGTCTTGCCCAAGGAATCGAGGACACCGGACTTACTGTTACTGCGGACAATGCTTTCTGGGAAAGCAACGATGTCGCTCGAGCTGAAGGCAACGTGCACATCGAAGTGGGTGGCACGGAAATTTATTCGGACAAGGCGCAATACCATCACTCCACCGGAGACATCTATGCCGATGGTTCAGTTTCCGTTTACCGCGGTGGTCAGATCTTCCGCGGCGAATCGATCATCTACAATGTTCGGACGGAAGAATTGAAGTCGACGTCGCTTCGTTCCGGTATGGCGCCGCTTTTTTATACCACCGACGAGATGAGCACGGATGCGGAAGCACTCGACAAAATCTCGATGATGAACGCGGAGTTCACGACGCATGATGCGGCGACGCCGAACTATAAGATCCGTGCGAAGAAGATGACGATCTACCCGAATGGTCGCGACCGCCGCGTCGTTTTCCGCAAAGCCACCGTTTATGCGGGCAACATTCCTGTCTTCTATCTGCCGTATCTTTCGCAGCCGCTCGACGAAGAGCTGGGTTATCACTTCCTTCCCGGCTTCCGCGATAACTGGGGCGGGTTCCTTCTCAATCGCTACGGCATCATGATCGGTGATCACACGATCGCGACCTTCCGCTTTGATTACCGGAGCAAGCGTGGCGTTGCGGGCGGCATTGATTTGAAGTCGATCCGTTTCGAGGACAATCCGAACTTCGGGAACTTCAAATTCTACATTGCCAACGACACGGACACGGCGATCTCCAATTCCGGTCTCGAGCGCGAAGACGTGGACATCGATTCCACCCGCTACCGCGTGAATCTTCAACACCGGATCTACCTCCCCGGACCCGATGAAAGCACGCTCTATCTGGACATCGATATTAACAAGATCAGCGATGCCTTCTTCTATGAGGATTTCTTCGAGGAAGAATTCCGCATCGATCCGCAGCCCGACAACCTGCTGAATCTCCAGAAGATTTTCCCGCGCGGTCAGGTCAGCTTGCTCACGCGATTCGATGTCAACGATTTCTACCGGAACGACACCCGTCTTCCTGAGATTGCTCTCGACCTGACGACGCAGCCGATTTTCAACACCGGACTTTTCTACACGGGCGAGACGAGCTTCGGGATATACGATGAAGAACTCGGTGATCTCGAGCGCGAGCAATTCCTCACCGACATCGGAAAGGGAACGCGTCGGCTGGAAGACCCTGCGGGAACTTTGCTTAAGGATCCGGATTTCAGCGTGACAGAAACCGAATCAATGATCGAGGAGTTGAGCCGTCAGCTTGGGCAGACCACCGGTTACAGCCGCTTCGACACCTACCATCAGATCAATGCACCGCAGGAATTCTTCGGCTGGCTGAACTTCAATCCTCGCGTCGGTTTCCGCTACACCGCCTACAGTGATATCGATACCGACGAGGGCCTCGAGGTCACCGGGGTGACCACATCTGTTACCGGAACTGAGACCGCAGAAGATGGGACCGTTTCTGATGCTACAGAAACTACCGTTGGGACTGCTCCTGCCGACCGCACTGGGCTTTCCAGTTCGCTGGACCGTACGACGTTCCACGCGGGCTTCGATCTCTCCTTCAAGATGTCGCGTGACATGCCGAACATCTCGATGCCGAAACTGGGCGTCGATGGTCTGCGCCACATTGTTCAGCCATACGTGAACTACTCGTATGTGAGCACTGATGAATCGCTCGACGAGCGCATTCGCCGGATCGACCGCTTCGTCCCGACGACGAAACTCCGTCCCATCGACCTTCACCAGTCGACCTTCGTCGACGACATAGTGAGCTGGAACATTGTGCGTCCCGGTGTCAGCCAGCGCTGGCAGACGGTCCGCGACGGTCGCGCCTACAACTGGCTCGAGTTGAATACCTTCTTTGATTACTACGTGGACGATCCCGAGTTCGATCGCGACTTCTCCAACGTCCACAACGAGACCCGCTGGCGTCCATTGCCTTGGCTGGCCTTGGAAGTCGATTCGCAGATCCCCGTCTTCAACAGTGGCGACGACTTCGACTTCACCGAGGTCAACACCCGCCTCGCCTTCCAGCCGACGAAGAATTTCGAATTCACCATCGGCAACCGCCTCCTCCAAGACCACCCGTTCTTCGAAGACTCGAACCTGCTTGAGTTGACGACCTACACGAAGATTTCCGAGACTCTCGGCTTCAGCACCTTCCACCGCTACGAAGCCGACGACAGCACGCTCGAATACCAGCAATACTCGATTCACAAAGACCTTACAAGCTGGTCCATGGGTATCGGTGCAACTGTTCGCGACCACCGCGAGGGTTCCACCGACTTTGGCATCGTCTTCCTCATGACCTTGAAGGATTTCCCGCAGTTGAGCGTGCCATTTGAGCTGCAGCCGGGCGGAACTGGGAACTAGCGTCACGCTTGGCCAAGAACAGAGGAGGAAGGGGCTTTAGTTGGAGATGAGAACGGCGAGAAAACCCACGTTACTCAGCATGAAACGCGAACAGCGACTTTTTTGGTCGATGATTTTCCTGAGCTTCGCCTTGGCGAACGCGGTGGCGGCGGAGGATTCTGACCCCGTCGAAAAAATCGTTGCTACTGCTGAGGAGTTGGTGGCCGGGATCAGTTTTGACTATCATGCGGCAAAAACGGATTTGGAATCGAAGTTGGAGGCAGCACTGAACCAAAAGGAGGCACAGCTTCAACGGGACGGAAATCTAAAGGGACTCCTCGCTCTGAAGGAAGTGCGGGAGAAATTTGCGGAAGACAAGCAACCGGAGACGCTGAAGGCAGAGGTGACAGAATCGCTCGGAAAGGTTTTCGCCGAGGAACTCGACAAACTTTTGCGGGAGCGGGAGAAGAACACGCTTTCAATCCGGGAGAAAGAGGCAAAAGCGCTGGAAGATCTGCGAATTTCCCTGACGAAGGCGGGCAATCTGGAGTTAGCCCAGAAAGCGGATGCGGCGTTCAAGGTCGCCCAGAAAGTCGTCTCGGAAATGGCACCGCGAGTGGCTGCAGCGGCAGAAACTCCAGACGAGAACACCCCGGATTCGCTGGCGGGGAACTCGCCGAAAAGATTCGCGAAGTATGTGGGCGAAAATCCGATGGAAGAATCGAAATGGCTGTCCGACCGCACGATCGGCTCTGGGAAAATCGATGGAGAAAGGAAGAAGGTTGAGATCACGAACGCCAAGGGAACTCCGCGTTCCAAGATCGAGATTCTTCCGGAAACGATGATCGAAGGCGGCCAGATTTTCCTCAATGACGGCGAGTTGAAAATCGCTTCGTCCCATTTCAGTGGAGTGTCCTTCCCCGTCGATCTTCACGGAAAATTCTACGCGGCGGACTCCACGTTCGAAAACTGCACTTTCCGGAAGGGCGGGGGCTGGTTCGTGAAGAAGTGGTCTGCAAAGTGGTCGTTTGAGAATTGCGTGTTCGGAAAATCCTTCTTCACAAAATGGGGAGCGCACATGGTCGGGATGAAGGCAGAGCGTTGCACTTTCTACCATGTGGAATTTCCTTCCTTCAACTACCGTGACGACGCCGGCGATGAGGCGAACAACGACAATCTATTCCTCCGGCAGTGCAAGTTCGTCAGCTGCGAGCTTCCACAGTCGGTGCTTCTCTTCTGCGAGGATTGCGAGTTTATTGACTGCCGGTTCGTGGATGACTCCGGATTCGAGATTTCCAAGGAAGTGACGCGCACGCTCTACGTGCCAGACTTCCGCGGAGAAGTGCCGGCTCGGCCGCCGTACATGCGTTTCGACGTTAAAGACGAGCCCGCCCCCGTCGCAGGGGCGAATTTGCACCATCGCTACTATTCCGGGAAATTGGTCATGCTGGAATGACCGGGACGCTCACCGGTTCGAAATCGTAGAAATGCAGCCGGGGTTCGGTTTCCTGCTGCGGCGTGGAGGCCTGAAAATCCAAGAATTCCCAAGGGGTTTTGGGGCGG
>JBCCWV010000285.1:0-4425 GCA_039192745.1 Verrucomicrobiota bacterium | reverse complement strand
TTCTTGGCTGCCTTTTTCTTAGCAGGCTTGCGCGCTGCTTTTTTCTTGGCTGCCTTTTTCTTTGCGGGCGCTTTGCGCTTGGCTGCCTTCTTGGCGACCTTGCGTTTTGCGACTTTCTTTTTCTTCTTTGCCATGGCTTTTCGAGTTTGTTGATTAGAGAGCGACTCTCTTGTCGCGCATAAGAAGTAAGGGTAAACTTTTGATTTGCAAATATTTTTGTTCGTTACCGTTTGCACCCCAACACGCCATCGAAACGATCGTTCGAATTTGGGCGCATCGATTTGTTAATAAATTTACCGATCCAGGGTAAACAATTTTTAGGAAGCACGCACTTCGTCACTGTCGATACCACGCAGTGCGAACACTCGGAGGATGGTTTCCTCGATCAGGTTGTTCGGGCATGATGCACCTGCGGTAATCCCCACAACAACCGGTTCATCAGGGTTCGAAAAGCTCGTTGTGTAGCTCTTGACCTCTTCCTTTCTCTCTAGGTCGAAATGCACGATTTCCCCTAGGGACTCAAGGCATTCCGCGTTTCCGATGAAGAACGATGGCACTTCTTTTTCGCCGATTTCAACAAGATGCGTCGTGTTCGAACTGTTGTAACCGCCGACGACAAGCAACACGTCCATTTTCTTCCCGAGCATCTCGTAAAGGGCGTCCTGACGTTCCTGAGTGGCGCCGCAAATCGTGTCGAACGAATTGAAATTCTCTTTGGCGACTTCTTCGCCATCGCGATCGAGCACTGCTCGCTGAAGACGGCGCTGAATTTCTTCCGTTTCGCCCTTCAACATGGTGGTTTGATTCGCAACTCCAATGCGCTTGAGGTGCAAATCGGGGTCGAATCCTTCCGAATATCCCTCTTCAAAGCGATCGAGGAATGCTTGCCGGTCGCCGCCGTTTCGAATGTAATCACAGACGAAATCGACGTCATCGAGGGTCAAAACGATCAAAAAGTGGCCGCTTCCGTCTCCCATGGCCCTTGAAGCCGTCGCCAAAGTCTCTTCGTGCTGGGCTTTTCCGTGAATAATCGAGGTAGATCCATGCTTGGCGTTGTGTTTGACCCGTCGCCAGACTCTCATCACGTCACCGCAGGTGGTATCGACGACATCGCATCCTTTTTCCTTGAGGACATCCATGATGGCGGTCTCGGCACCGAAGGCGGGGACGATGACGACGTCGTCTTCCTGGAGATCCTCAAGTTCGATATCGGCGTTTTTGCCGGTCACGTTCTTGATGTTCATGTCCCTCAGATGCCGGTTTACCTCGGGATTATGGATGATTTCGCCAATGAGGTAGATGTTCCGGTCTTTGAAAACGCGCCGTGCCGCGTAGGCGAGATCGATGGCGCGTTCGACGCCGTAGCAGAAACCGAACTGCTGGGCGAGGCGGATCGTGGTGTTTCCAATCGTGAGATGTCCTCCGCGCGCCCGGACTTTCTCGACGATGGAACTCCGGTAGTGGTTCTCCACCTCCGCCTGCACTTTCTCCATGACGTCTGGTCGGCGGACGTTGACGCGCTTCTTCTTGGTCTTTGGCTCTGTGGTCGCGGATTCGGGCATGGCCAGTCTATTATAATACGTCGAGTCGGTTCGCCTCGCCATTAAATGGCAAAAACCGGCTGGGCCTCAGTCTCAAAGTGGATGGGAGTCATCAGGCGGTCGCAGTGGAGGCGGAAAAGTGTTCGGCGCTCGCTTCGGCGAATTCCTTGTAGCGATGGGACCGATTGTCAAAGCTTTCACGCAAATCCTGCTCTGCCGTATCATCGTGGGGCGGGAATTCACTCGCCATCGCGATCATGAGGTTGACGAGCGTGTCGATGTCGGCGAGCGAGACATACTCGGCATCGATTTGATTCTCGGGCGCGCAGTTGTGGTAATTCCCTAGAGGAACGGAAATCCCCGCGGTTTTGATACCATAAGTCTGCAGGGCGGTGGCTTCACACGATCCGCGGTCGAGAAGGGCGCGTTGGACACGCAAACGCCGGTTTTTCGCCGCAGCCAGCATGGAAGCGGTGGCTTCACTGTCGAAGATGGACAAGCGGTCGCCAACGCGGCAGATCGGGCCGTTCCCCATCGCGGAGCGGCTCGCGGCGACGCTGGTCTCAATCGAACAAAAAACGACGTCTTCCGCGAGCGGCCAGTTGCGCGCGAGTTCGCAGGCACCGACGAAGCCCACTTCCTCAGCTCGCGTGAAGATTCCGTAGCACGATGCCTCGATGCCCTCGCGACTCATTTCTTCCATGGCGGCAACGATGGCCGCACAGCCGACGAGGTCATCGCAGGCACGGCTGACGACGCGGTTGTCTCCGGTAAGTTCAAACGCTGGCAGCTTCCACATCGCGAAATCACCGAATTCCTCAATGGGCGCTTGGGTTTCAAAAAAAGGGGCAGGCACGCCGCCGAGAAAACGGTATTCGCCGCGATCGAGGTAAGCCTGATCGTCGGGAAGGGGTGGCGCATCGGGCGGTCGCTTGACCCATCCGGGATGGTCCATGTGGGAGCCGAAAGCCCAATGCGCTTCGTTATCTCCGTAATGGTAGTGCGCGATCAAGTTTCCGAAGCCATCGTTCAAAAGAGAGACGTGCGGGCAGTTTTCGAGCCTCTCGACGATCTTCGCTTTGACGTGGTATTCGTGAAAAGGAGCGGTAGGTTGCGAGACGATGCTCTCAATGACCGCCGACAAATCCGGACGTGACATGGTGGCAGGGATGTGTGGTGCCGCAGGGACGCTTTCTTTAGCGCAGTGAAAGGGTTTTGGAAACAGATTCGTTACCGGATCGAATGGATTTTGCTCAAGTTCGCGGCTGCGGTCGTCCCGAAAGTGCCGCGATCGCTCCTGTTGCGGTTGGCGGACATGTTAGCAGGGATCGCATGGTGCCTTGATCGGAGGAGCCGGGCGGTGGCGATGGAGAACCTGAGCGCGGTCTTCGGGGGCGAAGACGGGTGGGACGAAAAGAGAATCGGACGCACGGCGAAGGATTCGTTCCGGTATTTCGCGCGAGCCATGATTGATTTGTTTTGGAGCCCTCGCCTCGATCAGGAAAAAGCCGCTGCGCTCATCCGATACGACGAGAAGGAATTCGCGCCGTTCGATGAAACCGTCAAAGACGGCGCAATCCTGCTCACGCCGCATTACGGGAATTTCGAATGGATCGCCTACGGGATGGGATTTCGTGGACATCAGTTCTGTATCATTGCGCAAGATTTTAAGAACGGTCGGCTTACGGAGATCTTTTCACAGCTTCGTTCCGGTAGCGGGCACGAAGTAATTCGGCAGGAGGGAGCGATGTTGAAACTGATGCGGCAACTCAAGAAAGGCGGACTCGCCGCCTTCCTGCCCGACCTCACGGTGAAGCCTTCACAAGCCGCAACCGTGATTGAGTGCTTTGGATTGAAAGCGAGTGTGACGTTGTTGCACGCTGTCCTCGCGCAACGCACCCGCAAGCCCATGTATGGAGGCGTGGCCGTGCCGCAGCCCGATGGAACCTATCTCATGCGGGGTATTTCCGATTTCGGGATTGAAGAAGATGATTCACTTCAGGTCATTGCGCAAAAATGCTGGGACAAGTTCGAGCCCATCATCCGCGAGAACCCGGCGCCGTGGCTTTGGATGTATAAACATTGGCGCTACCGACCGCGTGGCGACGAAGGGGAAAAATATCCAACCTACGCGAACTATTCGAAGGCCTTCGACCGCTTGTGCGAGGAGTCATTTACCTCGTCCGAATAATTTTTTTGCAACCGGAGGGGTCGATCCGAGTTCCATCGACCCATGAAGACACTTTTTACCTCCAAGTTCACGAAAATCGCTGCAGCCCTGGCTGCCTTTGCGGTGACCTCCACCTCATTGATGGCTGCTGAAGACGGCAAAGACCGTCCGAGCCGGGAAGAGATGAAAGCGAAGTTCCTTGAGAAATTCGATACAGATGGTGACGGCGTTCTTTCCGACGACGAAAAAGCCGCAGCTCGCAAGTCCCGCGCAGGACAGAGCGGTCCTGGGAAAGAAGCCATTCTCAAGAAGTTCGATAAAGATGGCGATGGCACGCTTAGCGACGCCGAAAAAGACGAATTGAAGAAAGCGATGGCCGAACGCCGTGCCGCCGGACCCGGAAAGGGCAAAAAAGGCGGTAAGGGTGGCAAAGGCGGAAAAGGTGGTAAGGGAGGAAAGGGAGATAAAGACGGAAAAGGTGACGGCGGAGAAGAAGACGCGGCCTAATCCACTCAAAACCTTTCATCGTTGCGGGGTTCATTCGGGGTTCCACCGTAACGAAGAATAACGAAGAGAAGCGCATCCGAACGGGTGCGCTTCTTTTTTTGCAAAGAGCACAGAGCGGAGAGCGCAGCGTTCTTTGATGAGCCTCGTGTTTGCGATAAAGAGGAACGAATTCAGCGGACCGCGGACGTCCACGTCCGCTTTTACTCC
>JBCCWV010000284.1:0-4495 GCA_039192745.1 Verrucomicrobiota bacterium | reverse complement strand
CTGTGGAGAAAGACACGGCTTTTTGGATTCAGCCTGTCCTTGATATTCCACGTGGGCAACTCAGTGCTTTTCAGCCTTGGGCCCGGAGGATTGGGCACCGTAAGCCTTGGGTTCTTTCCGTGGATTTCGATCGCGCTGACGATGCTCTTTTTCCCAACAGAATGGCCACGGAAAATCCTTGGAAAGTGGCTGGGAGAAGCGAGCGGCGGGACGGCATCGGCGAACCGGGTTGCTAAGGTGCCAGTCGTGTTGCTGGGGATCGCTATTCTTCTGCAAATCATCCTGCCGGTGAGACCTTTCTTTTATCCGGGCAACGCCTCGTGGACGGACGACGGGCATCGTTTTGCGTGGCGGATGAAGTTGCGATGGAAAACAGGCACGACGCGATACTTCGTGAGGGAGAACGGGCACGAAGAATTGGAAAAGGTTTATCCGGATGGATTTATTACGGACTACCAGGAGAACATGTTGCTCGGTCGTCCTGACATGATTCTCCAACTGGCGCATCACATCGGAAATCAACGCCTGGCCGACGGTGCCTCATCAGTGGAAGTTTACGCGCGATCCAAAATTGCGCTTAACGGAAGAGAACGGCAGGACTTCATTGATCGCTGTGTCGATTTGATGAAGGTGACGCGGACACTTGGGCCGACAACTTGGTTGTTGCCGCTTAGAAACGAATAGGGTTTATAGCCTTGGTGGACGTGGACGTCCTGTCCGCCGGGGATGTCAATTTCAGGTTGGTGGGTGTCGCTTTGATATTCACCAACTAAGCCGCCAAGCCATCGCGCTTGAGCATCGCGGTGAGATCGGGGTCGCGGCCCATGAAGTCGTGGAAGAGCTTTTCGGGTGGTTCGGAATTGCCTTTGCTCAGGATCTTCGCCCGGTATTCGCGACCGACATCTCCGTTGAGTACACCCGCTTCGAGGAATCGGGAGAAGGCGTCGGCGTCGAGGACCTCTGCCCACTTATAAGAGTAATAGCCTGCGGCGTAACCCGTTGGTCCTGAAAATAAGTGACCGAATTTTGGAGCCATCGACGGCGCCTCGGTTTTCGTCGGGATGCGGTAGCCTTCGGTCGCTTTTTTCGAGATGGCGTCGATGTCAAAAGGCTCCTCGGTCGCGTGGTGAATGTGGAGATCGAGGTCGAGCTTCCCGAGCCCGAGCTGCCGCATCATGGCAGACGCGGAACGGTAGGTGCGGGCTGCTAACATTTTGTCAAAGAGTTCATCAGGAATCGGCTCCCCGCTTTCGTGATGGCGCGCGAAGAAGTCGAGAGATTCGCGTTCCCAACAGAAGTTCTCCATGAACTGCGACGGCAATTCGACAAAATCCCACGCGACATTCACGCCATTGAGACTGCGAATTTCCACTTCTCCAAGCAGGTGGTGGAGCAAGTGACCAAACTCATGGAAGATCGTGCTGACTTCTTCGTGGGTGAGTAGCGCGGGCTTACCGTCGACGGGTGGTGTCATGTTTCCGCAAATCAAACCGAGGTGCGGTGTCAGCGGATTATCGGAAGCACGATTCCCGGTCTTGAGGTAATTCATCCAGGCACCGGAGCGTTTCGAGTCCCGTGGATGCCAGTCCGCGTAAAAGGAGCCGATGTGATTTCCGCTCGTGCTGTCCGTCATGTCGAAGAAGAGAACTTCCTCGTGCCAAGTCTCCGCGTTGCCTTCCTTAATGGTGACGCCGAATACTTTCTCCGCGATGGCGAACATGCCAGCCAGCACCTTGTCCATGGGGAAGTAGGGACGAAGTACTTCGTCGTCGAAATCATACTTGGCTTTTCGTTGTTTCTCCGACCAGTAAGCGATCTGCCAGGGTTCAAAGGGAGTTTCTTCGCCGGTTTCAGCCGCTTTAAATGCTTCCAGTTCAGTGCATTCCTTTGCGAAAGCTTCTTCGGCGCGTCGATGGAGGTCTTCCGTGAAGGCGAGGGCTTTTTCCCCCGATTTTGCCATGCGCCGCTGGAGGATGTAGTCGGCGAAATCCTTGAAGCCTAACATGTTCGCCTTTTCGTGCCGAAGTTTCAGGATCTCGGCAATGAGTTCGCGGTTGTCATGTTCGCCATTGCGAGCGACTTGCGAACTGGCTTCCCAGATTTCCTTGCGCAGAGAATCGTCGTGGACATGCTCGAGCACGGGAATGAGGACGGGTGCTTTCAAGGTGAGCCGCCACGCTGGTTCTTCTTCTGTCCCGTGGTCATTGGCTTTGGCATCCGCGCGGGTGGCGTCCTTGATCGTGGAAGGCAGGCCGTCGAGACGGGATTCGTCGGTCACAATGAGTTCCCATGCGTTGGTGGCATCGAGCACGTTCTCGGAAAACTTCTGTGTCTTTTCCGCGAGGGCCGCCTGAATTTCCTTGAGGCGTTCCTTTTGTTCTGGTGGCAGTTCCGCGCCTGACTCGCGAAAGTCGGCGAGCGTTTCTTCGAGGAAGCGCTTCTTCGCGCCCGATAATTCCGCCGCTTCGCGCGTTTCGCTGTAAGCCTTGAGCCGTTTCCACAACGCATCGTTCAATGGAATCCGCGCGAAGAAGGCGGAGACGTCGGGGAGCAAGGCGTTGTAGGCTTCGCGGAGTTCGTCGGAATTGCAGACACTGTCGAGATGACCGGCTTTCCCCCAGGCTTCACCCAGTTGCCGGGTGGCCTCTTCCAGTGCGAGCAGCGTGCTGGCGAACGTGAGTTCGTTGGGATCGAAGGCTTCGCAAAGCGCATCGATGTGTTGTTGCGCTTCTTCGAGGGCGAAGCGGATGTCCGGGCCGAGGTCGGACGGTGTGAGGGGTTTCCACCGAATGGGAAAGGAGTCGTCGAGAAAGGGATGGGACGGTTCTTCAGGCATGATTTTTCGTGAGATAGCGCAAAGCGGTTTGCGCGTCCAGATACGTATTAAAGTGGTTGTAGCTTCTAGCTGCACAGAGATTCCCTCATGAAAGAGGAGAAGAGCCCCTTGAAAGATGTGGCTATCTATGGTTGAGCTTGTGACGCGATGCAGCTAGAAGCTGCAACCACTTCAATTTCGTCAATGACTCACGCCATCTCTCCCGAACCCGCGGTCAGGGACCGTTACGCTGCCGGTGCTCAGGAAGTCGAACCGGCGCTCTGCTGCCCTGTCGATTACGACCGCTCTTTTCTCAAAATCATTCCGCAGGAAGTCATCGACAAGGATTACGGGTGCGGTGACCCGAGCAAGCATGTTCGCGAAGGCGAGACGGTCCTCGATCTTGGGAGTGGGACGGGCAAGATTTGTTTCATCGCTTCGCAAGTGGTCGGCGCGAGCGGAAAGGTTATCGGTGTGGACATGACAGACGACATGCTCGAGGTCGCGCGCCGTAACGCGCCGCTTGTCGCGGAGAAGTCAGGCTCCGCGAATGTCGAATTTCGCAAGGGTCGTATTCAGGATCTCACTCTCGATTTGGAAAAGCTGGACGCCGCGCTTGCGGGAATCTCTCTTGAGAGCGCAGACGGCTATTTTCAAGCGCAGAATATCGCGAACGAATTGCGCGCCAAGGAACCGATGATTCCCGATGCGTCGATCGATGTTGTCGTTTCCAACTGCGTGCTCAACCTCGTAGACAACGAAGAGAAGGCGGGATTGTTCCGCGAGTTGTACCGCGTCGTTAAACCAACGGGACGTGCGGTGATTTCCGACATTGTCGCGAACAAAAGCGTGCCGGAAAAGATGCAGAAGGATCCCGATCTATGGAGTGGATGTGTTTCCGGCGCATACCGCGAGGATCTGTTCATCAAGGCCTTTGAGGAGGCGGGCTTTCAGAGTGTCGAAGTCCTTTCGCGCGAAGAGAATCCGTGGAAATACGTCGAAGGCATCGAGTTCCGGAGCATGACCGTCGCGGCTTACAAAGGTGAAGCTGGCGATGGGCAATATTGCTCGCCGGAGTCAGGGTGTTGCTAGCTAGCCCTGATTCGACTCCGTCGGTTTGAACGTCAGGACGACACGCATGCGGCGGCTGGCGGGCTCATGTTCGATTTGTGGTTCCTGAAAAAGGTAGAAACCGCGTTGTTCGAAGAAGAGAATTCGGCGCAGGCAGTCTTCGCGGAGTATTTCATTGTCGGTGTCCTCGGCGAACCAATCGGTCTTGGCCTCCATGCGGCGTTTCGGGTGGCAGAAGCGGGCGACGAGGTCGTCCTGGTAGTCTTGGATCTTCGAGAAAATCGACATGAGGAGTAGATGGAACGCAAAAGACGCGAAAATGCGCGGAAACGAAACGATCAGAACTCTTTCGCGGACTTTCGCGTCTTTCGTGGTTTTTGGAGCATACTCGATCTTTCAAATTCTCACGGGAAGTGATGAATTTCCCAAACTTCGGCATTCCCCTGATTCGCTAAATCCATTAGATTTCCTCTCGCTATGAAATTCCCGCGTCCCTTATTCCTCGCTCTCTGCTCTTCGCTCTTCGCGCTTTGCTCCAGCCTCGGCGCTGCTGAGAAGCCAAACGTCCTCATCATTATCGGTGACGATTGCACTTACAACGACCTCCCG
>JBCCWV010000283.1:0-4523 GCA_039192745.1 Verrucomicrobiota bacterium | reverse complement strand
CGCCGCCAGAAGTTGCCGAGAGACACTGGAAGGCGCCGTAGTTCATGACCACGCCATCAATGGAATCGCCCAGAGTGCCGATAAGTCCGGGCAGATTTTCAAGCCCAGGCACTGGAATGGCGGTCCCATGGTCGATGGGAAGGATGACGGTAGAGGTGCCTCGGAAGAAAAACTTCAGGCGCTCCTGGAGCACAGTGTCGTCGTCAAAAAGGCCGAGCAATTCGGGGGAAAGCGGATCAAACGGCTGATCTTCTGCGGGGAGGTCGTTGTCTTTACTCATGGAAATTTAAGAGGTGAGTCGGGCTGGATAGGCGGCCATGGCGCGCTTGAAAGTAGCAACTGCGGATTTCAAGCCGGAGGAGACGGCCTCCGATATCAAGTGGTGCCCGACATTGAGTTCGGCGAGATGGGGAACTTTGAAAAGGTCTGCAAGGTTGGCTGACGTAATTCCATGCCCTGCATTCACTTGGAGTCCGGCATCGTGGGCTGCGGTTGCGCCTTTTGTGAGTCGTTGCACTTCGGCATCGCGTTCGGCTCCCGGCGCGGCGTTGGCAAACGTTCCCGTGTGTAATTCGACCATGTCCGCACCACATTCGGCGGCGGCTTCAATGTGACTTAATTCGGGGTCAATGAAGAAACTGACACGAATGCCCTCCGTCTGCAGTCGCTTGGTCGAGGCTGTGAGCGCTTCGCGGTGCCCGATGACATCGAGTCCTCCTTCCGTTGTGATTTCGGCGCGATTTTCGGGAACCAAGCATGCAAAAGCGGGTTTGGCCTCGCAGGCGATCTTGAGAATCTCTTCGGTATTCCCCAGTTCGAGATTGAGAGGCGCTTCCGTTTCGCGTCCCAATGTCTCCAAGTCCTTGTCTTGGATGTGGCGGCGGTCTTCCCGCAAATGAATCGTGATCGAGTCAGCCCCGCCCTCAAGCGCTTCCTTCGCCGCCCGCAAAAGAGACGGCTCGACGTTGTGCGCATCGGGCATGAGCGCGTATCGCGCTTGGCGGAGCGTCGCAACGTGGTCGATATTGACCCCAAGTTTCAGCGGGTTAGTCACAGCGGAGAGTGCGGCGAGGGCTGGGGCGAGTCAACCGTCCGTTGGAGGCGGGTGTCAGGACTGGAGCCAAGAGGCGAAATCCTCGGGGGGTTCGGCAACAAATTCGACGAATTCTCCTGTCCTCGGGTGGGTAAAACCAAGTTTCCAGGCGTGCAAGAGCAGGCGCTCCACGGGCACAGGCTGCTTCGCTGGACGCGCGTAAATGGGATCTCCGAGTATCGGATGCCCGATATGCTTCATGTGGACACGGATCTGATGGGTGCGCCCGGTGAAGAGATGACACTCGACGAGACTCGCGCCTTCACGGTTTCCGCGAACAAAGTATTCGGTGACTGCTTCTTTGCCCGCTGGCGAAAGGACCACCGCCATCTTTTGACGATCACGCGGGTTTCGGCCAATTCGGTTTTCCACCCGTCCGTGATCTTGTCCTGGTCTGCCTTCGACCACTGCGAAGTAAATTTTTTTCGTCTTGCGATCAGAAAACTGCTCCGAGAGCGCCCGGTGCGTGACGTCATTCTTGGCAACGACCATGCAGCCGCTCGTGTCTTTATCCAACCGATGCACAATACCCGGTCTCTCCACGCCGCCGATGGTGGATAATCCATCGCAATGGTGAAGCAGGGCGTTGACCAATGTTCCGCTTTCATTTCCCGCCGCTGGATGCACGACCATCCCGTGAGCCTTGTCCAGGACGAGCAGGTCCTCATCTTCAAAAAGGATGTCGAGAGGAATTTCTTCGGGTGTCGCTTCCGCAGGTTTCGTTTCAGGAAAGGCGATGGAGATTTCGTCGCCGTGTGAAAGTTGTGCGCTCGGTTTTGAACGTTCGTCATCGACGAGGATGTGCCCGTCCTTGATGAGCGATTGAATGCGAGCGCGGGAAAGTTCCGGCAATTCCGCAGCGAGAAACCGGTCAAGGCGTTCGGGGGTCGGATTTTCGAAAGTGAGGTTTTCCAAGCCGATACTGTAGCATCTGGGTCCGTTCCTGTGGCCGGGACCTTTGTCGGAATTGA
This sequence comes from Verrucomicrobiota bacterium, assembly GCA_039192745.1. Classification (GTDB taxonomy): domain Bacteria; phylum Verrucomicrobiota; class Verrucomicrobiia; order Verrucomicrobiales; family DEV007; genus JBCCWV01. The sequence goes on along the minus strand of JBCCWV010000283.1, from coordinate 2,459 downwards.
ATCCGGGAGACTCCACCGTTAAGATTCGGGGAGAATGGACTCCTCGCCGACGGACAAAATCATCAACGCCTGCCCGAGTTGTGGGGATTTGGTGGATGTCTCGGTGTGTGCGCCGTTCAGCAAGGTGATTTGTCCGAGTTGTGGGCAGGCCATCCGAGTGCGGGCGGATTTCCACCATTTTTCCATTCAACGGCAGATTGGCGAGGGGGGAATGAGCCGGGTTTTCGAGGCGGAGGACGTGACGCTGGGACGGAAAGTGGCGTTGAAGATTCTCAATCCGCAGTTCAGCCAGGACGCGAAGCGGGTGGAGGGCTTCGAGAAAGAGGCTCGAATGACGGCCTCGATCCAGCATCCGAATGTGGTGAACGTTTACTCCGTCGATTCGGACCAGGGGCAGTTGTTCATTGCGATGGAATTGGTTCCGGGAGGCAACTTGGACGATTTGATCCACAAGGAAAAGCAGTTACCGGAGGCGAAGGTGCTGGAGATCGGGGTGCGAATTGCGGAAGGATTGCAATCGGCTTATGAGGTCGGGTTGATCCACCGGGACATCAAACCGGGGAATATTCTCTTTTCGGAGAACGGGGAGCCCAAGCTCGTGGACTTCGGGCTGGCGCTCATGTTCGAGCGTGACGTTGACGAGGATGAGGAAATATGGGCGACACCGTTCTACGTGCCTCCGGAAAAGTTGCACAAGAAGCCGGAGGATTTCCGAAGTGACATCTACAGTCTCGGCGCGACGCTGTTTCATGCGTCGGCGGGACGACCGCCTTACAATGCGAAGTCTTCTTCGTTGGAAGAACTGAAGGCCATCAAGGACAAGCCGGTGAGTGTCGTGGATGCGGCACCTAACTTGTCGAACGGAGTCGTGGAGCTGATTGACCGAATGATGGCGCGGGATCCCGCCAACCGGCATGAATCTTATCAGGCATTGTTGGAGAATTTCCGGTATTTGCAGGAGGAAAACACACTCGGCGCTTCCGGACCCAAGGTTCAGAGAGTCAGGGTTTTAGCAGGTATTACGGCCGCAGTCGTTTTGCTGGGTATCGTTGTCGGAATGGCGACGTGGGGTGGCGGTAAAGACAAGAGCGAGAACAACGCGGCGAGTGTTCCGGTAGCAGAGGAGGGAGCTATCAAATCGGTGGAGGGGAAGAAGACACTCGCGCAGCGGTTCGTCGATGCACGTAAGGCGATGGTCGAAGGCGAGATCAAAAAGGCGGCTGATGGGTTTCGAAAAATTGCCACGGATGAAGACATGAAGCAGCCGACGCTGAATTGGTCGAGATTCAATCTGGGGCTTGGTCAGTTGCTGCAAGGAAACGTGGAAGGGGCGAATCGGTGGTTTGCCTTGTTGATCGCGGATACGGAGGCAGATGAGGAATCGCGAGAAGCAGTTGAGTTTCTCAAGCAATTGGGGATTCGAATGAATGACCCGTTGCCGGTGTTGGCCGAAGAGCGGAGTGAATTTGATTCTTCGGTCTTTCGGGGAGTCGCTTGGTTGTCTTTTGCGCTGAAGAACTGGCAACACGGAGAGTTCGATGAGGCGAGTCAGTATTTTGAAGCATTCGCAAAGGAGCGGCCTGCGTTGCCTGAACGCTGGATTGCAGATTATCGTCCGCTGTTGAAGCCTTATACGGAGGACTATGCACTAATGAGAGACTTGCCGCCGCCCTCGCGGACTATGGTGTTGAAGGAGGCGGAAGGGTGGCTGAAGACTGTCGAAGGTGCAGATGAAAAGTTGAAAACGCCGGGCGCGGCCCCCGCGTATTTGGGCAAGAGGAAGGCTCGACTTGAGGCTCTGGTGGCGCAGTTGATTCGGGATGAGGAAGAGCGGGAGGGTGTGAAGCTTGCCGAGTTGTTTGTTCGAGAGAAGGAGAAACTGGAGGAGGTTCGCGAACAGTTGAGCGGCTTCCAGGGTTCCGCGCAGATTCAGGATGCGATTGAGCTGATTGACGGGGTGAATTTCGAACACCCGGAAGTCCGCGCGGAGTTTGATAAGGTCACCTACGTTTGGCGGGAGTCGGACCAGTTTTTGCGACAAGTTCTCGAAGATCTCGATGAGCACGGGTATGAAGGAACGCTTGAACGTCTCTCCGGTGGCGATGCCGATGTAGTCATCGTAGCGGCTTCAGAGGAGTATGGCGTGAAGTTCCGTTTTCGGGATTTGGCGGTAAGCGAATCGGTGATTCCATTGGAAGATATCGCGCCGGAAACCTTGCTGGAGATTGCGGAGGAGATGTCCATGAAGGACCCGGAAATGGAGGAATACCTGAAGCGCCGGAAGTACCTTGCGCTTTTCGCCTACCACGTCGGCGAAGTGGAGACCGCGCTCGATGCGGTGGAGGAACTGAAGTCCTATGACAAGCGGTTCGTTGAGAATTGGAGGGAGGTAATTCAGTTGGATTCCGCAGGGAGTTCGAACAGGGGGTGACCCTGTGCGGTCTCAAAGAAACGATATG
>JBCCWV010000282.1:0-4576 GCA_039192745.1 Verrucomicrobiota bacterium | reverse complement strand
GGGAGCACATGGGGGCGACGTGGAAGTCGGTGAAGCGGACGGCGTCTTCGCGGAATTTGTCCAGTTCCGGGGTTTTGAGGACGGGGTTGCCGTGGGCGGATACGTCCCCGTAGCCTTGATCGTCGGTGATGATAAGAATCACGTTCGGTTGCTCGGCACGAGCGAAGCATAGACAAAGAAGGAGGATGATCAGGCTCACGCAGAGGCGCGGAGGCGCGGTGGTTGTTTTCATGTTGGGTTTTATTGTTTTAGTTCCAGATGGAATTCAGTTCGTTGATGACCAGTGAATTGATTTCGAGAGAGTCGTTGTCATCAATGGTGATGGAGCGGTTGGAAGGTTTGGGGACGAAGACGAGGCTGGCGGCGGCTTGTCCTTCGTTGATGAAGAGCTCCAGTGAGGCGCGGTCGACGAGGGCTCGCAGTTGGACAGTGCCGTCGACGGCGGGGCGTTGTTGACGTCGACCACCGCGGAGCTGGACCAAATCGCGTGGACATCGCCTTCGGCCCATTCGACATTCGGATAGGGATTGATAGCATGGTGTAGTTGTTCCCAGTGCATGAGGTCCGGGCTGACGGCGGCTCCCCAGGCTTTCATGCCGGTATCGTTGAGGACCGGGTTGTGCTGGAAGCACATGAGCCAAGTCCCGTCGTAAAAGACCACGCCATTGGGGTCATTGAGCCGGTTCATTCGCGAGGTGAAATGAAATTGGGGAAGCAGTGGCTGATCGTATCCGACCTTCTCGTAGAGCGGGAAGGTGGACCATTCGTCATCTAGAGCCCCTCCCGGGAGGAGGGTTGCCTTGAAAACGAGAACGAGGGAGAAGACGAGGCGCATCGGGGCGGGTTACTTTTTCTTTTTCGGTTTGCGAGGTGGTTCGTTTTCCCACCAGTCGCGGGGGCCTTCCGCCTCGATGCCTTTCCAGACCTCGAAGAAGCGTTTCTTCATCTCGGCGGCAATCTCGGGATTTTCGTTGATGAGGTCGTTTTCCTCCTTCCAGTCTTCTTTGATATTGTAGAGCTGGAAGTTTTCGAGAGTCTCGTCGGCGACGAGTTTCCATTCGTCGATGCGCATGGCGGCATGGCTTTCCGTTGGGGCGATGTGGGTGCGCCAGAACAAGGGAATCTCACGTTCGACAGGTTTGTTTTCGAAAGCGGGGATCATGCTGACGCCGTCGATCGTGCGGTCATCGGGCAGGGGAATGTCGACGATATCGAGCACGGTGGAGAAGATGTCGGAGCCGATCACCGGAACGTCGCTCACGGTTCCCGGCTGGATGTGAGCGGGCCAGCGGACGAGGGTGGGGACCCGGATGCCGCCTTCATGGCTGTCGCGTTTGCGTCCGCGAAGGCCGCCCGTTGATCCGCGCGTGCGGTTGCGTTGGGATTCGAGATTGTCCGAGCCGTTTCCGTCGCCCTCGGGGCCGTTGTCCGAGGTAAAGATGACAAAAGTGTTTTCGCGGGCGCCGATTTCGTCGAGGGCTTTCATGACGATGCCGAAAGCGTGATCGAGTTGGGTGACGTTGCCGTGGTGTTGGCGGAAGCCGGGGTTTTCCATGTCGGCGTAGTGTTTCATGAATTCGGGATCGGACTCGATGGGGAGGTGGGGTTCGTGTGTCCAGACCTGGAGGAAGAAGGGCTTTTCGGGGTCGCGAATCTCTTTTAGCCAGCGGCGGCCTTCTTCAGCGACGAGCGGTGCGGAAAAGCCTTCGAGTGGCCCCATTTCCTCGCCGTTGAGAACAAAATTTGTAGGGTTTTTGTGGTCGGGTGCGGCGTTGTTCTGAGTCGCCATCCAGTGGTTGAAGCCGTGGTCGTTGGGTTGGGGGTGTTCCTCGCTGTTGAAGTGACCGTTGAGGTGCCATTTGCCGACGTGGCAGGTTTGGTAGCCTTTTTCTTTGAGTAGTTCGGGGAGGGTTATCTCGCTTTCGCGGAGGTGGCACTCGTGGCCCTCGGGAATCCAGCGCCAGACGCCGTTTCGGTAGGGGGTGCGTCCGGTGAGGATGGAAGCGCGGGAGGGTGAGCAGACGCCGCAAGCGGAGTAGGCCTGGGTGAATTTGACGCCCTCGTTTGCGAATTGGTCGAGGTGGGGGGTCTGGATTCGTTCGTGGCCGTAGCAGCCGAGGTCTCCCCAGCCGAGATCATCGGTGAGGAAAATGACGAAGTTTGGGGGTTCGGCTTGCGTGGTTGCGGTGAAGAGGAGCAGTGGGATTAGAAGAAGAGTTGGTATCTTCATTGGAGTCAAGAGGGTGGTGAATTTGGGTTGGATGGTCTTTGTGACGATTTTACAAGTGGCTGTTCGAAGTGCCTTTTCCTTTCAATCTGCTGTTTTCGCTTTTTTGGGATTTCGCAGTTTTGTTGTGGCGGTCTCACGCGCGCCGGTCACGCACTCGTACTCGATCTTGCGGCCCTTCTCGGGATATTGGTCCAGTGCCGCTTGCAAGCGCTTGCGCACGGCGTGCAGTTCTTCTCTTTCGCCTAAAGTCTTCTCTTCGCGAACGTCATTGACCACGTCGAAGAAGCGACCGTCACGATAGAGCTTGTATCGCTTGTTACGCGCCCAGGCGACCTCCCAATGGGAATACATCATGTCGAACTTCTGTGAAAAGGGACGGGGAAAGTAGTAGCCGTAAATCCACTCCCGCTTTTTCCCTTCCTGCCCCAGGCATTGGGGCCAGAAGCTCCAACCATCTCCTTGCGCGATTTCTTTGGCCGGCAGGTTCGCCGCTTCGACAATGGTCGGGAAAATGTCTGAAAAGCAGATCAGGTCCTTATTCACCTGGCCGGCTTTGATACGCCCCGGAAGGTTCACGATCAGGGGGACCTTCGTGCCGTGATCATGGGTGTAGCCCTTGCCGCCCTTGCGCTCCGTGCCGAAGAAGTCGAGGGTGAGGCTGGAGTTTGTTCCATTGTCCGCGGTGAAGATCATCAAGGTGTTCTCACGCAATCCGAGTTCGATCAAGGCGTCTTCAATTCGGCCGACGCAGTGGTCCATGTAGGCGACCATATCGATGAAGTTCTGCTTCTTATCCTTGTTCTTGCGGTTTTTGCTTCGTGGCGTCGGATCAAAAGGATTGTGCGGCAGGTTCATCGGGTAGTAAGCCAGGAACGGCTTCTCTTTGTTTGCCTTGATGAAGTCGATCAGGTAATCCGCGATGATCGTCGAGCCGTAGGCGTCGTCACCGTGGTTGATGACCTTGCCGTCATGCATTAAGGAGGGTTTCCAATAGCGATTGCGTTCCGTTCCGGGAATATTCCAGACGCAATGCTGATCAAAGCCCGCTTCTGCAGGCGAGATACCGCTGTTGGGCGTCATGAGCTGCCACTTCCCCGCCACCACCGTGACGTAGCCCTGGGCTTTAAAATAGTCGGCGAAGGTCGGTTCTCCTTTTGGGAACACTCCAAAGTCGACGTAGTTGAACACGTTTGACTTGCCGGTCATCAGGTTCACCCGACTGGGCGTGCACAACGGCGTCGAGTGGCAGTGGTCGAAGCGCATGCCTCCAGCCGCCAGAGCGTCGAGACGGGGTGTCGAGAATTCCTTGCTGCCGTAAGCGCTGAAACATTGGTAGCCGACGTCATCCGCCATGATGAGGACGACGTTATGCTTTTCGGCCGCGCTGCCTGCGGCTGAAGCGGCGATTGCCAGAAGAACGATTCCAGTAAGGGCAGATTTCATTTTGTGATTCGAGTTCTCCTTTACTCGTAGATATTCTTCATCTGCCAGGCATTCAGATGGATGAGGTTGGCATCACCGCCGATGGCGCGGATGGAGACGCCGGTGCTGTCTTCGCGGCCGGGGTAGACGCGGACGGCGGCGCATTGGACGCCGTTGATGAAGACTTCGACGATGCTTTTATCGATGAAGATGCGGAGGTTGCTCACGGGACCATCGTGCAGGAGGTAGGGAGCGACTTCGGGTGGACGCGGGAGAACTTCTCCGATCGTCGAGGAGCGGGACGTGTCGATGGTGAGGGTGCCGTGGGCGAAGACGCGCTGCTTGCGATCACGGCGCACGCCGTCCTTTACTTTGTAGCCGGACAGCGGGTTGACGAGGATGCGGGTGTATTCTGCGTCGTCCGGCGAGCGCAGGACTTTGATTTCGATGAGCTTGGCGGATTTCTTCCCGATCTTGGCTTCAATTTCCATGGCGTTGCCCTTGATGTTCTCGAGGACGACTTCCTCGTCCTTGGGAAGGACCTGGGAAACGACGCGTTGGTGGTCGTAGCGGAGGGATTCGATATCGCCGGCGGGTTCCACCTGGAGTTTACCTTCCTTGGATAGTGTCCAGCGCCTTGGCAATGACATGATCTGGTTCCAGTGGTTGCGATCGGGAAGCTGGATGCCGGGGTTCATATTGAAGAGGCCGATGACGGCTTCGGGATCGTTCGGGTCGGGGCAGGCTGAGGGGGCGTGTGTTCCACCCGGCGATACGGGGCCGTGATTGAAGTCGCCCCCGTCGGTGACGAAGAACTTCTGTTTCTTTGTATCGTAGTCCCCGAGGAGGTACTTGCCGCCGCTCATGTGGCTGAAGTGGAGCATGATGTGTTTGTTTTGATCGGGGGTGCCGATGGGCCAGAAG
>JBCCWV010000281.1:0-4593 GCA_039192745.1 Verrucomicrobiota bacterium | reverse complement strand
GGTTCAGATTCACTTTGCCTTCGGTTTCAAATGGCCGGCTAATTGGGCGTGGTTCGACGACTGGCATCCAGAAGAAGTCGAGGAGCAAGTGGTCATGCGGGGCCTTCGCGCCGTAGTGATTCTCGTCGGGGCGGAAGAGCAGGGTCTGCCATGGAACCCCGGCTTTCACTCCGGTGGGAAGACTGCCGAACATCACAGGAGAAGGAATGGAACGCTGAGGGGAAAAGATGCCGGGGACCGGGTCGGGAACTTCTCCAGCATCAGGTTCCGGAATTTCGAAATAGGCCGAGCTCAGTGACAATCCGCGAGTTTCTCCGTCATCAGGTCGATTGATGTAAGAGCCGTCGGAGGACATGGCGGTGCCATTGTCGAAGTCGCCCGTAATCGCTGGATTGATCCTTCCTCTCTGGCCTCCATCACGGCGGGCGCTGTGAAAATCGGGATTGATCGGATTGATAGGCAAATCCGGCCTGGCGCTTTGTGGCATCTGTAGGAGCGGGATGAAGCCGTAAAGGGATTCATCTCTGCCGAGGGCAAGCAGTTGATCGGCCGGGCCCTCCTCGCGGAGTGAATGGGCGAAACGACTCAGGCCCCACTTCGGTGATTTGACGAAATCCGGAACCTCGCCGGGTACACCGACATATCGCTGGGCCGCGATCAAGCGGTAGTCGCCATGCCTTGGGACCATCGATTGCAGGACGTCTGTTTCCGAGAGAAACGGATCGAGATTTTGGGCGCGTTCGATCCGCGTGGTGCGCGAATTGCCCTGCACAAGCCCGCCCAAGCTCGGGTCGTAATCCGGAAGAGGAAGGCCAGAGAATCTCGGAGCCGCGATGGGAATCGACTGCATGATATCGCCTTCTCCACCCCTCGACCCAGCGCTCCCGGGGTTGTCGAAAATGGCGATGCCGAGTTGAGAGTCGCTGTCAACGGTTCCTGAGAACGTGAGGAACTCAGTGTCTGCGTCGACAATGACTGGTTCGAATTGAATCCACTGCAAGTTGAAAGTGCGGACGCCGATCTTGCCGCCGGAAGCTGTCCAGCCGTCAGGTAAATCTGCCTCACTGGAGCGCGCGACGCGATAACTCCGGTTGATCGAAAGCGGCTCTCCGCAAAGTTCCATTTCCGGAATGGAGTCGGGGTCCACATCGGCGGCCGTGTCCAGGGGGAGGCTTCCGGCGATGGCGCTCATGTATGGGCGGTATTCACCCCAACCGTGTCCGGGTGTGAAGCATTCAAGAAGCAGTGTCAGTTCAATGGCGCGCTGGCCGGGCTGGAGTTGACGGGCCAGCCTCCGGTCACTGGCATGACCGATGAATTCCCCGTCGAGCGTTTTCTTCGCCCGACAGGTGAACCAGAATCCAACCTCGCTGATAGTGGGAACGCGACCGATTCCCCTCGGTGCCTTGAGTTGTTGCGGCGTCAGGGCTCGGCGTGAATTCGCTTTGGCTGTTACAAGGGGGGCGACTTGGCCATAGCCGACGTGCTCGGCCCCTGCACAGACGACGCAGAATTGCTCTTCCCCGGCCAGCAGGCCGTCGTTTAGATTCGATTGCCGGACATAGTCGAGCATCGAGAGCAGGATGTTGTCCCGGTCCTCATCCTCTTTCTCGCCGTATTTGTCGGCAAAAGTCTTACCCCCAAATCCCGGCACGGGCTTGTCAGTCAGATCCTGAAGATACTCGAAAAGTTTTTCATTCACGGCCACACGGTCAAACTCCAGGTCGAAGTCACCGAATCCGTTGGCTGCCTGGTTCCGCGTCACATAGAACCTCTCTCCGTTGATGGAGGAGACATGAGCGATCTTTCGGTCGTAGTTTGAGACCCGATAAGTCCCGTCAAAATTGTCAACGTTCTTGGTCGTCGGGTCGAGGGCGTCATGGACTGGCCAGAGCGCAATACGAGGAGTGCCGAAGAGGGTTAGTTCCGGTGCGGCATTTTGCTCCGTGATGAAGAAGCCGGCCGACTGCATCTGTTCCGCGACGCGTAGCCCTTCTCCGACAAAAAGCTCCTCGCGTGAAGCGAGCGGGAAGAGGAACTCTTGCGATGTCGCGTAGGGACGGAACGGAGGAAGAAGCTCCGAGAGTTCGCGATCTCTCCTGCCGATGGCGCCGGGGACTTGCGTGCCGCCGACGGAAAACCAATCATCCTCGCCCGCGACATTGGAAAGTTCCCAGAGCGAGAACAATTGTTTCTCAGTCATCAACCCGTAGTCGCCGCTGCGACCGGACTTGTTGTAGCGAAATCCGGGGAGGAAAACGGGGCTGAGGGAAACCATCGCCGGGTGTCCGGAGAATCTTTGGAATTCACCTTTGGCGGGCTGGTAGTTGGCGAGTTCCTGCTCTTCGAGTGTGTTGGCACGAGGGATGTCCCAGAAGACTCCTTCGGAGGCGGTATTGATATTGATCTTGCAGGTTTCGTCGTCGGTCCAAAACGCGATTCGTCCGGAAATCGGGTTTGCCTCGCTCGCCAGCACAGATGGATCGGCACTCAAAAAATTTCCTTCATGATCGAGAGTTCCCATCGTGCCATCCCGTAAGGTGTAGATCCATTGAACGGGCATTGGTAACTCGCCGGGAACAGCATGTGTGGTGGAGAAACCTTCGATAGGGGAATTCGACTGGAGAGTTGATGGATCAGCGATAGGGAAGCGTTGCGTGACTTCTCCGTTCACCGTGCGCACCGAAGGCTCGTTGAGATCGACATACTGGGCTGGTCGCGATTTCCAATCGGGCGGGACGTCGTTCAAGGCGTCCTCCAGATCTGGCGTAATCATCGAATCCGAGGAATAGAGCTTGTAGAGTTTCTTGAGTTCTCCGTTCTCGTCGTGAACGCGAATCGCTCCGGGTTGGCTCGTCCAGGGCGCGGCGGTACGATCATCATCCAGGGTGTGAATGGTGCCTTCGCGGATTTGGCCGATTGCGATATTCACCGCATTCTGGCCGAGGACACGGGCATGCGAAGTCCGTTGCGCCGTCATAGCGACAGAGTGCCCCGTCGACGCCTCGCTCAGGGTGAAAACGACGACCAACCCCATGGTCGCGGTGAGGATAAGGACAGTGAGGAGGATGACTCCTGAATCTGCCTTTCTCGTTTTCCGGGCTGCTAATCCTTTTATCACTGTGGTATTTGGAATTCCTGCGCCCAGACGCGCATCAGGAGTCGGTTGGAAGTGGAAAGGGGTGCTGTCGCTCGCACGGTGACGAGGCGCGAACCATCCCTTTGTAACTCAGAACCTACCACGGCGGTGAAGGGACCGCCAATATCCCCATTCCTGTTCCAGATTTTTCCGTCCGCGGAAACCTCGACAAAGTATTCGAGATCGGTCAAAAACTCCTCCACTCCCCACTTTCGGTAGGTGATGGCGGGATACTGAACACCCTCTATCTCGACGACTTCTATCGTCGGAGTCTTGCGCTCCTTGTCCTGAGTGTAGGGATCGCCCGCGAAGCAATACTCGCAGAAATTGTTGTCACCGTCTCCGTCCGGATCGGCCAACGGCCCGCTGATCGCATCGTCCTCGAAATCGTCACTTCCACCTCCGAAAACGTTTTCATGGAAGAAGAAGTGCTCTCGCCACGTGAAATAGCTGGTGGGTGCGAATATCGCGGTCGTGGTGAGGTCCGAATCTCCGAAGGTCACCTCGAACGTTGAATCGGCTGGGTCAAGAAAGGCGGTATCAGTGATTACTCCATCCTTCTCCCACCCAACGTGTTCGAATCCCTGGGTTCCGAAGCCCTCGAGTTCAAGGGTCTGACCTTGAAAGAAAAAGCGGTCCTCTACACCCGGTGCAAGTCCCTTGTCGATGTTTCCTGGAATGTCGTCACGCAGTCTTGGGGAGAGTCGTCCCACGAAGATGTAACCCAATTCTTGCGCAAACGGAACTCCTGACGTGACGTCCATTTGAGCTTGGTTAAGGGAAAGCGAAGTCGATGAAGCGGCGAACTTGATGGTGAAATCACGGACGCCCATTCCAGTGAGATCCCACTGCACCGCGGAGACGAGGATCTCAAAAATGTCCCCGGTTTGTGGGTCATCCAGTGCCTTGAATACCGGGGTGACACTCAGCACTTGGTTCTGCGTATCCACGTATTCGAGCGAGAAGTCGTTGATGTCGAGTCGCGAGCCTAGTGATCTGGTCTGGAAAATGACGTTGTTGATGTCTGCGGTCACGGCAACGGTTGAATCGTAGTCGGCCTCAAACGCGGTCTGCGCAGCGAAACTGTAGACAGAGTTACTGCTAGTGACGATAGCGGTGTTCGTCGCAGTTTGAGTGATGGTCGGGGCAAAATTGTTGGTGAAATTTCCGTCAAAATCATCGCCACCCGCGATTGCTGGTTCGTTAGGAAAGTCGAAGTTACGCGGGAAGCCGAAAACAAAGTTTCCATCACCAATAAACTGGTCCCAATAGGAGAACTCGGTTCCGTCGTTCGCACGGATTCCCGGTATCACGAATTCACCAATAGCTTGGCCGGAGGTAAATCCCGGTAAAAGTGTCAATCCTAGCGCGATGATGGCAAGACGGCGGTTCACTTTTAAATATTGAATTTGGTTGGCATTCGGTCTAACGACGAGTTGCAGTTCTGGCGTGGC
>JBCCWV010000280.1:0-4600 GCA_039192745.1 Verrucomicrobiota bacterium | reverse complement strand
TCCTGCGGAACCTCGACGCGCTCCGTGATCTCTCCATAGGTCGGCCAGAAGGAAAATTGATTCTGCGCGGCCTGAGACTCGACGATGTGAATGACCGGATGCCGTGTCGTCGGACGAATGACTTCCACGTCCTCGGGCAAATAGTGCGCGATGATGGCCGCCGTCTGGTAGCGGTTGGCGATGAGGAAGAATTTCTCTTCCACGTGCGATGAACTTTCCTTCACGATTTCTCCGACCTTTTCCGCCGTCGATTTCCATCCACGCAATCGCCCAGAAAAATCGCTCGCATTATCGAGCAGAAGATAGGGACTCTTCATCACTTCTCCCGCCGTGAGTGACGGCTCCCAGATATCCTTTCCGTAGCTCCATCGCACTCCAGTCTTTCGCAAGTTGTCCGTGTTCAAGGCGAGCAAGCTCATCGCTCCCGCAAAGACAAGCCCCATTGCCATCAACTTCGATTTCCACTTCGGGGAAACTCCCAACTGTGGCCAATGAAAAGCGAGGAGCACCGCCACCGGCAACCAACCCGGCGCTGTCCAGTTCAGCTCCCCCGCCTCGTTGAACGACAGCAGGAAATAAAGCGCGACGATCGGTAAAGCGAACGAGACGAGGAACGCCTGCCGTTCGTCCTTGAAAAACTGCCGCGTGGAAACCACGAGCGCCCACAATAACCCCATGAAAATGAACGGACTATACACGCCGAAATGACCGCCTAAGAACTCGAAGAACTCCCCCAAATCAAACCCGGAGCCGCCGCCGTCGAGCTTCCCACGCTCCCATAAGTGCACGAACGTGATCCAGCCGTTTTGCGCATTCCAGATGAGGACAGGAATCGTGCAAACCGCGAAACCACCCAGCATGAGCAACCACCCGGGACGTCGCAACTGCCCACGCCAACGTCGCGAAAAAACTAACAAGACAAGAATCGAAAGCAATTGCAGGGCATTGGTGTACTTGCAGAGGAAGCCCAAGCCGATGACCAATCCCGTCACCGGCCAGAGCCAATGCATTGCCGAAGCTCGGTGAAGCGCCCGCCAGAAAGTCAGCATGGCAAGCAGCCAAAAGAAAATCGAAAGCGGATCAATCGTGAGAATAACACCCCCCGCGTTGAAGATCGGAACGAGGTTCAAGAGCATCACCGACCACGCTGCGACCCGGTCGTCGAAGACGCTCCGCGCGAGTCGAAAGAGAACGAGGCTGCTACCCAGCGCGAGAAGCGGAGCGAAAAAGCGCACGCCAAACTCGCTCTTTCCGAAGACAGCCGTACTCGCGGCCATCGTCGTCGCCACCCCAGGCCCCTTGCTGTAGTAGGAGGGCGCCAGGCGCTCGGACCAGAGGTGGTAGTAGGCTTCGTCCTCGGACAATTCGTTGCTTCCGGCGATGACAAATCGCACAACCGTCAGAATCAGGAGCGACCACAGGAGCAGCCTCGGCATGTCGGCGAAAAACTTCACCGGAAGACCACGGGGATTGAAAGAAGGCCGTTGCGGCGGCGTTTTATTTCCTTAGCTTTCGTTAAATACTTCACCGCCCGACTGAATATTCGCGGCCCTGTTGTGTCAAAGCATTAAACCGATTCCATGAAATCCCTTTTCTCTATCCTCATTCTCGCTTTTTCCCTCTCCATTTGCTGGGCGCAGGAGAATCCCGACGGCGATCTTCCTGAGGCTCCCATTTTTGGCGATCAGGAACCGACGGCCGAACAAATCATCAAACTTGCCCGCTACAGCCAAGCGCTGCAGAACCACGACCTCACCGGTCACCTTCGCCCACGCGGCCTCGCGCTGCGTCGCATTCCCCTCAAGATTTCGCTCTTCGAAAAGGACATCCGATTCATGTTCCACAAAGAGGACAAGTCCAAAAACGATATCGATCAAATCATCAAGCTCTCTCTCCGGAACAACCGCTACGAAATGACCGAGATCTTCACCGGAAAGCCTGAAGCGCGAATCCCGGAAGAAAAATATGGCGCACCCATCCGCGGGACCGACGTCACCTACGAGGACCTTTCCATGCGCTTCCTCTATTGGCCGAACCCTGAAAAGGTCGGCGAAGACAAGGTCGGTCGTGTGCAGTCTTGGATTGTCGCCATGAAGAATCCACTCGACTCGGGCCCTTATGACTATGTGAAAGTCTGGGTCGGTCAGAACAACGGCGCCATGATGCGCGTCGAGGGTTGGAAGGACGTCAACGGCACCCCGAAAGTGGCCAAAGTCTTCCGCGTCGATCAAGTCCAACGCGGCGGCGACGGGACTTGGGTCCTTGAGCAAATGGAGATCCACAGTTACAACGTGGAAACCGGAAAGATCGCGAGCACCACGCTGATGGAGATCGACGATCCCAAGCGAAAGTAGCGGATTTTTGATTGAAATCAGGGCGGTGGACGGCGGTTATAAGCAGGTTTGAAACGAGAACCTTTTCCCCCATCCACCGCCATGACCCGTATCTTTCAGCTCCTCGCTTTCTTTCCTGGAATCGTCTTTGCCAGTTGGCCCCAGCACCGTGGCCCGGACGGCCAAGGGCATAGCACGGCCAAGGAACTACCGCTTGAGTGGAGTGAGACGAAGAACGTCACCTGGAAGACGGATATTCCCGGCCTCGGCTGGTCGTCGCCAGTTCTTGCCGATGGAAAAATCTACCTGACCACTGCGGTCACTACCGGCGGCGGGGATTGGACAAAAGCGGATCGCACTCTGCATGCTGTTTGTCTGGACGCCGCCAGCGGCGAGATCCTTTGGAATGAAACGGTCTTCGAAATCAAAGGTTCCGATTGGCCGGCAATCCATAAGAAGAATTCCCACGCCAGCGCCACACCCGTGATCGAGGGCGACCGGATTTACTTTCACTACGGTTTCCAAGGAACAGCCTGCTTCGATTCCAGCGGAAAAGAAATCTGGAAGACCACCGACCTTCGCTATGCCGCGATTCACGGAAGCGGAGGCTCCCCCATCATCGTCGGCGACAAGCTGATCTTTGGATGCGACGGGAGATATGAAGCCAGCATCGCTGCCGTCGATAAGCGGACTGGCAAAACCGCTTGGCAAACGGACCGCAACACAGACGCACGCCGGAAGTTTTCCTTCGCCACACCCCTCGCCGTCGAAGTCGATGGCAAGACCCAGGTCATTTCTCCCTGCAGCGGCGCCGTGATCGCCTATGACCCCGAGAATGGCAACGAACTCTGGCGAGTAGATTACGACCAAGGCTACTCCGTTGTCCCGCGCCCAGTCGTTGGCGATGGCATGGTCTTCGTGAGCAGCGGTTATGACCGCGCCGTCGTTCATGCGATCAAGTTGGGTGGTGCCAAAGGAGACGTGACCGACTCCCACCTCGTTTGGGACACGGCAAAAAGCGCTCCGCGAAATGCCTCAATGCTGGTCGTCGGAAGTGAACTCTACTTCGTTTCCGACAGCGGCGTCGCGACTTGCGCCGATGCCGCGACCGGAAGAGTTCATTGGCAGGAGCGGGTCGGAAGCACCACTTCGGCGTCGCCCCTCCATGCAGCCGGGCGCATCTATTTCCAAGATGAACAAGGGAAATGCACCGTCGTGAAGGCCGGAAAGGAATTCGAGGTTCTCGCCGAAAACCAATTACCAGGTCGAATCTTCGCGAGTTTTGCCGTCGATGAGGCGGCCAATGCGCTGTTTATCCGCAACGAGAAGTCGCTCTATCGGATCGAGTAGGCCAAGCGTGTTTCTTCACCATGAAGAGCATGAAGTACGTGAAGATTTAAAGAAAATGACGCGAAGCGTCCTCCATGAACTTCATGCTCTTCATGGTGAATCCAATCGGTCATTCCAACCCACAACGCCCTATTTCAAAACCGGCAGCCCCCAGCTCTGCTGGCGTTTCGCGTATTCGCTTTTTGGCAGAAGCACATAGCGCGGCTGCGTACTCGCGTCGAGCCATTGGATCACGCGAACGAGATCACTGACGGCCATGGTCGTGCACCCGGCTGTTGTCCGGGTTGGACCGCGACGCGTGTGGAAGAAGATGGCGCTTCCATAACCAGGTGAGGGAGGATCGGCATTGTGCCGGATCTCGATTAACCAACGGTATGCTTCGTCACCGTGCCGCATCTTTTGCGAATCGAACCACTCCGGGACACCTCGCTTCGGATCGATGACGATGTGACGGTTGTAGTAGCGATTCTTCGGGTCGTCCGGCCAAGCGTCCCACTGGGAAATTGTGCGGAATGGGTAGTTGGCGCCTTTCGGAAGCGAGGCGTCGTGAGTGTAGATTTTCCCGATGCGAAATATTCCCGCCGGCGCTTTCCCGTCGCCTTCACGCTTCATTGTCAATCCGCGGGGAACAGAGACCTCTCCCCGTCCCCAAGCGAGACCATTTCTCCCAAGCAAGACAGGAATTGGCTTCGAAAATGAAGCCGTCCACGGACTCCTCGCGCCCGTTCGCGAAAATGCGCGAAGCGTTCCGCGGTTAGAATCCCACGAATCAGCCACCACCACGATGACCTGTCCGCACCGAGCATTGATGCCTTCCGCTCTAACTCCCTGGAAAAGAAGCACAAAAAGGATAAAAACACCGAATCCGACTGAACCTGATTCCTTCACTTTAGGACTATCCAACAAGCCGGAAATTC
>JBCCWV010000279.1:0-4642 GCA_039192745.1 Verrucomicrobiota bacterium | reverse complement strand
TCCACAGTAAGACTTTCAGGGAGCAGGTATTGGGTCGAGGCGGTACCAGTGGGATTGGTGAGTCGCTGGAAGCTGATATCCACATCTCCACCCACCCGTTGCTCCACTCGATTGCTTAGATTAAGTCCGGTTGCGGTGATATTGTCGGAGTAGCTACTCCCGCTATCGCGTCCTAATCCACTTCCTGCAGGAATAGCATCGAAGGCTGGACCTCCACTCGTACCAGAAGCATCGACCCCAACTGATTTTCAATCGACCGTCTGAGATTTCTACGCCACCGAGACCGTAGGCGACTTCCTCCACGGAAAGGCCCGAGAGCCATCCGGCAGAAGCGGCCAGAAGCGCGTTCGTCACCATGTGGCGACCAACGACCGGAATCGACACCCCACATTCTCCAGCAGGCGTGCACAATACAAACTTGGTCGTCTCACCGTCCGTTCGAATCTCTTTCGCCGTGATATCTCCGCCATCGATACCTGCCCTAATAACAGTCGCACGGGTTCGTGCTGCGATTGAATCCGAGAATTCGTCTTCATGATTCAGGATCACGTGACCATTTCGGCTCACCGACTCTGCCAGCATTCCCTTCTCCAGTGCAATCGCCTCCCTCGTCTTCATAAACTCAATGTGCGCGACGCCGACGTTGGTAATGATCCCAATGTCAGGCAAGGCGATGTCCGCCAGAACCTCGATCTCGCCCGGATGGTTCATTCCCATCTCGAAGACACCGAATTCGTCCGAGGGTTTCGTCTTCAATACACTGAGCGGAACACCAATGTGGTTGTTCAGATTTCCCACGGTCGCGTTGACGGAGAACTTCGTTTCCAATACCGCGGCAACCATGTCCTTGGTCGATGTCTTTCCATTGCTTCCCGTGATACCCACGACCTTTGGCTCAAGGTATTCCCGATACCGTCGCGCCATCGTTTGCAGGGCCGACAAGGTGTCAAAAACCTTGATAATCCCGCAGGTATCGGGAACTCCAGTCACCTCGCTATCAACGACAACCGCACCCGCACCGCGTTTCGCTGCTTCGGCAACGAAACGGTGCCCGTCAAAGTTTTCGCCGCTGAGCGCAAAGAACAATTCGCCCGTACCGACCGTTCGCGTGTCCGTCGAAACGTTCTCGACCATCCAACCGAGATCTCCCTGCAGGATCGATCCACCTGCAAAGTCCGCAACTGATGCCAGCGACATCGGCCTCATGGTTCCCGTTCCGCCTCCCTCGCGGCTTTGGCTTCATCAACCCGGCGATCACGAATCGCGAATTGGGCGATTTGGCGATCATCAAAAGGAATCGTCCGATCCGCAAACTTCTGTTCCGCCTCGTGACCTTTTCCAGCGATCAAAAGCATATCACCGGGCTTGAGCACGGAGACAGCTTTGAAAATGGCTTCTTTACGATCCTCGACGACTTCGTAGTTTTGCGCATCGAATCCTGTCTCGACGTCGGAGATGATTGTCATCGGATCTTCCTTGCGCGGATTGTCCGAAGTGATGAACGAGTGGTCCGCCAACTTGCTTGCGACCTGACCCATGAGTTTCCGCTTTGGAATATCCCGATTTCCACCGCATCCAAACACGCAATAAATCCGGCGCGGCATCATCTCTCGCACTGTCTTTAAAGCATTTTCCAGTGCATCCGGCGTGTGCGCGTAGTCGACGAACACCATGTAGCGAGCATTGTCCGCGACGCTCTCCATCCGACCCGGAACTTGTGGAATTTCTTCAAGACAACGAATGACCTGACGGAGTTGAATTCCCATCGCATCCGCCGCCGCGATCGCCGCCACGGCATTGTAGATGTTGAACTTCCCGATGAGGGGGACACGCACTTTCATCGACCGCCCTTTCGCCTCGAGAGAAAACTCGGTGCCCTTCTGACTAAAACCAAAATCCGCGACTCGAAAATCCGCCCGGGTGTTCATTCCGTATCCGACGACGTTGGCGTCGTTCGCAAACTCGCGTGCGAGTTTTTCGCCAAACGGATCGTCGGTATTGATGACTAGCGTGGGTGAAGTCTTCTCAAGCTGACGTGCCGCCAAAGCAAACAGAGTCTTCTTCGCTTCAAAATAGGCCTCGATACTTCCGTGATAATCAAGGTGGTCACGACTGAGGTTCGTGAAGATCGCGACGTCGAATTCCACGTCGTTCACCCTTTTCTGAAGCAAGGCATGGGAGGAAACCTCCATGACCACCGAACGGCACCCCTCATCGACCATTCCCGCCAGTAACCGCTGAAGATCAATGGATTCTGGCGTCGTATGAGTTGCTTTTTCTATGCGTTCACCGATCTCGTAGTGCACAGTTCCTACCAATCCCGACCGCAGAAAGGCAGTCTTTAGGATGTGCTGGAGAAGGAAGGCGACTGTCGTCTTACCGTTCGTTCCTGTGACACCCGCGACTTTCAATTTCAGCGACGGCCGGTCGTGAAAGATGTCCGCGATCGCAGAAAGCGCCGCACGGGCGTCTTCCACCTCGACCCATGGTGTATTTCCTCTCGCCGCTTCCTCCGCCAGAATGGTAGCCGCTCCTGATTCGACAGCCGAATCGATGAACGAATGACCGTCGACCTCGACTCCGCGCAACGCCGCGAAAAGAGCCCCAGTTCCGGCTTGTCTCGAATCACAACAAAGCGAGGAGATCTCGGTCTCCGTCGAGCCCGAGATCTTAGCATTTGGTAGCTTTGTCAGGATGTCAGCCAAAATCATTCAACGAGGAAGGGAAACGGGAAGAAACTCCGCAGAGATGGAACGAGGGGCGGATCGAGTCACCTTGCGCCGAACGAGTGAAGGCTCGATGCCGTAGTGGCGCATCGCTCGCTCGGCGACCTCTCTGAAAAGGGGCGCAGCCACGGTTCCCCCGTACGAAGGCAGCCCCTCCTTTTTCGCCGGGTCGTCCACGACTACAATCCCGGCGATTTTAGGGTTCTCCGCCGGCAAGAACCCGGTGAAACTCACGACATAGCGGTTATTCCAGTAGCCCGCGCTGCGTGGTGTTTTGGGCTTTTGAGCGGTGCCGGTCTTGCCAGCCACGGAGTAGCCTTCAATAGCCGCGCGCGTTGCCGTCCCACCGTCGAGCGTTACCCCGATCATCGTACGACGAACCATCGCTGCCGTCTCCTCGCTGATCACCCTGCGAATGGCTTCAGGCCTTCTTTCTTCAATCGTTCCACCCGCGTCATTCGTCACACGTTGGACAATGTGGGGCCGCATCAGCTGCCCGCCGTTGGCGATTGTGCACACAGCGTTGAGCATTTGGAGCGCTGACATGTCGATGGAATAACCCATGGCGACCCGCGACAACGTCGGAGCACTCCAGTTTTTCGAGTCCGGGTTCAGAACGAGTCCGGATGTTTCACCGGTCAGACCGACTCCAGTGCGCTGTCCGAATCCGAAAGCCTTCGTGTAATCATACAAACGCCGCGCTCCAACCTCCTTCGCAATGAGATAAGATCCAATGTTGCTCGACTTGACGATGATTTGCGGCGGCGTGAGTTCGCCATAGGGATGGTGATCACGAATGGTCACTGAACGGCTTTCGACATAATGGCCGTCGTGACAAAAGAACACGTCGCGTTCACTCACGGACCTCGAATCATAAGCCGCCGCAAGAGTGACGAGTTTGAACGTCGATCCCGGTTCGTAACGGTCAGAAATCGCGAGATTTCGCCTGAAATTCGCGTCTCCAGCCCGGGTGGCGAGATTGTAGTCAGGGCGATTGCCCATGGCCAGAATTTCCCCGGTGAATGGATCCATGAAGATGATCGTGACCTTCTCCGGAGAGTATTCCGCGACGGCCTGATCGAGGGCACGCTCGACAATCATCTGCAACCCCATGTCCACGGTGAGGTGCACGTTCTTGCCATCAACTGCTGGCACTTCCTGTCCCCGGTAGGCGGCAATTTCCTCGCCATTGCCACCGACTTCGATGACACGATAGCCATCCTTCCCCTTCAAGACGGTATCCATTGACTTCTCGATTCCTTCCTGCCCCTCATACTTGCTGTTCGTGTATCCGAGGACGTGAGAAAGATATCGTGGATTCGGATAGAAGCGCTGCACTCCATCTTCAAATCGGATTCCCGCAATCCTTTCTTCCCGGAGAGATTCCGCAAAGGTCTGCGCGTCCTCATAACGCACATTCCGGAGCAACGGAATCCGCACTTGGTTCGGACGGTCTGCCAAAAGCTTGAGCAGGTTCGGTGATTCGCCCTTGAAGAACTTGTCCAGCTTTCCGCTCACGAGTGCGGCGTAACGGTCGCGGAGTTCCTCCTCGGAGAAATCCTGCACGAGTTGGCGACTGGCGATCCCTTTGGCCTTCGACAGTCCGCGCGCGCAAATCCTCAGGTTTTCCAAGAGGTTCCGGTCGGCCACGACATGCAGAACCGGCTCGTTTTTAACGAGGGTCTCCCTGTTCCGGTCAAAAATGCTCCCCCTCTTCGACGGCAGCGGAACTTTCCGTGATCGTTCGCTCTGCGCGAGTTCAGCAAACCGCTCGTGCTGTTTCACCTGAACCTCGTGAAGCCGGAATCCGAGTCCGCCGAGGGCAAGTAAGAAGAGCACGACAATGAACCACGATCTGAACTGGATGGTTTTTTCCACTATGGGCGAATCGTCAGTGGCGCGGGGTGTATGGAGTT
>JBCCWV010000278.1:0-4799 GCA_039192745.1 Verrucomicrobiota bacterium | reverse complement strand
ATTTGATGCCTGAGGCGGCTTTGCTCCCGTCGTAGCTCACAAAAAGATGGTGCCATTTGCCCGGGGCCAGGATTCTTCCCTTACTAACCACTTTCACCGCATCAGAGGGCCATTGGTGAATCAAGTGGGTGCCAAATTTCCGCCCGTTGTCCTCAATCCAGAGATCCCAGCCACGAAAGCCGGACTTGGAGTCCATTCGCCCGAAAACCGCGCCATCCTATCTACCCGGTTTTACCCAAGCCCCAAAGGAAAATGACTCATCGGCTTCCACACCTCCGATATCTCCGGCTTTCGCCACACCCGTATCCCAACTCACAAAGGCGCCGTTCTCCTTATCGATCTCCCACTTTGCCGATTCCGGCAGGACGATCGGCAAGTTACTTTCGCCGGTCGCATTCCAAACCCGATGCCCCTGTCCGCCCTTCAAGGGTAGATAGAGTTCCAGCGATTCCACATCCACCGGATGGGCGAACATGTCAGGGCGAGCGCTTAGAATCCATTCGTCCGCTTCCTTCACCAATTCACTTTCCCTCGCCGTCAACTTTTCCTGAAGTTCGCTCTTCTCTTTCTCAAGCTTCTCGATCATCCGCAACTGCTGCGGTGTCGGCACCTGCACGACCGGCGGCGTGTCTTCAATATTTCCATCACGCGGCTTCTGCGTCAGGTTGTTGAAGTAGGCGGACATCGAATAGAAGTCCTTCATCGAGATCGCGTCGAACTTGTGATCGTGGCAAGTTGCGCAGCCCATGGTGAGACCGAGAAAGACCGTGCCCGTCGTCTCCACCCGTTCCCGGGCATACATCACCGCCACCTCTTCGTCTATCACGCCTCCTTCGTTCGTCGTGATGTTGCAGCGATGGAACCCCGTGGCGACACGTTGCTGGAGGGAAGGCTCGGGTAGCAAATCGCCGGCCAACTGCTCAACGGTGAACTGGTCGAACCGCATGTTGCGTTTGAAGGCATTGATCACCCAATCGCGGTACGGCCACATTTCCCGGTAATTGTCGAAATGAAGGCCGTGAGTATCCGCGTAGCGCGCGGCGTCCAGCCAATAGCGCGCCATGTGCTCGCCGTGGTGCTCGGAGGCAAATAACTTGTCCAGCAACCGATCAACCGCTTCCGGCGCCTTGTCCGCCACGAACGCCCGCACCATTCCTGGCGATGGTGGAAGCCCCGTCACATCCAGTGAGATCCGACGCGCAAGAGTTCGGGGATTTGCCCGCTTTTCCGGAGCCAAGCCTTCTTGTTCGAGCCGGGAAAAAACAAAAGGGTCGATCGGATTCCGCGTCCATCGGTCCTCGGAGACATTCGGAATTTCCGGACGCTTGGGACGTACAAACGACCAATGGTCTTCCCACTCCGCCCCTTGCTCAATCCACTTCCGCACCATCTCAATTTCCTCCGGCTTCAACTGCTTGTGAGATTCCGGCGGCGGCATGATCTCGTCTGGATCATCAGTAATCATTCGTTGAAACAGAGGACTCGCATCGGGGTTCCCTTTGAGCACCGCAGCCCCGTCCGCTCTACCTCCGAAAAGCCCGTCCTCCTGATCAAACCGCATATCCGCTTTTCGCGAAGCCGGATCAGGACCGTGACAATGAAAACAGTTCTCCGAGAGAAGCGGGCGAATGTGATCGTTGAATCGTATCTTGTCGCCATCCGCGCCTGCGGAGCTCGCGATTCCCAAGAAAATCGCTATGGCAAAAGAGCTTCGTTGAAAGTCTATGGACATCGGGGGGTTCCTCCGAATGATCGCCGTTTAGCAGAGTTTCTCAACGAAACGATGGCGAATCATTCCTTACCTTGCGGTGCCGGGACTCAAAATCCGCGGAAAGCGCATCTTTGGCGATGCCCACCTTAGTTTCGCAACAGTCCCTCCAGCAGCTTGATCGCAGTTCGGCCGCTATCCTCTTCCAACGCTTCAATCGGATTCTTGAGCTTGACCTTCAGATCAACTTTGGGCCGAGAAAGGTCCTCCTTGGAAACGAACGGAAGCCAGAGCCGCGCTTCTTTCAAGGCGGGCTTGAAAGTGGTCATCAATAAGGGCCGAACGATCTCCTCGTTCACTCCGACTTTATCCACGAAGAAGTCCACAGATTCCTCGATCGCGTCCTTCGACAGCTCATCAGAGAGAAGAAGCTCGCCCTCAAAGCGGTGATTATTATTTCCTGTCTGAACATATGATCCAGAATCAAGCGTGAGCCTGTGACCGGAAAAGTGAATGACTCCTGGCTCGAGCATACTCAAATCACCGTCGCGCAATCTCATGACCATTCTGGCATCCTCATCAAACTCCAACTTCCTCCCGAGGGCCTTTAATTCAATGCCGACGTTCTTCAGGGCACCGATGGCTTGCCCGAGTTTCCCCAAGGTCGGCAAATCCGCAATTCGAGAACCTTTCTTGACAACAAACGTGTAGTCGAGGTCGGGATTGAACTCGCCAGTTTCATCCAGCAACGCGACCTCGCCATCTGTTTCCAGATTGAATTCCGCCCACTGAAATGACCGATCTTCGGTGAAAATCTTCATCGCCGTATCGATGTGGACATTCGCCGAACGGTGTTCCTCGAGCGACGCCGGATCAATATCGAAGTCCCGAACTTCGATGTTCAGTCCGTCCAATTCGATGATCGATTCCGTCTCTTCAGCATGCGCGATGAATTTCCCATTCTTCAGACGGAACAAATCGAGTGTCGGCGGCACTGCAGTTCCATCATCCTCTCCACTTTTCTCTTTTGAGTCTGACTTGTCGGAAGCGACTTTTTTTGAATCGTCTTCTTCATCCGTTCCAGTTGATTCATCACCTTCTCCGTCGTCAGCATCTCCTTCTCCGTCCGTCTCTTCAAACAAGTCCTCCAACGAGAATTTTCCATCCTCGTCGATCGAGCTCTTTACGACGACGTCCTCCAGTAGAATTTCGCGAAGACGGAGTTTCCCCGTCACCAAGCCCCCGGCGTCCACTTTGACGGTTCCAAGCCCCACCTCAATCTGCCCCTCGCTCTCGAGCGGCGGCCGCTCATCATGCTTAACACCGTCTGCCACCAGCTTGTCGCGAGGCGCGATTCGCACATCGGTCAAAGTGAGCGTCCCTGGGAATCCCCAAGAAACATCTCCCAACTGCACTCGGCAATTGAGGTTCTTTTCGGTTTCCTCCGCAATAAAGTTGGCGCTGACGAAACGGGAGGAAAGGAGGAAGAATCCCAGTCCGAGAATCCCTATCACCGCGAGAAGGCCGACACCGATTTTCCACACTCCCGGCAGGCTCCGCTTTTTTACTTCGTTGGCCATAAGTCCTTTTCGCGCACCAAAAGCGCTACCGCAAGACGGACTTGTCTCAAAGAACAGAAAAGGCCGCCCCCTTGGCGGGGAGCGGCCTGAGAAAGGTTTGTGTCGGATGTAATCTAGCAGACCTCGGCTTTGTGCCACTCGGCCCAGTCTTCCAGATTATTCAGATTGATCGCGTCGCGGATCTTGCCCTCGTCGGGAAGATTGTTCAGCGCCATGATGGATCCACGCGTGTCATCGTCGTGCTCGTAGCCCACGATGGACTTGTTCAACTCATCGACTTTCGCGCTGTCCATTGAACCGCCGCATTTTTCAAGAACCCATGCCTCGCATTGGGGATAGCTCGGCTTCTCAGCCTTAACGAAGTCGCCGAAATCCGCATGGCTGATTCCGAGGGCATCGAGGACCATGGAATCATAGCCCGCGCCGATGGCGGGATAGTCGTCGTGAAGTTTTCCCACGGCCTCGAGAGATACTTTCTGCCAGAGACGCGGTAGATGGAGGACGCCGAGCGGACCGGCGATTCCCGAACTGATGAGGGGGATGTGTTTGCTCATGGTATAAAACAGATTATTTCACGCGGTTCTTATCACGAACGTCGATTCATGAAAAGTCCGTTTCGCGTTCGAAAGTGTGAATAAAGAGGCCCGAACGAAGTTTCGGCTCAAACCACGTGCATTTCGGCGCCATGATTTGCCCGGCATCAGCGATATCCATCAGCTCATTCACCGACACCGGATAGACGGAAAAGGCAACAGCGTGCTTCCCGGAATCCACCAGCTTTTCCAGTTCCGCCGTGCCTCGAATCCCCCCAATGAAGTCGATTCGCTCGCTGCGACGGGGATCATCGATTCCAAGTAGCGGTTCGAGAACTCGATCCTGAATGACACTCACGTCCAGCGCGCTGACAGGATCCCAATTCGGATCCCGTTCCCAAGCGATTCGATACCATTTGCCGTCCAAATACATCCGGCACTCATTTGGGGAAGGTGGCTCCTTGTCCTCGCACTCCTGCACCTCGAATTGCGCCTTCAACTCGTTGAGAAACTCTTCCGTGCTCTTGCCATTCAAGTCTTTCACTGCCCGGTTGTAGGCGAGAATCTTGAGCTGGCTCTCTGGGAAGAGAACCCCAAGAAACCAGTTATAGTCTTCGTCGCCCGTGTGGCCCGCATTTGCTTGCCGCCTTTCGTCCCCTACTCGGCTCGCGCTTGCGCTCCGATGATGGCCGTCCGCGACGTAGCCAAGCGGGACTTCACTTTCAAAAAGCGTGACGAGTTGCTCCGCATCCTCGCTCGCGATACGCCAAGCACGATGTTGAACGCCATCTTCCGCCTCGAAGTCACAATAGGGTTCCATGCCAACCGTCCGGTCGACGATCTCGTTCACCGCCTCGACATCGCGGTAGGTTAAAAAAATCGGACCCGTATTCGCGCTCAATTCGCTGACAAGTCGGGTGCGGTCGTCTTCTTTAACCGGTCGCGTCTTCTCGTGTTTCCGAATAATGTCGTTTTGAT
>JBCCWV010000277.1:0-4813 GCA_039192745.1 Verrucomicrobiota bacterium | reverse complement strand
TCCACTGCGCCCAAGACCCCATCCCCGACATAACTGTGTTGCGTATCCGATGCAATTCTCTCGTCGATAGCCTCACGCGTGTGAATCTTTTCGAGGTTCGACGGATCTCCAGGATCGACTTTCACGAGACTCAGTTTGCCACTTCTCGAACTACGTGTCGATCATTCGTGGCGCCGCCAGGCATCAAAAAAAGGCCCCGGCTTTCGCCGGGACCTTTCTGGACAACCATCAGGTGCAGTGAGTGGTGCTAACTCGGTTTAAATCCTTAGTCGGCGAGGACGATGTCCACGCCGGAGGATGAGGTTGAGATGGCTCCGGTGGCGGCGAGGCCGCCACTTTCTACTCCTTCAGCTGTCGGGTCGGTTGTTGGTTTCATTGGTGGCAAATAGCCAGGCAAAAGAACTCTATCTATTGGCAGGCCTCGCATTCCTCGCCGTTGCGCATGGCTTCGATGCTGCAGGCGGCGCGCTCTTCGGCGGTGTATTCCTTTTTCTCGCCGTCGTTGGCGCGGCCGCGGACTTCTTTCGTGACTTCGACCGTCGATTTCTCGATGTTCGAGGCGGCGAGCGTGCGGAGATAGTAAGTCGTCTTCAAGCCCGTCCGCCACGCGGCGCGGTACATGTGCGAAAGCGTCTTAATTTCGGGCTTGGCGAGGAAGAGGTTGAGCGACTGGGATTGGTCGATCCATTTCTGACGACGGGCGCCGGCGTCGATGAGGTAGTTGTAATCGATGGCAAAGGCGGTCGCGTATTTCTCCTTCAGGTTGTCCGGAATTTCCTCGATGTCGTCGAGTTCGCCGTCCGCGCTCTTGATGCGGTTGAGCATGTCGCGGTTCCAGAGTCCGAGCTTCTTCAGGTCGCGGACGAGGTAAGTATTCAGGACGGTGAAGTCGCCGGAGAGGTTGCTCTTCACGAAGAGATTTTTGAAGGCAGGCTCGATGCATGGCGTGCTGCCCATGATGTTTGAAATCGTGGCCGTCGGCGCGATGGCGAGGACGTTCGAATTGCGCATCCCTTGCGCTTTGATCTTCTGGCGAAGGCCGTCCCAGTCCATTTTCCCGCCGCGCGGGACGTCGATCTTTTCTCCGCGCTCGAGTTCGAGGAGGTCGAGCGTGTCGGGCGGGAGCAATCCGCGGTGCCATTTCGAACCTTCGTAAGTGGAGTAAGCGCCGCGTTCCTTCGCGAGGTCGGCGGAGGCTTCGTAGGCGTAGTAGGCGATCGCTTCCATGGCCTCGTCGTTGAATTCGAGGGCGGGTTCGGAGGCGAACGGCACTTCGCGGCGGTAGAGGCAATTTTGCAGCCCCATGACGCCGAGTCCGATCGGACGGTGCTTCATGTTCGCGTTTCGCGCGGCATCGGTCGGGTAGAAGTTGATGTCGATGACATTATCCAGGGCACGGACAGCAGTGCGGACGGTTTCGCGAAGTTTGGTGTGATCGATCTCGCCGTTTTCGTCGAGGTGCGAGTCGAGGACGACGGAGCCGAGGTTGCAAACGGCCGTTTCATCCTTGCTCGTGTTGAGCGTGATCTCGGTGCAGAGGTTGGAACTGTGAATGACGCCGACGTGGTCCTGCGGACTGCGGACATTGCACGGGTCCTTAAAAGTGATCCACGGGTGCCCGGTTTCGAAGAGCATGCGAAGCATTTGTTTCCAAAGCTCGATCGACTCGATCTTCTTCCCGAACATCTCGCCACGCTCAGCCTTGGCTTCATACTCGAGGTAGCGTTCCTCGAACGCACGGCCGTAAAGGTCGTGGAGATCGGCGGCTTCGTTCGCGCGGAAGAGCGTCCATGGCTGGCGCGCTTCGAGACGCTTCATGAACAAGTCCGGCACCCAGTTGGCCGTGTTCATGTCATGCGTGCGACGGCGGTCGTCACCGGTGTTCTTCCGCAACTCAAGGAAGTCGGCGATGTCGTTGTGCCACGTTTCGAGATAGGCGCAGCCGGATCCGCGACGCTTGCCGCCTTGGTTGACGGCGACGAGTTGGTCGTTGTGGAGCTTGAGGAACGGGATGACGCCCTGGCTTTCGCCGTTGGTGCCGTGGATGTAGCTTCCCGTCCCGCGGACGGATGTCCAACTACCGCCAAGACCGCCGGCCCACTTGGAAAGATAGGCATTTTCAGCGATTCCGCGCTGCATGATGGACTCGATGCTGTCGTCGACTTTGTAGAGATAGCAGGACGAAAGTTGCGAGTGCTGCGTGCCGGAATTGAAGAGCGTGGGTGTGCTCGAGCAGAAGCGGCGGCTCTTGTAGAGATTGTAGAGGGAGATGACTTTCTCGGTCTGACCCTCGGGTTCATCGCGGAAGAGTCCCATGGAGACACGCATCCAGAAAAGTTGCGGGGTCTCGATGCGACGGTGCGGCGTCGACTGCTTGTCGATGATGAGGTAACGGTCGTAAAGCGTTTGGATGCCGAGGTAATCGAAGTCGAGGTCGGCGGCGGGATCGATGGCCTTGGCGAGCTTGTCGAGTTCGAAGTCGCGAAGCTCACCGGTCAAGCGTCCGATCTCGTATCCGCGCTGGAGGTTTTTCTTGAAGGCCTTTCGGTGGGCGTCGGGAAGCTTGTCGATACCGTCCCTAACAATTTCCCAATCGAGAACTTCCTCGTAGATGTATGTGAGAAGAATGCGCCCCGCGAACTTCGCGAAGTCGGCGTCGCGTTCGATGAGGGCCTTGGCATTGAGAATGATCGTCTTCTTGAGATCGGCGACGGTCATCTCGGGGAAGACCGAGCGGCGGAGTTCCTGTTCGACTTGTTCTTCGGTGAGGATGAGATCGAGTCCGAGGCAGGCGAACTTGATGCGCTTGCGGAGGTCATGGCCGTCCCAGAGAAACGACTCGCCGTCCTCGCGTTTGACGAGAATGAGGGAATCCTGGTTGGGATCGTCGCCGGTCGTAGTGGCTTCCTGAGCGCTATCGCCCTCGTGGACCCGCTGCTTCGCACGGTATTCACGGTAAAGGACATAGCCTGCCGCGACTTTGAAGTGCCCTTGGCGCATGAGTTCTTCCTGCACGCGGTCCTGGAGATCTTCGATGTGGATGAAATCCTGTTCGTAGGTTCGCGCCCACTCGGTGATGGCGTTGGCGATATCCCGCGATGGCGCGGGATCTTCGTGCTGCGCGAGGAAGGATTTGCGGACAGCGATTTCGATTTTGTTCTCGGCCCAAGAGACGCCACGACCGTTGCGACGAATGACTTTTACTCGCGGCATCGTCTTGTTCTCATCCGCGACCTCCTCGACAAGATCATCCTGATGTCGAATGAGCAGGCTGCGCGCGATGTCATGCGCGTTATTCTTGACGAGTGTCTTTTCCATCGCGCGGATCAATTCTTCCTTACCAAGCTGCACACCATTCGTGCCGCTACCATTGCAAACCCGCGTCAGTTCTTCCGCAACGCCCCGCGCAACGTGGCCGACGAGGCGCTTGTTCCCGTCGGTGAAGATTTCGGTTTCCTTCCGCGAAAGGAGAAGGTCGGTGAGGGCGCTGCCGATGGTGTCGGCGATTTTCGCCATATCGAAGTCACGCGTCTTGTTTTCGATCTCGACCTTGATGTGGATCGGAGGCTGAGGGGTGAGTTCCGGTTCCTGCGCGGCAAGAATGTCGGCCCAGTTGAAGCGTGGCTTGCTGTCTTCGGGCGTGTGCGCGTAGCGTTTCAGTTCGGTGTCTTCCTCAAGAATGTTTTGTCCGATCATGGGTGCGTTTTTGTTTTCTGAAGGTTGGTTGGTGGGTTGGCGTCAATGAGTGAATGTGTGCGGGGACGAAAAGAATTATCGGTAACGGCGTCAGCGGCCTGTCGTTCGATCAAGGCACACGGTTCCTCTGCAAGCGTTTGGTGCTCATTTGACGGTGAAGATCTGTGAATTGCCGTTGGGAAACGGCCGATTACAACTCGTCGTCGCTCGCCATGGCGAGGACGCCGGATTTCTGATACTCGGTGACGCGGCCTTCGAAGAAGTTTTGCTCCTTCTTGATGTCCATCAATTCAGCCAGCCACGGGAAAGGATTTGAGACGTCGCCACCAATCGGAGAAAGGCCCACGCCTTGGAGTCGGCGATCAGCAATGAAGTCGATGTAGCGCATGAACTCCTCGGCACTGAGCCCGATGGAATTCACAGGCAGGCAGTCGGCGATGAATTCTTTCTCCAGCCGCACCGCTTCGCGCATGAGATTGGTGAGTTCATCGCGGAAGTCCTCGGTCCAGATTTCCTGGTTCTCCTCGATGAGGTCCATAAAGAGATTGCGGAAGACTTCTATGTGATTGGATTCGTCGCGCAAGGTGTAGCGGAACATTTGGCCAATGCCCGGGAACTTGTTCTGGCGGTAAAGGCTCAGGATCATGCCAAAGAGCCCGTAGAACTGCGTGCCCTCCATGCACTGGCCAAAGACGAAGATGTTCTTCGCGAGCAGCTTTTTGCTTTCAGGATCGTTCATGTCGAGATCGCGGCGAAGTTCCTTCGAGACAGAAGTGACGAACTCGTTCTTGCGCTTTATCGAATCGATCTGCTCGAACATGGCCTCGCATTCGTGGGGATTGATCCCCAGCGAGCTGATCATATAGAGGAGACTGTCGGCGTGGATGTTTTCCTCGTGCGCGTGACGGCCTAGGACGAGTTTCAATTCCGGCGCCGTGACCAACTCGCGCACGACGTGAAGAATGTTGTCGCCGACGATCCCTTCCGCGGCCGAAAAGTAACCGATGCCCATGCGGATGATCCATCGCTCATTGTCGGACAGCGCAAGATCGTCCTGCCATTGCTCGATGTCCTTCTGCATCGGGATGTCCTCCGGCTCCCAATGGTTCGCCTTCAT
>JBCCWV010000276.1:0-4886 GCA_039192745.1 Verrucomicrobiota bacterium | reverse complement strand
CGTCGCTCTAAGCTTTTTGGGGGCTTGTGCCTCTCTTGAACAGCCCGCCGCCGACGGCAAACAAGTCGCGGTGGATGACGTTCAATACCCTGAGGAGGAAGTCTCGGCCGTCTACATGCCGACCTTTGCGTTCTAAAAAGGATCGACTTTGAAACGCTCCGGTTAGGGAGCTTCAAGCGGGATCTCCCGCCACTTTGTCGCTTGGGTGAATTCGCGTTCGCCGAAGATCCAGACGAGCAGCTTTTTGCCTTCCCAGAGAGTCTTCTCTTTCACAGCGGCGCGGAGAAGGTTCATGCGTGCGGAGTCGATACCGGATCCTTTGTTTGATTGCTGGA
Source organism: Verrucomicrobiota bacterium (assembly GCA_039192745.1). Classification (GTDB taxonomy): domain Bacteria; phylum Verrucomicrobiota; class Verrucomicrobiia; order Verrucomicrobiales; family DEV007; genus JBCCWV01. Next base: position 4,551 of record JBCCWV010000276.1, on the reverse strand, counting down.
AAACCCCGAAACCAAGCAGGGCTTGGAGATGATCAGTTACGCCTGCGCTCTTTGCCAGCATGTCGCTGCCGATTGAGAAGACAAGCGAATGGCTGTCGCCGACAATGATGACCGGGCTGGTGGTATTGTCAGGATCCACTTGCGTGACACCATCAGCAGTCTTCTCGCCGGCGGCGATGATTTCCATCTTCTCTTCGCCGACGCTGAATCCTTCGGCCAAATCGCCCATAAAAGAAATTGTTTCCGGTTCACCTGTTCCAAACTCACGGCCATCGGCGGCTTTCTCGCCAGCGATCCAGTCCGCGTCCTTCACTTTCTCGTAAATGGCTTCGGCGATCAATTGGCAACCGAAGGCGGACGGGTGGGAATCCTGGCGGCAGTAAAGCAGCTGCGCGGGATCAGCCGCTTTTTTCTCGAGAAAGAGTGCCTGCAGGTCGAGGACATCGATGCCCTGTTCCTGAAGTTTTGCGTAGTAGGCAGCACGGTCGGGAACGCTGCTCTCGTTGGCACTGGCCCGGAATTTCTCCGGATAAATGGCGGCCTTCGGCGGGACAGGAACGATGAGGAGTTCGACGCCTTTTCCGGCGAGCGCGTCCTTGTAGGCGGCAATGACTGGGGCGGGATCGGTGGCGGCGGCGGCAACTTCGGTCCAGTCTTTTGACCAGAATTCGCCGTGGCCAAGGTGGATCAATTCAGAGAAGAGGAAGAGCCACTCCGGGTCCTCTCCCTGAATGCCGATTTGACCGTCGGCGCGTTCACTACTTCCCGCTTTTGCGGATTCATCGGCGAAGGCCCCGGGAGCGAGAGCCGCTTCTTCGCCGCCGCATGAAACGAGTGTTAAGAGTAGAATGGCAAGGACAGGAAATCTGATGGGGGTCATGTTAGGGGGCTGGAGTGATAACGTCGTAGTAGGGTTCAAGAACCCAGAGTTCGTCCGCTGTGTTCGCGTTCTCGAATTGCGGTTGATCGTCAAACCTTTCGATCACCAGTTGTTTGGTTTCACCAATTGCCGGGGGGAACTGAGAAAGTCTTTTCATGTCGATGATCGACCAGTGGAAAACGGCGACCTCTTCTGCCTCCAAATTTCCGTCTTCCACGCTGACCACCTCCCACAAACCCGGGACGAGCGATTCCCGGTATTGGCCAAGACCATCCACATCACCCACGGTGCCGAGTTGCTTCAATTTGCCGGTGAACGTGATCCGCTCCGGAGCCTTCCAAGCTTCGGTGGTCGCCTTCATCGCTTCGGTCAGTCCAGAGACTTCCTGTTCGCTGAAAGCGCGATTGTAAATTCGCATTTCAGCGAGCCCGCCATCCCATGCGCCGTCGCCGATTTGCATTTGTGCGGTGTTTGCGAGGGCGGGAAGTCCGCTCTTCTTGAGGCTGGCGAGATTCGCGTCGTTACGAAGGGTGACGCCATTGGCATCGATGGTGAGGACAAACGCTTCCGCTTTACGGGGAGTGACCGAGCCGAGTGTTTTCTTCTTTCCGGCCACTTGCAGGTACCAACTGTTGTAGTCTTGCCCGACGGTAGCACCGGCGAATTCGAGAATGGCGCCTGCTTGATTGTTGGTTTCCGCTGCGGCAACGAAGGCCAGAGTAGCACCGCTGGCGCCGGCGAGGTTTCTGTCACTGAAAGAAGATGTCGGTCCGGAAACGGTTGCTTGTCCGCCCCCAAGCCTCATTTCGAAATTCGGTCCAAAACGCGCGCGTCCACTGATCTCGACTTTGCAGTCGATGGAAGTCTCGCCTTTCCCGATCTGGTTGCGTTCGTCATTGTTTATCCACAGGAAGACAAGTCCGTTTTCCGGCACAGCAGCTTCTGCTTTTGGTAGTGGTTTTGGTTGGTTGGCGAGCTGGGTTTTGGCTTCCCCTTTCACGAGTTCCATTTCCTTCGCGTCGGGACCAATTTTTGCCGGAAGGGAGAATTGTTCCCCGCCAGCGATCCAGACATCCGGGAAAACATCGGCAAGGTGATCTTCGGTGACTTTGACCCAGCGTTTAACCTTGGCGAGGTTGGTCGTGAACTCGCCGATGTAGATCTGCACTTTCTTGCCTTCGACGTTTCGCGTGCCGTTTGGGTACGGGCCGCTGATGGTGAAGAAGAGCGGATGATTGGACCAGCGTGGGTGGTAAACTTCACGACCGCGCGCTTCGGGATGAGTATTCACCGGCACCTCCCACATCTCCCCCTCCATGGGCACCATCCAGAGGTTCTTGTGGGCTCCGTCAAAGGTCCAAGTGACATAGGTGTTGTCCGGGCTAATGCCGGTCCAGCAACCCTTTTTCGTCTTAACCCACTCCTTCTCATTCACGTCGAGTCGTCCTCCGTAGCTCCAGGGAAAGAGTCCACCGATTTGCGAGCCGTCGCGGGAGACCATGATGTTGTTCGGGCTGGTCGCCTTGTTGAAAACAGTTTCGCGAGTCGCAGGATCGTCGAGAAGGAAGCGTTCGAGTTTGGCGCCTTCCATCGCACTCTGTTCCCTCTGGGCGAAAGTGCTCACGACGTAGACCCAGAGTTTCCCGGTTTTCGGGTCTGCCCAGACTTCGTCCGCGTACCCTTCACCAAGTTCGCGAAGGCCACTTCCATCCCAATTCACGACGTAGCAGCTGGGCGTGTAGAATTTCCGTCCTTTCTTGTCTTTGTAAGTGCCCTTGTCGTTGAAGACAATGCGTTTCCCGTCGGGAGTCAGAAGAGGACGTGCGTAGTTGCCGTTTTCTTCGAAGATGGTGCGCGGCCCTTTTCCGTCGCGGGTGTCGAAGCCGTAGAGCTTGAACTGGGTGCCGTTCCCGTGGGCGTCGGTTTTATCCGGGTTTTGTTGCTTGGTCCAGACGATGCGCGTGTGCGCGCCGGTCACAGCTTCAATTTCCTTCGACTTCGCGTCGATGGGAGCGGTATTTATCGGCGCGATCGCGTCGAGGACGGGAATGGGGCCGTCGTTTTTTGCGTTCGAGTCGCCGCAGCTGTTGAGGGCGAATAGGGACGCGATCGCCATTACGGTCAGGGTAAGGGCAGGCAAAAGTCTTCTCATGAAAGTTGCTGGTGGTTGGTTTAGTCTCGTTGATCCCGCATTCGTCACGCGGAAATGGCAGCCTCATCCGACTTAAACCGCTCATACCACGTGTCATTTAACGCATCGGATTGTTTCCGGTAGGTCAGTGGCAGCATCTCAAAGTCGTCGGGAATGGAAATGTCTAAATCACGGAGAACGGCGAGCGTCGCTTCCTCGTGTTGCGGCGCAAAGTCCTCGTAATGAACTTCGTGGGGCTGAATGCCGTTTCGTTCAAAAAACGCCGCCCAATTCGCGTCCTCGCCTTCGAAGCGGTCGCGGATCTTCCGGATGCCCTCGAAATCGTATTCCGGCGGCGTGTCTGGCGATTCGCGTTTTCCAATCTGAAGCGAGTTGTAAATGTTGGTCTGCTTCGCCTTCCAGAGGGAAATCGCCTGCCGCACCTTGTCGTCCCGTTGTGCCCAGAAGAACTGGAGATTGGGCAAAAGGTCTCGGAGCCGGGCGATGAGGTCCGTTTCTGATTCGACGTTGAGCTGTTCCTTCAAGGGATCGAGGTGCGCCCACATCACCTTGCCGCCGAAGACACCATTTGGTGACTGGCGCGCCGTAATGAGTTTCTTCACGTAACCCGGAAAGTCGGCGGCAGGATCGACGCCGAGTTCGTGTTCCTTGCTGATTTTTTCGGCCTGCGTCGGCGAGAAGAATTCCTGCGGATACCCGCAAAGCCCGGTGTGCCAAAGCGACTGGCAGAACAAACTGCTGCCGCTCCGGTGCGTCGCGCAAACGAGGTAGGTCAAATTCGGTTCCATGTGTCTCAGGGAACGAGCATAATGGCGCGAAAAGGGGTTTTTCAAAGCGATTCCGCGCCGGATTCGCGGCGAATGACGGGGAGAACTCGCCCTTAACCCAACAATTCGCGGAGCACCTTTAGATTTTCCGCTTCGTCGAAGATCGCGGTGACGGGGATCTTGAATCCGTTAATGACCGTTGACGAAATCTCGCCGGAACCAGACTTCATGCGAAGATCGAATTCGCCGTCTTTCGCGACATATTGTTCGACGACTTTCTCCAGTGGATCGACGAGCCAGTATTCGGCCACGCCGTGCGCGAGGTAGTCCTGGAACTTCACGCCACGGTCATGTTTTTCCGTGGAGTCCGAGAGCACCTCGCAGATGAAATCGGGCACGGGAAACTTCATCGTATCCGCGTCAATCTTCGCGGTTTTTTCCAGGCCGAAAAAACACACGTCCGGCTCGTAGTCATTCCGAGGAAACGCGCAGAGCGCTTTCTCGCCGCGGATGATTCCGAGTTTGTGGATTTGGACGAATCGACGCAGCAACTCGTGCAAGTTGTCACGAACGGTTAGGTGTCTTTCTTTCGCGGGGGAATGCATGATAACTTCGCCATTAATGAACTCCGCCTTCTGGTCGTCGCGGATTTCATCGTAAAACCGTAGGCGTCGTGTGGCCTCGTCTTCGAGAAGCGATGCGAGTGCCTCCACCTTCTCGGGCAGGGTGGGGTCATCCAGCAAGGTGTCCAT
>JBCCWV010000275.1:0-5008 GCA_039192745.1 Verrucomicrobiota bacterium | reverse complement strand
GACCCGTTTCGATCCCGCTCCGCGCCCTTAGCCCCGTCTTCACTTTTTGCTAACCCTCTAGATGAGGTAAACCATGCGCGCCTTCTTTCGGTTTCCGCGGTTGCCGTTCTCGATAAAGACTTTCGTCAGGGCGGCGACGACTTCCACCGAGTCTTCTGGACGGCAAATTACGCCGGCGTTCTCCGCGAATTCCTTGTGACCGGTAACTCCTCCTAACAAAATCTGAAAATAGACTCCTGCCTTGATCTTTCCGTGCAAGGGATGCCCTTCCGATGGCTCATTCAGCTTGATCGCACGCAGCCCAATGTCATTCGTGTCCTCGGCAACTTTGGTCAATCCACCGCTGTCATACGACACATTAAACTTCCTCGGAAGGTCGTAGAATTCAAGGCTGTTGATGACCACGTGGGCGAGATCCCGCACGTAGGGCAGGACATCGATCAATTCGTGAGGATCGATCCCGGAAGTAGGATTCGACGTGAAATTGCGAAGGTTGTCGGCCCCGGATCCGCGGCTGTGCAGGCCGCAGTCTTGAATGCGACGCAGCAATTCCGGCGTGTCTTTCGGCTGGATGACGCGGACTTGGAAATTGTTTCGGGTGGTGATCTGGAGAAACCCGCTCGCGATGTCGTCCGCGATGTCGGAGAGCGCGCGGACTTGGTTCGCCGTCACCACACCGCCAGGGATTCGCAGGCGGCACATGTAACCCTCGACCACAGGCGCGAGCCAAAAGAGGCCATTCCACTTGAAGCGGAAAATGTCCGGCTTTTCCGGGTGCGCATCGGCTTTGGCCAAATCATTGAGCCGCGGAAGAGCGTCGAAAGGATGTTGGTCGACCTTGAATTGCTCTTCCGGGATGAGTTTTTTCTTTTTCTCTTCCGGCGGTGCTTCGAGCGGTTGCGGCCCGGCGGCGGGTTCGGCCTGCGCGAAGGTCAGACCGCCGTGGGAAACACCGGTGAAGAAGCCGGCAAGATAGTTCTTCTGTTCTTCGGTGAAGTCGTCATTCATGTCATACGGGGGTCGCCGCTTCTTTTAAGGCCGAACGAACGGCGGCGAACCATTCGTCGGCGGGTTCCTCGAATTCGACATCGCAATCGACTCGCGGCGCCATCCTCTTGGCGCCAAGCTCCTCGAAGCGGGCGTCGAACTTCTTTCCCATTTCACAGAAGTCCGCGTAGTTGGTGTCACCGAGCGCGAGCACGGCGAATTCCAGGTTTTCCAATTTCGGGTGGTCTTCCGCGCTGAGTTTGTTCCAAAATTCGGCCGCATTGTCGGGCGGCTCACCTTCTCCCCAGGTACTGGTCACGACGAGCACGCGGGATTCTTGGGCCAGGTCGACTTGTCCGTGGTCTTCCATGTTCACCACCGGTGCGGCGATTCCGTCGGCGGAAAGTGTTTCCCCGAATTGCTCCGCGAGGCCTTGTGCGTTTCCCGACTGGCTGCCAAAGAGAATCGGCACGCGCGGTCCGGCAGGCGCGGCTTGGGCTTGCGGCGCGTCCATGGCCGGACCGGCTCCACTCGCAGCGAGAACCCCAGGCAAAAGACCGGCCATGTATCCACTCAACCACGCACGCTGCTCCACGCTGAAAGGTGCGGACTCAGGAAGTGATGGAATCGGGGAAGCCATGACAGTTCTAAGCGGCTTCGGCTTGGTGGATTTCGGCGGAAATCTGGTAGGAGCGCTCTTCGAGGAAGTGGATAAGGTGCTCGCGGTATTCGTAGTATTTCGGCATATCCATGATCTCGCGGCGCGATCGCGGCCGTTCGAAATCGATTTGCAGAATGTCTCCAACGCGGGCGGACGGTCCGTTCGTCATCATGACGATGCGGTCCGCGAGATAGATCGCCTCATCGACATCGTGCGTGATCATCATCGCGGTAAGACGCTCACGGTTCCAAAGATCGAGAAGAACCTGCTGAAGTTCGAACTTCGTCAGCTTGTCGAGCATGCCAAAGGGCTCGTCGAGTAACAGCATCTTCGGCGAAAGCGCGAAGGCGCGGGCGAGACCCACACGTTGGCGCATGCCGGAGGAAAGCTCGGTAGGTCGCTTCGGCGCGGCGTCAGAAAGCCCGACGGCGTTGAGATAATATTTGACGATTTGTTCCCGCTCCTTGGGCGTCGCGTGGTAATACACTTGCTTCACGCCGAGCATGACGTTGTCCCATGTCGTCATCCACGGAAGAAGGCAGGGCGATTGGAACACAACGCCTCGGTCTGGTCCTGCACTCTCTATCTCACGACCATCCAGAATGGCGGTGCCGTTGCTCATCTCGTTGAGGCCAGCGACCATGGAGAGAACGGTGGACTTGCCGCAGCCGGAGTGCCCGATGACGCAAACAAATTCACCTTTCTTGATTTCAAGATTGAAATCCTTCACGATCACGGCGTCGCCATTCGGCGTTTTATAGGTTTTTCCCAGATTGATGGTTTCGAAATAGGATGCCATTGGGACTTTGAATTGAGGTTTTGAATGATTAAGGAGTTAGGAAGCCGCGAGTTCCTTCTTTGGTTTCGGGCGGAGCCCAAGGAACCAACTCGGTTTGTGACGGGAGATATCCATGGGACGAATGTTCGGCAACGTGACGACCTCCTGATCCTGCCGGGAGCGTTCCTTTTCCTTTTCGTTGAGAAGAAACTTAATGATCGTGTTGCGCTTGGCTTGGAAGTCGGGATCGGCATTGATTTCCTTTTTGTCCCGTGGCCTCTCGGCGCCTACCACGACCTCGGGACCGCAAGTTGCCGGAGGTCCAATACTCAACGGAATGATGCGATCCGCCATGTAAAGACCTTCATCGACGTCGTTGGTAATGAGAAGGATGGTCTGACCCGTTGCTTCCCATATTCCCAGGATCTGGTCTTGAATCACACTGCGAGTCAGAGCGTCGAGAGCGCTGAGCGGCTCGTCGAGGAGTAACACGTTTGGATTCATCGAGAGCGTGCGCGCCACTGAGTTGCGCTGCCGCATTCCCCCAGAAAGTTCGCCGGGCTTCTTATGTAAGGCATCGGTGAGATTGACTTTTCCAACCGCCTCGAGGATGCGGTCCTTTTTCTTGGAAGCCTTTTCCGACTTGTAAACTTCATTGACGGCCACGCCCACGTTGTGATGGACGTTGAGCCACGGTAAAAGCGAGTAGTTCTGAAAAACAAGACCGCGGTCCGGGCTCGGTCCATCGACCTTTTTTCCATCGACGATTACTTCGCCTTTGTCCGGCTTGAGCAATCCGGCAATGAGATTCATCAACGTGGACTTACCCACACCGGAGTATCCGAGAAAGGCGACAAACTCGCCTTTCTCGACATGGAGATTGATCCCCTCAAGGACTTCGGTGCGGGCGGTCCCTGATCCGAAACCGACGCTGACGTCATTCAGTTCAATGTATGCCATGGCGTGTCAGGACTAGATGGTTTGTTCCTCAAAGGTGACGAGCCGTTGCAGGACGAGCATGATGCGGTCGAGGAGGAAGCCGATGCCGCCGATGAAGAAGACAGCCACGATGATCTGCGCGGTGCTCATCGTGTCGCCGTTCTGATACATGTCCCAAACGAACTTCCCGAGACCCTGGTTCTGCGCCATCATGTCGGCGGCGATCAGAACCATCCAACCCACGCCGATGGATAAGCGTAACCCTGTGAATATGAGAGGAAGGGAGGCGGGAAGGACAATTTTCCAAATACGTTTCCACCAACTAAGCTTGAGAACTTTTGCCACGTTCAAGTGGTCCTTGTCCACCGATGCCACACCTACAGCAGTATTGATGAGAGTTGGCCAAAGCGAACAGAGCATAACAACGCCGGCCGAAGTGAAGAGCGCACGTTGCCAGATAGATGTCTGCTCTGGAGTATCGATGCCCCAAGTCGTGATCACGAAAACGATGGGAAACCAAGCCAATGGTGACACTGGCTTGAAAAGCTGAACGAGCGGATTAATCGCGATATTGAACTTGGGCGAAATTCCGCAAAGAATGCCCAGAGGAATGGCGATAATCAGCGCGGCAAGAAAGCCAATGGCGACCGTCAAAAGGCTTACCCATATCTGGTCGAAAAACGTCTTGTTCGGCATGTAAACCTTCTGGCCAAACTTCTCCGCCGTCGCCTCATACTTGGCCGCTTTCTCCGCGTCCCCCTCGGCGGCGGCGGCACTGGCACGGTCGAGGAACTTCTGCACCCGCTCCTGCTGGTCCACGTAGTATTTTTCCGCAGAAACCTCCTCGGCAATGGCGAACCCGAGAATACTCTTCGGATCGCGCGCCTCATTCTCGGCGAACTGCACTGCGACACCCTCTTGGACTCTGTCCGGAAAGGGATGATTGAGTCCCGCAAGCGGCTGGCCTGCCCAGGCATACCAAGTCTGATGCGGACTTGGTATCTGAACGCTGTCGGTTTTTACGATATTTGAGAGCCACGCCCAGATGAAGATAAACACACCAAACGCAATGATCGGAAGAAAGGTATTAGTTGCGATCTCTTTGACTTGCTTCGCAGGTTCGTCCCGTCCGATGAGACGCGCGATGGGCGAGAAATAGCCCAGCCCGAGTTTTTCAAGCGTGTGAGCAACCTTGTTCGGGTTGTAAAAACTCTTCTTCGGCTTGGACTTTTTGCCTTCGGCAAGGCTGCTGGCTGTGGTGGTGTCAGAAACAGCTTCGCTCATGGATGGTGGTAGTTAGGTGGGTTCCAGGGAGAGAGAAGGGCCGCGACCTTTTTGATCGCGGCCCCGAGGCAACTCATTTCAGGCCAATCTCGAAACTCTTGATATAATCGTTGGGTTTCTTGGCGTCGTACGGGTTGCCGTCGATAAACTCGTCCGTTGGTGGCTTGTAACCGCCGGTTTCAAAAGCCTCATAGGCGGCGGCGAAATCATCTTTCTCAAATTCACCGTCGTCGATGAGTTCTTCGACGGCCTTCATGTAGATGTCGGGGCGATAGATCTTTTTCGCCATTTCATCGAACCAGGAGTCCGGCTTCATTTCCGTAATTTGTCCCCAGCGAATCATCTGCGTAAGGAACCAG
>JBCCWV010000274.1:0-5078 GCA_039192745.1 Verrucomicrobiota bacterium | reverse complement strand
CGCCGGAGCGGAACGCGGTCGTACCGACGAGCCGGTGCAGATTGGAATCGCGACTTTGGATGCGGACGGGAACGTGGAGGTGGAACGGTTTCTACGTTCCTATCTCGCTTGCGACCAGCCCATCGTCTGGAGCGCGCGGAAGGTCCACGGGATATCCGATGAGGACATTGCAGGTGCGCCGACGCTGGTTTCGCTCTGGCCAGAGATCTCAAATCGTCTCCGCGGCGTTCCTGTTGTCGCCCATGGTGCGGGCACCGAGAAGCGCTTCCTCCGGGCCTTTCCCATGCATGGGTTCGGACCATGGATTGACACGCTTACTCTGGCCCGCGAGGCCTTGCCCCAACTCGCCGACCATTCCCTGTCGACTGTCACCAAAGCGCTGGAATTGGAGATGGAGTTGAGAGAACACCTGCCAGACCTCGATTGGCACGATGCGCTTTTCGATGCGCTGGCCGCGTTGCTCGTCGCACGGAAACTGAAGCAATAGGGTGAGTACTAAAAACCTTTGTGAACTTTGTGCCTCTGTGCGAGTCCCGATTTGATGCCAGATGCTTTCACCGCAGCGGGCGAATTTCCCATGCAGTCTTGCCAGTTGTGGTAGATTCCGCGCTCCATTCATGCTGGAACGGGCCATTCAACTGACGTATTCCCATCGCATCGCGTTCACGCGCGGGGTTTTTTCGGCGGGAAATGCGACGATTGCAGATCTTGTTTCCGCCTGTGACGATTCGCCGCCGCATCGGGTCGCGGTGTTCGTTGATCAGGGCTTGGTGAAGGATGACGAGAGCCTGTTGACGGCCATCGAAGGGTATTTTGAGGCGAACCGGGATCTGTTCGAGTTGGGGCTGGAACCGTGTGTCTTGCCGGGCGGGGAAGTTTGCAAGACCGAGTGGTCATTTGTGCCCAGCCTTTGGGAAGCTATGGATGAAGCGAGACTCGACCGGCACAGTTTCGTCTTTGTCGTCGGCGGTGGAGCGATTTTGGACCTCGTTGGTTTTGCCGCGGCGACCGCGCACCGAGGCATCCGGCTGATACGTTTTCCCACGACGACGTTGAGCCAGGGCGATGGAGGAGTCGGCGTGAAAAACGGAGTGAACTTCCTCGGCAAGAAGAACTGGGTGGGATCGTTTGCGGTTCCCTTCGCGGTTGTGAACGACTTTGACTTTATTGATGGGCTTCCGACCGAGTTCCGTCGTGAGGGAATCATTGAAGCGATCAAGGTGGCGCTTATTCGCGATGCCGCGTTCTTTGAATGGATATCTGAAAACGCCGACGAACTTGAGAAACTGGAGTCGAAAGCCCTGGAGTCATTGATCGAACGAAGCGCGGAATTGCACGTGGATCACATCGCGACGTGCGGTGATCCGTTCGAACTCGGGTCAGCGCGGCCGCTCGACTTCGGACATTGGGCGGCGCATCGGCTGGAACAGATTTCGAACTTCGACCTGACGCATGGTGCGGCCGTTGCCATCGGTATGGCGCTGGATCTCGTTTACTCGCGTCTGGTTGGGATTCTCGACGGCGAAAGTTGTGAGCGGATTTTGGCTCTCATGGAAAAGATCGGATTTGCGACGTATTCGCCGTGTTTGCATGAAGTGGTGGACGGGAAACTTGCCGTCCTGCGTGGGCTTGAGGATTTTCGGGAGCATTTGGGAGGCGAGCTGACGATCACGCTGATCCCGGAGATCGGGAAAAAGCTCGAAGTGCATGAAATGGAGGAGGCACGAGTGGTCGAGGCCATGGCCGAGCTGCGGACTCGGTCTGGGGGCTGAAAAATTGGTTGAAAAAAGGGTGTTCGGCCCGATAATCCCGGCGCCATGGCCAAAAAGAGCTGGAAAGCACGCAATAAGCGCAAAGAACGCACCGTCGCGAAGTTCGCAAAACTCCGCGAGCAGCTGAAAAAAGACGGCGATTATGTCGGTCTTTCGATGTTGCCGCGTGACGCGAGCCCAACCCGCGTCGTGAACCGTTGCGAGAGTACCGGGCGCCGCCGTGGCTACATTGGCCGTTTCAAGCTCTCCCGTATCGCCTTCCGCGAACTCGCCTCGAAGGGGATGATCCCCGGGGTGACCAAGTCCAGCTGGTAGGTTCCGGATTGGTTTTTTGCATTTTTCCGGGTTTTCGGAGAATTGCGCCCGATCCGCAGATCGGTTAAATTCCCTGCTTGCGCCGAATTCCTTCGGCCGCCCCCATGCCGATTTACGAATATATCGCCGAAGACGAGGACGAAGGTTGTCGAATATGCAACCGCGGATTTGAACTGCGTCGCCCCGTTGACCGCGACCCGCTGGAAGTTTGCCCGATGTGCAAGTGTCCTGTCGTCAAAGTCATCTCGAAGGTCAACACACCGAAGGTGGCCAAACCGCTTTCCGTCTCCGACGCGAAGAGCGCCGGGTTTACCATTCTCGAAAAGCGTGACGAAGGTGTTTACGAAAAACTCTAAGGTGAGGTCCACGATTCAATTCTGACCGTGACCCTGACTTCTATCAGTCTCTTCTTCGGCAGCGCGTCGTCCATCGCCACCGAGTGGCCGTCGCCGGGAATGATCATGCTGCAAGTGAGCTTGATCTTTTTTGTCCTCCTGTTGAACGGGTTCTTCGTTGCGGCCGAGATCTCGCTCGTGCGCTTACGGGCCGGACAACTGGAGGAAGCCCTCAAGGAGGAGAAGAACAAGGAAGCGACCCTCTTGGTGAAGAAGATGACCGAGGATATGGGGCTGTATCTCTCGGCGAGCCAACTCGGTATCACGCTCACGAGCCTCGCGCTTGGATTCCTTGGTGAGCCTTTTCTCGCAAGGCTGTTGCAGCCGCTTTTTTCCCTATGGGATATTGAAATTTCTGCCGGTTGGATGCTGGTGATTTCCATTCTCATCGCCTTCCTTGTCCTCGGATTCCTCCACATCACGATCGGCGAGCAAATCCCCAAAACAGTGGCCCGACGACGCACGCTTGGCACTTCGCGATTCTGCGCGCGACCGCTGAAGCTCTTCTATTTCATCGGCCGCCCCGCCATCTTCTTTGCCGACGCTTTCTCGAAGTGGGTTTTGAAAGTGTTCTTCCGTCTCGAGCCTTCCAGTGGCCGTGAGGCAATGCATAGTGATCTGGACCTCGCGCACCTTTTCCAGGAGAGCGCAAAGTCCGAGGTAGTCACGGACACAGAGAAGGAGATCCTCGAAAATGCGATTGCGTTGAATGACCGCTTCGTGCGTGACGTGGTGACACCGCGCAATGACGTGGTTTGTATCGACACGAAAAAGAGCTTCAAGGAGAACGTCGAAAAGGCCATCCGTTCCGGCCATACCCGTTTCCCCGTCGTGGAAGGGCACCTCGACAAGACGCTGGGGTTCATTCACATCAAGGATCTTTTCAAGCACTTCCTTTCCGACACAGAACCGGACTTGATGAAGGTTAAACGGGAGTTGCTCGAAGTTCCTGAGATGATGAATCTCGACGCGCTCCTCCCACAAATGCAGAAGGAGAAATCCGGCATGGCGCTGGTAGTGGATGAATTCGGCGGGTCCCAGGGGATTGTCACGTTGGACAACGTCGTGGAAGAGGTTGTTGGCGACATTCAGGACGAATTCGACAACGAGGCTCCCGCTGTCCGTTGGATCGGGCGCAGCAAGGATTCGTTCGTCGTGGAAGGGAAACTCGCTCTCTACGAACTCGCGGAACACACGGAGTTGGAGATCGAGACAGAAGAAGTGAGTTCCGTAGGCGGCTACATCACGCAAGTGCTAGGGCACCTGCCGTCGGCTGGCGAGTCGGTGGAGATCGAGGGTCATCGCGTGACAGTGACGCGTGCGGACGGGAGGCGGGTTCTGGAGGCGCGGTTTGATAGATTGCCTCCAGAGAAACCAGATAATGAAGAAGAGGAAGGCGAGACGGAATCTTCGTGAAATAATCGTGGGCTGGTTCGCGTTTAGCATCTTGCCGGAAGCTGGCAGCCACTTTATCAATCGCCCATGTCACTGAAAGTCATCGTCGCCTGCGGGGGAACCGGAGGACATTTGTTTCCGGGGATCGCAGTGGCGGAGGTGTTGCAGGAGCGGGGGCATGAGTGCCTCGTGCTGATCTCGGAGAAGAAGATCGACGCGCTGGCCGTGAAGGGGCATGACCATTTGCGGTTCGAAACCGTGGAGGCCGTTGCGATGCCAAAGCTGCTTTCGCCGAAGATCGTTCCCTTTGCCTTCAAGATGTGGCGGACGATCGGGCAGTGCCGGAAGATCATTCGTGAGTTTGGAGCGGATGCGGTGCTCGGAATGGGTGGCTTTACCTCGCTGCCGCCGGTTTGGGCTGGGAAACGGCATGGAGCGAAGACGTTCATTCACGATTCGAATGCCATTCCCGGGCGTGCGAATAAACTGACGGCGCGATTCACGGACACGGTTTGCCTGGGATTGAAGGAATGCGCGCGCTACTTTGAAGGTAAATCAACGAAAGTCACAGGAACCCCCGTGCGATCCTCGTTGAAAGAGAAGATTGATCGGAAGGCGGCGCGGGAAGAGTTCGGTCTTGGAAGTGCGGTAAGTCATGTTTTGTTAGTGATGGGCGGGAGCCAGGGAGCGCAGGGGATCAATCGCGCGGTGGTGGAGGCTTTTCGTGAATTACCGGAAGGACTTGGGGTGATTCACCTGAGCGGGCCGGATGGATTCGAGGAAACGAAGGCGGGATACGGGGAGACCGCGGATCGTGTGCATGTTGCGCCGTTTTGCCATGAAATGGGAGCTGCCTATGCGGCCTCGGATTTCGCCATCGCGCGATCGGGGGCATCGAGTTTGACCGAGCTTTCTCATTTTGGGTTGCCCTCGATTTTGGTGCCGTATCCCTTTGCCGCCGATGATCACCAAACGAAGAATGCCGAAGTCTTCACTAGTGCGGACGCTGCTGTCCTCATGAAGCAGGACGAGTTCAATGCAGAGAAAGTGGCTGGGATTCTCGGGGGTTGGATGACCGACAAAGACGGCTTCGAAGCCTTGCGAGAGCGGGTTTTCGGGCTGGCTGTGCCAAATGTGGCGGGCAATATCTGTGACCTTATCGAAGAAGCATGTCGGTAGAGAAGAACATTGCGAAAGAGCT
>JBCCWV010000273.1:0-5176 GCA_039192745.1 Verrucomicrobiota bacterium | reverse complement strand
TGTCCCTGAGCTGGGAGCGGCAGTCGTGAGCCCGGGCGGCACGAATTAGGGCAGGTGGAACAAGCGAGCGCGGCCGCTCGCGCTCCGGCGGGAAAACCAATGGTTTTGAATCTAGAGCTTCGGATTTCGTGGTTTCTTCAAAACCAAAATCTGCACGATTCCCAACACGGAGAGGTTCGCCGCAAGTCCCCAAACTCCCGCGTGCACCCCGAGCGGTTTGCTCGGCATGCCAAACGCTTCAAAAGCCAGCGAAACCGCGATCACCGTTCCCACAACCAAGCCGGCAAAAACGGCGCCAGTCCGCAGCTTCGGCTGATGAATCCCCAGCATGACCGCGGGGGCAATCTGACAAAGCACCTCCAGCTTGATCTCCATGAGTCGCCAGATGGTCAGGTCTTGTAACGCAATCGTCAGCCCGGCAATCACCGCCATGAGAATGGCAGAGACGATTTTTCCCACGAGCGTGAGCTGGCGATCGCTCAGGTTAGAGCGAAGCGGATAATAGATATCTTTGGTGACCATCGACGACATGGCCAGCAAGGCTGAATCGATTGTCGACATCGTCGCCGCGACAATCGCCCCGAGGAAGAGAACCCCCAGCGGCAAAAGCAGCGGCGTCTTTTCAATGAGGTCGGCGATCATGTAGAGCGTCACTTCATCAGACCTCCCTGCACCTTCCTGGTCGAGTCCGGGGAAGACGGCGATACCCATGATTCCTAACATCACCACAAGAAGCGTCGTAAAAAGCGGCATGAAAGCCATGATCTGAAACGACTTTCGCAACACTTTCGCGCTTTTCGCGGCGTAGATCCGCTGAATCGCGTGGGGATACATTGAAATCCCGAAGAAGAAAATCAGCAGCGTGCTCAGCCACGTCACCTTTTGCGTCGCCGTCGGCGCGGCCCAGATTTCCGGTCGCGAAGCCTCCAGTTGCTCCGAAACGCCGGGCAATCCGCCGTAGTGAAATTGCAGTGCGACGAAAACCCCGAGAATTCCCGCCAGCAAAATCACCCCCTGAATCACATCTGTCCACGCCACGCTTCGCAGTCCTCCCATTGCCTCGTAGGCGAACATGATCACGCTCAACACCACGACCGCCACGGCAAACGACACCGCGCCGCCCGAGATATTTTCCACGAGCAAACCAAGCACCTTGAGGTTCGTCAGAATGTAGTTGCCGAGAGCGAAAATGCCCAGAAGCGCAACCGCCACCGTGAGCGCCCGCGTTCCGAAACGATGTTGCACGAAGTCGCCGGGCGTGATGAACCCATGCCGGTGCGAAAGCCGATGCAATTTGGGCGCAAAGACCACAAACCCACCGATGACCGCCATCATCGCGACGACACCGCTCAAGTTATAAAACCCCGACCGGTAGGCCTTCCCCACGAATCCCAGCATCGTGTTTCCACTGTATTGCGTCGCATACAGAGTCAGCAAAAGCACAAAGATCCCCAGTCCGCGACCGCCAAGATAAAAATCCGCAAGCGACGACTCCTTCTTCGCCCGATGTCCTAACCAACCAATAAAAAGAAGCGAACACACGTAGAAGACGAGGAATCCCGCGCCAAACGGTCCGACGATTTCCAGGGACTTCGGCGCCTCGGCGAAAAAGCTCATGAATCCTCCTCCTCGGTTTCACTTTCCCCTTCCTGCTTCCATTGCGCTCCCATGAGCCACGCCACCGCACACGCGTAAGCAATCCCTCCCGCAACGGCGAAAACCGCCCACCCTGGCATTCCCAGAAAGACCGGACCCTCGCCCCCGGTGAACCACCACGGCACGGAAAGCACCATGAGCACAAGGGAGAGAATCAGAGTCTTCGGCACACGTCTAAAGGAGCGTTCAGACATCGCCCCGTCACGAAAAAAGTCTGCGGCGGCGGACTTTGCCGTTCGCATTGGCCATAATTTCGCTAGGGTGCGGCTCCATGGAAAAGATCCCCCTGAGCCAATACGGCATCGACGTCGAAGACTGCTACCGGAACGTCCCCCCGCCGCTTTGCTACGAGCAGGCCATCCGCTTCGAGAAAAAAACGCGGATCTCCGACACCGGTGCACTCATCGCCTTTTCCGGCGACAAAACCGGTCGCTCCCCCATGGACAAGCGCGTCGTGAAAGAGCCATCGACGGAAAACGACATCTGGTGGGAAAAGGTGAACATTCCGCTCGATGACCACATTTTTCAGATCAACCGCGAACGCGCCGTCGATTACCTGAACACCCTCGATCAACTCTACGTGGTTGATGCCTTCGCCGGCTGGGACCCGAAATACCGCCTGAAGATCCGCGTCATCTGTTCGCGTCCCTACCACGCGCTCTTCATGCACACGATGCTGATTCGACCCACCAAGGAAGAACTGGCGGACTTCGGCGAACCTGACTTCGTCATCTTCAACGCCGGCACCTTCCCCGCGAACCGCCTCACCGAGGGCATGACTTCCCGCACGTCGATTGACCTGTGTTTTAACCGGAACGAGATGGTCATTCTCGGCACCGAGTATGCCGGCGAAATGAAGAAAGGCGTCTTCACCGTCATGAACTATCTCATGCCGAAGGCGGGACAGCTCTCCATGCATTGTTCCGTCACCGCCGATCCCAAGACAGCGCAGTCAGCTGTTCTCTTTGGCTTGTCCGGCACGGGAAAAACGACCCTCTCCGCCGATCCCAACCGCGAACTTGTCGGCGACGACGAACACGTCTGGAGCGACGACGGCGTTTTCAATATCGAAGGCGGTTGCTACGCCAAAGCCATCGCTCTTACCGAGGCCAACGAACCCGACATCTACAAAGCGCTTCGCTTCGGTGCCATCCTCGAAAACGTTCTCGCCGACGAATCAGGCCACGTCGATTACACCGACACGAGCATCACGGAAAACACCCGCGGCGCCTACCCCATCGAACACATTCCAAACGCCCGCATTCCCTGCATCGCCGGCCATCCGACCGACATCATCTTCCTCACCTGCGATGCCTTCGGCGTCTTGCCGCCCGTTGCGCAGCTTTCTCCAGCGCAGGCGATGTACCACTTCATCTCCGGTTACACCGCCAAAGTTGCCGGAACGGAAGTCGGTGTGACCGAACCCACCGCCACGTTTTCCACCTGCTTCGGCGCTCCATTCATGGTTTGGCATCCTTCGAAGTATGCCGAGTTACTCGCCGAGAAAATGAAGAAACACGACGTCAACGTCTGGCTCGTGAACACCGGCTGGAGCGGCGGCGGCTACGGAAAAGGGGATCGCATCCGCCTCCGTTACTCCCGCGCCATCGTCAACGCCATCTGCGACGGCACCCTCGCCACCGCCCCGAAGCACGTCGATCCCGTCTTCGGCTTCCGCACCGTCACCGATTGTCCCCACGTCCCCACCGAGATCCTCCAACCGCGCAACACCTGGTCCGACCCGGCCGCCTACGACGCCGCGCTCGCCAATCTTGCCAACCTATTCATCGAGAACTTCAAGGACTTCGAAGATGGAACAAGCGAAGAGGTGAAAGCGGCGGGGCCGAAGGTGTAAACCCTAACTGAGTTTCCCATCCACCAAACGAGGTATCCCCAGCGGGTTCCCCTCTTTCAACGCATCCGGCAACAGGCTATCGGGTGCGCTTTGATAGGAAACCGGTCGTCCCCATCGGGCAATCGACGAAAGGCCGATGGAAGTAAATTGCGCGCTTGTGGCGGCAGGATAAAGGCCGCCGTGATGCATGGCGTGACAAATTTCAATCCCGGTGGGGAAACCGTTGACGAGTAGGCGACCGGCGTACTCGGACAGCACCTCCATCAACTCACCCGCGCCCTCAAAATCCGCAGGAGTTCCGTGAATGGAACTTGCCAGCTGGCCGGGGAATCCTTCCGCGAGCATGGCATATCCCGTCTCGTCGGGACAAATCACGACCACCGTGCTCGGCCCGAAAATCTCTTCCTCAAACGCATCGCGGTTCGCCTCGAAGGTTCCTTGAGAAAGCGTCACCAGTGCCAGCCCGACTTGGCAGCCGTCGCCGGAAACCTCACCCCGCACGATCTCCACTCCATCAAGCTTCGCCACGGTATCGACGCCGCTTTCGAAAGCGGCTTGAATCCCCGCATTCAGCATCGCACTTCCGGGCGTCGCCTCGATCAACTCGCGATACTTCGCCAAAAACTTCTCGGTTCCGTCACCTTGCGGCATAAAAACGAGTCCGGGGTTCGTGCAAAACTGCCCGTTCCCCATGGTCATCGACCCGAAGAGAGCTTCCGCGAAAGCTTCTGGCTCCGCTTCCAGTTTGCCGGCGAAAACAAATTGCGGATTGAAGCTCCCCATCTCCGCGTAAACCGGAATCGGCGTTTCCCGCGCCGCCGCGAGATCGAACAAGGCCCGCCCGCCGCGCAACGATCCCGTGAACCCAACCGCCGCCGTCGCCTCATGCTCGACTAACATTTTCCCTAAATCATTTGACGCCCCTTGCAGCAACGAAAACGTCCCGGCAGGAAATCCACATTCCTCGACCGCTTCGACAATGGCCCGCCCTGCAATCTCGCAAGTCCCCGGATGACTCGGATGCCCTTTCACCACCACCGGACAACTAGCCGCCAAAGCGCTCGCCGTGTCACCACCTGCGCACGACAAGGCCAGCGGAAAATTACTCGCCCCAAAAACCACTATCGGCCCGATCGGTCGACGCATCGAACGCACGTCCGGTTTCGGCAATGGCTGACGATCCGGGTCCGCGTGATCGATCTTCGCTTCCATCCAGGCCCCTTCCCGCGCCACCGCGGCGAACTGCCGCAGTTGCCCCACCGTCCGCCCGAACTCGCCGTTCAACCTCGCCTCGGGATACGCACACTCGGCCCCGCAGCGGTCTAACAAAGCCACTTTATGCTCCTCTAGTTTCGCCGCGATCGCCTCGCAAAGCCCCGCCAGTTTCTCCGCCGGATAAGTCCGCATTTGCTTCGCCGCCTCGGCCGCAAGGGTCATCGCTTCCTCGACTTCGACCTCGGAGGCTTCATAAAACGAGGTCTGCAACTCCCGACCGTCCACCGGATTGACACCCCGAAGCGTTGCCTCGCCTACCCCTGATTCGCGACCGCCAATGAGATTTTTTCCAGTGAGTTCCATGCCGCCGATTCTGGCCGGTGATCCCAAGGCTGTCCAGTGGCCGGCCCGAGCGGTAGAGAGGAAACTGACCTCCTCCAAAAGCCCGGC
>JBCCWV010000272.1:0-5379 GCA_039192745.1 Verrucomicrobiota bacterium | reverse complement strand
TACGATGTCCACGCGCCGAAAGTGGGGCGACCGAGTTGGCCGTGACCGGTGTGGAGGAAGAGTTCACCGGATCCGTGATTGATCTCATTGGTGTGCATGCTGCGCACGACGGTGAGTTCATCGGCAACAGTCGCGAGATGGGGAAAGAGTTCCGACATGATAATGCCGCTCTCACCGCGGGGGGCGAACTGGTAAGGTGATTTGATGGCCCGGGCATCCGGCGTGATGAAGGCGAACTTTTGACCGCTGGTGATTTCGGCGGGCAGACTCCTCCCATCCCATTTGTCCAACTCGGGCTTGGGATCGAAAGTGTCCATTTGCGATGGCCCGCCGACCATGTGGAGGAAGATGACGCGTTTGGCTTTTGGCGCGAAGTGGGTATCGATGCGCGTGGAATTCTGGACCGACGCCCCGAGGTCTTGATGTAAAAGATGAGAAAGCGCGAGGGAGCCGATCCCCATCGTTCCGCCGCGGAGGAATTCGCGTCGCTTTACCAGATCAATGCGCCGATTGAGATTTGTCATGATTTGGTGATGGTTTCGTCGACTCGATGTGGGTTCTCATGGATTCCGTCCTTTCTTGTCTCCACAAGAACCGCAACGCGGTTCCATTCCAAAGCCCAGTGTCGCGAAGCGCACGCTGGGATTCGGTGACCAGTAATTAGCGGAACCCCAACGGGGTTCAACATCGCAATGGGGGAGCGTTTTCATGAAAGAGTTATTCCCAGACATAACGTTCATCGATCTCGACGTTGTATTTTTTGCAGAGCCGCCTGAATTCGTCCTGGAATTTTTCTTTCTGGTGATGTTCTTCCTGCTTCTTGATGTATTCGATCGCCGCCTCAACATGAGAGGGGCTGATGGAGAACGCGCCATAGCCGCTTTGCCATTGAAAGTTGTCCAGGTCCGATTCGGTTTTCACCCATTTTGAGGATTCCCGTTTTAGTTCACGAATCAGTGTGGAGATATCGACCGTCTTCCCGAGTCGCGTCAGCAAATGAACGTGGTCCTCGATTCCTCCAACTTGTATAGACGGGCACTCTTGTCCCTTGCATGCGCCCGCGAGATAGGCGTGGAGACGTTCGCGGAACGCTTTGTCTTGCAAAAACGGTTTGCGGCCCTTTGTCGAGAATACGATGTGGACGTAGATCTGTGCTAGAGACTGCGGCATGGAGCTACAATGGTGGAACCCCGTTGGGGTTCAGTCCAATGGGGGTGAGCAACCCAGCGTGCGTTGCACGACGCTGGGCTTTGGAATTTAACGCCGTTGGCGTAAGAGATGCGATTGGTGGCGCTTTTGACGCAGAGGGTGCGTTGGGCGTAAATGTCGCTGGTGCTGGAAATGCGTTGGATTGTACTTTTGAAGCAGAGGGTGCATTGGGTATTAATGTCACTGGTGCTGGAGATGCATTGGGATTTATTGTCGGTTGCGTTAGAGAAACTGATTTGAGCAGGAGTCTGCTGATGCGGAGAATTGCAGGAGAGACTTGATTGATTCTATCGTGCAATTGACGGGCGGCAGGTGCCTTGCCATTAGAGAGTGCCACTATCTTTTCAATAATCGATCTCATGATTTGGTGATGGTTTCGTCGAGATTTAAAATCACCTGCGCCACGGAGAACCAGGATTGGTGTTTTTGATAGAGTCCAACGAGGGTTTCGATTTCGGCGTCGGTGGGTTTTCGGGCGACGGCCCGGCGGAACGCCTTGTCGATTTTTTCGCGATCCTCTCCGGGAAATTGCTCGATCATCTTTGCAAAAGCCTCTGCGGCTTCCACGAAAACGGGATCGTTGAGGAGGTTCAATGCCTGCACGGCTGTGTTGGAACGGCTCCGCTGGACGACGCAGATGGAGCGATTCGTGCCGTCGAAGTTCAATACCGTTGGATGTGGATTGCCGCGACGCAGGAATGTGTAGAGGCCGCGACGGTGGCGGTCTTCGCCATCGGAAGTGGGATAGACGGTCGCTTCTGCGCCTGAGATGTCTTTCCAGAGTCCGTCCGGTTGCACGGGGAAGACGGAAGGGCCGCCTACCTTCCGAGAAAGCAGGCCGGAGATGGCGAGGAGGTTGTCGCGGACCAATTCCGCTGACTGCCGGAATCGTGGTCCGCGGGCGAGGAGTTCGTTGGCGGGGTCGAGATCGAGAAGTTTTGGCGATGCTTTCGCCCTTTGCTGATAGGTGGAAGACATAACGATGGTTTTGATGATGTGCTTCATCGACCAGTCGTTTTCGATGAACTCCAGGGCGAGCCAGTCGAGTAATTCTGGATGTGTCGGGGAGGGGCTCTGCATGCCGAAGTCCTCGGGGGTGGACACGATGCCGCGACCGAAGATCTCTGCCCACAGGCGATTGGCAGTGACGCGGGCGGTGAGCGGATTTTCCGGATCGACTAACCAACGTGCCAAGCCCAGTCGGTTCGCGGGAGAGCCTTCGCGCTTCGAATGAAGAATCTCCGGGACTCCCGGTTCGACGAGGTCGGTGGGGTTGGTGTAATCACCACGATGGAACATTCGTGATTCCACAGATTCCGCTGCGTCCATCATGACCATTGTCTTGGGAGAGATCCGCTCGAGTTCCGCACGCAATTCGTCGAGACGCTTTTCGTGGGGTCCGGTGGCAGGGTGGTCGTAAAACAAGAGGGCTTCCACCTGCAGGCGTTCGTCTTCGCTTCGATCTTCGGGCGCTTTGTTCAGAATTCGCGAACCTGCCCGAGCCATGGCATCGAAGCGCTCCCATGGGATGTTTTTCGCTCTTCCTTCCGCGCGAAAGCGACGTTCCCAAGCGGCCTGACCTTTGAAGGCGATGGGCTTCTTGCGCTCCAAGGTCGCCTCCTCCTGCGCGATCTGCGTGGTAATCTCCTTGGCCCGCCGGGCGTCGTCGGCCGAAGCGTAGTACGGAACTTCGTCGCCGATGAAGAACTTCCGGAACATGTCGACGCCCTTCTGTTCGAATTCCGGAATGGCCTGATTGAAGTAAGCGTAGATTTGGTAGTATTCGCGTTGCGAAACGGGATCGAACTTGTGGTCATGGCACTGCGCGCACTCAAGTGTCATGCCAAGCCAGACCTGGCCCGTCGTGCTGACCCGATCGTGCAGGACTTGAGCACGCACTTCCTCGACCTTGGTGCCGCCGGAGAAGTTGGTGGCGACGTTGCGGTGAAAACCGGTGGCAATGCGTTGGCTCCTTGTGGGGTTTGGCAAGAGGTCGCCTGCCAGTTGCTCGATCGTGAATTGATCGAAGGGCATGTCGTTGTTGAGAGCGTTGACAACCCAATCGCGATACGGCCACATCGTGCGGAGGTCGTCGTGCTGGTAGCCGTTGGAATCCGCGTAGCGGGCGAGATCGAGCCAAGAGATCGCCCACTTCTCGCCGAAGTGTTTCGAGGCGAGCAAGCGATCGACTTCTCTTTCGTAGTTCGCGGCAGAGGGATCGTTTTCGAAGCGCGCGACCTCCGTTTTCGTTGGCGGAAGGCCGATGAGATCGAGCGAAAGGCGTCGCAGGAGAACGGCGGGATCGGCGGGGGGAGAAGGTTTAAGTCCCTCCTTTTCAAGCCGTCGCTGCACGAAGAAGTCGATGGGACTTGCCGTTGTTGATGAATCCTCTCTGATCTCTGTTGGCAACGCGGGTCCCTTGGGTTTGACGTAGGCCCAGTGAGTTTCGTAAGGCGCGCCCGTCGCAATCCATGCGCGAAGTTTTGCCACCTCTTCTTTCTTGAGCGCTTTTCCCTTTGGCGGCATGCGGTCGTAGCGGTCCGTCGTCGTGACGCGTTCAAGAAGCAGGCTTTCCTCCGGCGCTCCAGCGACAAAAGCACCGGCTTCAATGGCGGCATCGCGAACGTCTAGACGAAGGTCTGCTTCCCGAGACCCGGCGTCTGGTCCGTGACAGTTGAAGCAACGGCCGGAGAGAATCGGGCGGATGTCGCGACCAAAGTCGACGGCTTCCTCGCCGTGTCCGACTCCGCATGTCAACGCGAGGAAAGTCCCGATCAGACTGTGGAGACGTGTCGTCACTCCTCGTTTTGGTTCGGATTTCTTTCAGTAGCACGACGAGCCCGGATTTCCCTGTAATTGGTCATTTGCTCCTCGGTGAGAAGTCGTTCAAGTTCCGCGAAGCGAGCCACATAGTAGGCATTTTGCTCCGCTCTTCGTTCTTCGGCGGGCATCTTTTGAAATTCGGCCCACTTGGCGACCATCGCTTGCTGGATGGCGATGAACTTTGGCGTTTGCTCTTCGGAAAGGTTCAATTCCTCAAGAAGCCCGGCGACCCAAGCGGTGACCTTTGGTGCCCCA
Organism: Verrucomicrobiota bacterium; assembly: GCA_039192745.1. GTDB lineage: Bacteria > Verrucomicrobiota > Verrucomicrobiia > Verrucomicrobiales > DEV007 > JBCCWV01. The sequence continues at coordinate 1,092 of JBCCWV010000272.1, read as the reverse complement.
TCGGCGGGAGGTGAAGTTGCGGGCGTCTTTTTGGGTTCGGGCGCGGTCTCGGTTTTTGCGACTTTCGGGGCACTGTCGACGGCCACGGAATCGTTGGGTGTCACCTTCTCGCGGTAGGCATTCACTTCCCTAACCGCTTCATGCAGGCCGGGGCGCTCAGTGAGGTTTGGACCGAAGAAGCCCTGTTTCACGCCGGGATTGCCAAAGCCCTTCGGCGTGTCGACGGGATTGCACCAGAAGACGCCGACGATGTAGTCGGTCGCGAGCGCCGCCTTGATGTAGTCGGCATACTGTTTTCCGGCGTCCACGGAATCCTTGGCCGGCTTGAAACTTCGGATGTCCTTGTCGCCATCTTTGAAGCGAATCGCGAAATCGCAAAGGATGATGGGCTTTCCGGTCAAAGCGTGGATCTCGTCAAACTTCTCTTTTGGGAACGGGCCATTGAACGGCGGCTGAATGGCAATGCCATCGACCCACGGTAGCATTTCTTTGACGACGACAGGATCAAACGTGTTGAAGCCAAAGCGATCCCCAAAAACGAGGGCGCCCGGATCGTATTTTCGGTTGGCCTCGCCGACGACGCGGAAATACTCGCGGGCGATGAGGCGGAGAAATTCCTGATCGCGGGCCTTCTCGTTATCACCTTTCCAAGTGCTGAGGAATTCCGCGTAAGCCTTTTGGCCGGGAGAGTCCTTCGGCAAAGCTCGAATGTATTCCACCCAGTTTGTGCCCGAGGGATTTTGCAACGGCCACGAACCAAGGTCCGTCCAGCAGTAACCAATGATATTATGTCGGCTGTTGCGACCGAGGTAGCAGTTGAGTTTGACGCCTGCGTCGAGGCGATCTTGTTCTTTGGGGTCAAAGATATCGACGAACTTGACGCCATTTTTTCCACGGTAGTAGGCGCTCTGAACAAGGTGCGACCAGCTCTCAATGTAGGGCATGTCGGATTTGAGCTGGGGCGGGCAGCCGTAGCCGTAGGCGTTGAAGCCCACTTCTTTGGAGCGTTCCGAAAACTTCGTTTTATCGATGGGAGGATCGGCTCGTTGAACATTCACGTGGGTGATGCCGTGCGCGAAGAACGGCTTGCCC
>JBCCWV010000271.1:0-5385 GCA_039192745.1 Verrucomicrobiota bacterium | reverse complement strand
TTCGGGTGAAAGTGCCTGCATGAAGGCGAGTCCGCGATCTTGTTCTTTTTGCAGAACGACGGTGCCCTTGTATTTGCCGGACTCCGCGACGACCGGCTCGGAACCAACGAAGACGGGAGACATGACGACGTTGTCGCCGAGGACGAAATAGTTGATGGCGGCGTGGTGACCGTCGAATTGCCAGCCCCAGGGTTGGTCCTCGGAGGGCTCGCCCATGATCGTCATGTGATATTTCCATTCACCGTAGCCGTCCCAGTCATTTTTTAATTCGGCGAGGGTTTCATTGAGGCGCATGATGTTGCGGGTCGTCTGCAGTCCGCGGGCGGAGAGTCCGGCGTCGAGGAGGGCAAAGGCGGCGTTGCGTTGAGCTTCGGTCATTTCTTCGAAGCTCACTCCCTGGCGAACATAGGAATGTTGGTTTGCCCATTTTCGCCATTCGTCGTCGTCGACTTTAAAGAGAGTCTTCGCTTTCTGGGAGTCTGACAGAGTAATCAGAAACTCTTCCGCAGCCTTTCGCACTGGTTCAGTCGTGACGCCGGTGGAACGGAGGTCGAATAGCCCAGGGATCGCTTTGCCGTGAGTGGTGAGGCCGGTAAAACCTTCGGCAAGGTGAAGCCTGTCCCGTTCTTCGAAGGACATCCGTCCTCCTCCTTTGCCGCCACCGCGGCGGTCGCGTTGTTGGGCATCGACGAGCTGCGTGAACAGGAGTGCGACGAAGAGACCGAGAATCAGGGGGGATTTCATCAACAGAGGAAACCACAGGAACACCCGCTTTGTCGCTCACGAAGTTTGGCGACCTCGAATTCTTCCCGGATTACCCTCCCATGGGTGAGGCGCCTGAGCAGACGGGACACCCCTTCCAATCCTTGTAATGCTCCTGCAATTCGTCGCCGTGCTCGCCATTTTGAAATCTGAGAAGTGCCGCTTCCCCATCCTTGCGCATTTGTTCCAGTTCTTTGCGCAGGGATTTGGTCTCAATTTCTGTCAGGCTTGAACGCTCGATGCGTTCTTCGATCCACTTTCGAAGAAGTCCCTGAATGGCGTCGCGGCAGGGGAGTCCGGGCTTTGCCAGTTCAATTCGGACGGCTTCAGGCAATCCTTGTCCGAAGGTGTTGTATCCTTCCTTCTTCGTGATGCCGCTGATAAACATCAGTCGATCGGCATAGAGTCGGAAGGCGTCGAAGGCTGGCGAGCAAAGAGGGCAAGTCAGCACCATGTTTGTCGTGATGTTGCGAAATCCCTCCTTCTCGGGACGCAGCGGAATGATGAGGTCGATTTCTTCCTGCGTCAGGCCGTCATTAAAGCATCCTTCCAGGACGGCGAAGAAAACGAATCGATGGGTTTCACCGTAAGTCTTTGCTGGTGGATGTGGCTTGAGTTCCTGGGCGAAGAGGTTGCTTGGAAGTAAGAACGAAAAAGCGACAATGATCGCGAAAGCGCGGAAGTATTTCATGCACGATCACTGTAGCAGAGAGTGGCGAAGGTGAAACTCTCGGCAGGCACTGGAGGGCTTTCGATCACAGGCGGGATGCCTGTGCTGCTGTCTATGCCAAGATCTCTTTAGCGACGTCGCCGTGGACGTCTGTGAGGCGGAAATCCCGGCCGGCGTAGCGGTAGGTGAGCTTTTCGTGATTTAGTCCTAACAGGTGCAGAATGGTCGCGTGCCAGTCGTGGATGTGCATTTTGCCGTCGATGGCTTCGTGGCCGTATTCATCGGTCGCGCCGTAGTTGAACCCGCCCTTCACGCCGCCGCCAGCCATCCACGTGGTGTAGCCTTTATGATTGTGATCGCGGCCGTCGTTGCCTTGGGCATACGGAGTGCGGCCAAATTCACCGGCGAAGACGACGAGTGTATCCTTGAGAAGATCGCGCTGTTTGAGATCGGCGAGAAGGCCAGCGATGGGTTTGTCGATCTCGCCGCAGCGAGCGGGAAGATCGTTGGAAAGATTTCGGTGGTGGTCCCAGTTGCCGTGGGAGAGTTCAATGAAGCGGACTCCGGCTTCGGCAAAGCGACGGGCAAGGAGGCATTGGCGTCCGAAGGAATCGGTCTCACCTTCGTCGATTCCATACATGGCGAGGGTGGATTTCGATTCGTTGGAAATGTCGACCATGTCGGGCATGGCATCCTGCATGCGGAAGGCGAGTTCGAAGGACTCGATGACGCCTTCCACCTGTGGCTGGTGAAGATCGCGTTCCAGTTTTGACTTGTTCAGCGATTGCACGAGGTCGAGCTGCATGCGCTGGAGCGTAGGGTTGAGCTTCGGGTTCTTGATATTGGGAATAGCAGGTGCTTCGTCACCGCCTCGACGGCGAGCGAACCTTTGGCGGGCGCTGTCGGATCCGATCTTGGATCCTTGATAGACCGCTGGAAGAAAGGCGCTACCAAAGTGTTGCGCGGTTCCCGCCTGCGGGTTCAAGGCGATGAATCCAGGAAGGTCGGAGTTTTCAGTGCCGAGGCCGTAAACGGTCCACGCTCCGAGTGAAGGGCGGACAAATTGAAAGCTTCCTGTGTGCATTTGCACCTGGGCTTGCGGGTGGTTGGGGAGGTCGGTGTGCATCCCCTTGAGCATGCAGATATCGTCAGAGCGTTTGGCGATGTTCGGAAGAAGCTCGGACATCCAAAGTCCGCTGTTCCCGTGTTGTTGGAATTCCCACGGAGAACCGAAGAGGTTGCCACGCCCGCGTCCGAGGTTGCTGACCTTGCCGTTGTCCTCGTTGAGCTTCGGCTTGTAATCAAACATGTCGACATGTGAGGGCGCTCCGCGCATGGAAAGAAAGATGACCCGCTTTGCCCGGGGGGCGAAGTGTGGATCCTTGGGTGCAAGCGGGTTCTGCGCGGCTTCTGCGATGGCTTGTTCGTGGGCCATGGCCGCGAAGGCAAGATAGCCGAATCCGCTGGAAACGGACTTCAAGGCGTCGCGACGGGTGAGACTCGATGTGGTATTCATGGCAGAAATTAATAAAGTGTTAGTTAATGTAGCGAAACTCGGCGGAGGCGAGGAGGCTCTGGCAAAACGTGCTGAAGGCGAGGAAGGCGGCGTTGTCCCGGCGACCGGACCGGCGTTCGGCTTCCGGCCTGAACTCGCGGAAGAAGTTCGTGCTGGCGTCGATTTCGGCTTTCGTTGGAGGCCGGCCGTAGGCGATGAGGAATGCGAGGGTGAAGCGGTCGCGATCGCTCTCGGCTTCCTCGATGATGCGGCGGGCCATCCATTCGGCTTGCTGGATGACGAAATCGTTGTTCATCAAATAGAGAGCCTGGGTCGGAATGTTGGTCGCGTCGCGGGAACCGGTGACGATGGACGGATCGGCCACATCGAAAAGATCGAGCGCCTCGGGTAGGGCGTCGCGGACGATGGGTAGATAGACCGAGCGGTGGTTCGTGGGTTCGTTGATTTGCTCCGGTTGCGTGCGGCGACCAATCACAGTGTCGCCGATCTCACTGATCTTGGAGCCGTGAGGTCTTTCGGTATCGAGGCGACCGCTCGAGGCGAGAATTGCATCGCGGAGGACTTCGGCCTCAAGACGGCGGGCAGACATTCGCCAAAAGTAGTCATTGTCGGGATCGACTCCGTAGTTGTAGGAATCAAACTTCGAACTCATGCGGTAGGTGCGGGAATGGACAAGTTCGCGAATGAGTGATTTGACCGACCAACCGTTGGCCATGAATTCCAAGGCGAGGTGATCCAGCAATTCGGGATGACTGGGCTTCTTGCCAGAGGCGCCGAAGTTGTTGGGTGTTGAGACTAACGCTTTGCCAAAAAGGTGACCCCAGATGCGGTTCGCCATGACGCGGGCGGTGAGCGGATTGTCTTTCGATGTCATCCACTGTGCGAGTTCAAGGCGGCCACTGCTGTCGGCAGGCATTTTGGCTTCGGGCTCGACGTCGTTGAGAACCTGGAGGAATCCGCGAGGAACGGTCTGACCGGGTTTGTCGATTTCGCCGCGGACAAGGACGCGGGTGCTGGTGGTGGGACGGGCTTGGTCCTGCACGCCCATGGCCAGCGTCTTGGAATTGCCGTCTTCATCGAGAGTGCCGAGTTGCGATTCGATCACGGCGACTTGGGTGCGAAGGCGAAGAATGGCGTTGATGTTATTGGTCGGGGGCGGAGTGCCATTGGTTCGCGCAGCGATGGCGGCACGGCGATTTTCCGCCTGAGTCTCGTCGAGGTCGGCCTGCGTCGATGCGAGCCTGTCCTTGAGGCGCGCGAGAATCTCGGGGCCGACGCTGCTTTGTGGGTTTTCGTCAGGAATGGGGAGCTCCAACAACTTGCTGGCCCGCTGGACGACGCCGGCATTGACCGTTCCGAAGTAAGTCTTCGTGCCTTGGAAGATGGCGGCCATGGAATAGTAATCGGTAGTCGGTATCGGATCGGCTTTGTGGTCGTGGCAACGTGCGCAAGCGATGGTCAGACCGAGAACGGCCTGAGAAGTGGCGTCGATTTGCTCGTCGGCGAGGTCGAGAGCGAACTGACGCGGGTCGCGTTCATTCAAGCCTTTCGTTCCGAGGGCAAGGAATCCTGTGGCGACAAGGTTCTCTTGCCAGTCCTCCTCATTTTTTGCCTTCATAAGATCGCCGGCGATCTGCTCGGTGACGAATTCATCGTAGGGCTTGTCGGCATTAAAGGAATCGATGACGTAGTCGCGATATCGCCACGCGTTCGGGTAGGTCATGTTGACTTCTTTGCCCGTGGACTCGGCATAACGTGCGACGTCCAGCCAGTGCCGTCCCCAGCGTTCGCCAAATTGCGGACTGGCAAGCAATTCATCGACCTTCGCCGAGTAAGCGGCTTCGGGGTCTTCCTTCCATGCTTTCGCATAGGCATTCACTTCTTCCGGTGATGGCGGCAGGCCGACTATGTCAAAGTAGAGTCGGCGAAGAAGCGTTGCGGGATCGGCGTCCGGGGCGGGGTCCAGTCCGTGCTCTCCAAGCTTTTCCGCGATGAAGCGATCAACATCGGACACGGCCCAACTGGAATTGGACATGGCAGCAGGTTCGGTGGCTTTCGGTTTTTGAAACGCCCAAAATTCCTTTCCTTGCTCGATATTGATCTCGGTGGTGACGATGCGCTCTTCGGGGACGCGCGGATCCGGGGCGCCCATTTCAATCCACTTTTTGAAGTCCTCGATGATGTGCGAAGGCATCTTCCGCTTCGGTGGCATCTCGTAGTCGTCATCGGCCCAAGTGATGGCGGTGTAGAAAAGCGAGTCGCGGAGATTGCCGGGGACGATGGCGTGCCCGGAGTCACCACCGATGAGGAGACTCTCGAGATTATCGACGCGCAGACCGCCCTTGATCTTTTCGTCGGCGGAGTGGCATTGGTAGCAATACTCGACCAGCGCGGGCCGGATTTTGGATTCAAAGAATTCGGTTTCCTCTTGTGTGAG
>JBCCWV010000270.1:0-5425 GCA_039192745.1 Verrucomicrobiota bacterium | reverse complement strand
TAAACTCATGAACTACTCGGGCAAACTTCTCCTCTCCACGCTATTTTCGTGTCTCACCCTTCCGCTTCAGGGTGCTCAAGTGATGCAGCAACAGGACTGGGGACCGGTTTCTCCTGCCTTCAATTCTGCCACATCAGGGTCGCTTAATGCATTGACGTTCAATCAGTTCAATCCCAGCCTCGGCACTCTGAACTTCATCAATGTGGTCACGTTCGTGGAGTTCGATCAAGGTAACGCCTCCGTCGATGCCGAGGGAACCTTGCTTTCCGACATCACGGTGGAATTCGGTGTCGATGTCGATTACACCTCACCGGATGTCACGCTCTCTACGGCGGCCTTCGAAACGATCGGACAGGGGGTTCAAGCGTTTAACAGTGAGACATTTACAGATGTTGGCGCCAACGACGGCGACGATGTTTTGACCTTCCAGGACGATGGCGGCGACGACAACCGCACCATGGCCATCACCCAAGTGACCGCGAGCGATAGCGGAAATATTGCGCCTGGACTGTTCGCCCAATACACAGGCACAGGGACTTTCGACATCGAGTATGAGGGCACCAGTCTTTTCAATATCTCCAGCACAGGAAGCACTTCGGGTTCCTTCGGTCCTGGAATTGCACAGGGCTACGTCATTGTGACTTACGACTACATCCCGGCCATCCCGGAACCATCGACCGCTCTCTGTCTCCTGGCCGGCGCCGCCCTTTTCGCGCGTCGCCGCCGGAATTGACCGCCATTCCTTGGAAAATCGGGGTCGGGCGACTCAATTAATCCCTCGCCTGACCCCTCAAATCGACTATCCTAGAGGGCCCGGCAGGTCTCTGGATAGAAGAAAAATCTTCCCGACGGGCATCGGAATTGCTCTCGGATACCATCGGCCACCGTAACCCCCGTAGTGAAGCCGATGCAACACCCCTACTACAGTACTCCTGTCCCCAACGAAGGAACCCTCCACTCCTTCGACCGCGAGCATGACAACTGCGGCGTTGGGCTAGTCGCCCATATCGAGGGCGTCAGATCTCATCGCGTTCTCGCCTACGGACTGGAAAGCGTCGCCCGCGTCACTCACCGCGGCGCCCTTGACGCCGATGGGAAAACCGGCGACGGCGCCGGAGTCGGCACGCAGATTCCCTACAAGCTTTTCCTTCCTATCGCCGAGGAACTCGGGACACCCATTGCCAATCCGGAAAAGCTCGCCATCGGCATGTTTTTCATGCCCGTGGAAGAAGCCGCTCGCCTCAGCGTCATGAAAATCGTCACGGAGCTTTGTGCTTCCCGAGACTTTAAAGTCATCGGTTGGCGCGACGTCCCGGTCGACGAGTCCGAGCTTGGTGACAAGGCCCGCTCCACCTGCCCCGTCATCGAACAACTTCTCCTCGAGGTTCCCGCCCATATTGACGGCGACACCGCCGAACGACAGCTCTTCCTAATCCGGCGTGCGATCGAAAAAAGAGCAGCCAGCGCCAACGTCGAGGGCCTCTACATCGCGTCACTTTCGGCAAGGCTACTTTCCTACAAAGGACTAATGACGGCGGCTGCCGTTCCGAAGTTCTTCCTCGACCTGCAGAACCCCGACTACGAGACGGCCATCTGTCTTTTCCACCAACGTTTCTCGACGAACACCTTCCCAAGCTGGCCACTCGGACATCCCTTCCGCATGCTTTGCCACAATGGCGAAATCAATACGCTCCGAGGTAACCGCAATTGGTTTAATTCCCGCATTTCCCGTCTGAATCATCCGTTTTGGGAAGGCGAGAAGGAGTTGCTCGAAGACCTTATCGATCCCGACGCATCCGACTCGGCGAGCCTCGACGCCGCCTTTGAACTTCTGGTTTTGTCAGGGCGATCCATCGAACACGCCATGTCGATCCTCATACCGCCAGCTTGGCGAATCGACCCGCTCACGACTGACGAAGAAAAAGCATTTTACCAGTTCCACCGCTGCTTCAGCGAACCTTGGGACGGCCCGGCCGCCGTGGCCTTTACCGACGGCAAGAAAGTGGCCGCTTGCCTCGACCGCAACGGGCTCCGCCCGCTTCGTTACAAGATCACCACGGACGGAATCTTCACCGCCGGTTCAGAAGTCGGTCTCGTTGATTTGCCCGACGACACCGTCATCAAAAAGGGGCGTCTCGGCCCAGGCCAGATGATCTGCATCGACACGGAAAAGGGAGAAGTCATCAGGAACCGCGATATTCGAAAACGCCTCGCTTCCGAACATCCCTATGGCGACTGGCTGGCCGAGCATCTCATCCAGTTCAACGATAGAATCGATCCTGCGCCGACGCCGAGGTCCGAACCACTCGACATCCTCACCCTTTCCCAGCAGCAAGTAGCACACGCCTACAACGAAGAAGAGATCAAACTTTCTCTCACGTCCATGCTCAAAGGCGGCATTGAGGCCACCTACAGCATGGGGGATGACATTCCTCTTTCCGTCCTCAGCCTGCAGCCGCGTCTTCTCTACACTTACTTCAAGCAACTCTTCGCGCAGGTCACCAATCCGCCCATCGATCCCATCCGTGAGCGCCTCGTCATGTCGCTCGTCGCCGATCTCGGCACGGAGCGCAATCTGCTGAAGACTACGCCAGAGCACGCAAAGGTCATTCGACTCGACAGCCCCTTCCTCTTCGAACACCAGCTCGAAGCCCTGAGAACACTCAGCGACGAGTTCCCCGTCCACACCTTGGACACCACCTGGCCCGTTGCGGACGGCGCCAACAGCCTCGAATCCGCCATCGACGTGATTTGCAAACAAGCCGAGAAAGCCGCGAACGAAGGCATCCGCGTTCTCGTTCTCAGCGACCGGGCCATGTGCGAAGAACGTGTCGCCATGCCCGCACTTCTCGCCGTCGGCGCCGTGCACCAGCACCTCATCCGCAGCGGGGACCGCATGAAGCTCAGCCTCGTCGTCGACACCGGCGAAGCACGCGACACGCATCAAATGGCCTGCCTAATCGGCTTTGGCGCGACCGCGATCTGTCCCTATCTCGCCTTCGACACGGTTCGCGAAATTCTCGAAAGCGACAAAGCGGAAAAGCGTCCTCAACTCGGCGACCTCGACGAAGTCACCGCACTTTCCAATTACAAAAAAGCGCTCGAAAAAGGCGTCCTCAAGATCATGTCGAAGATGGGTATCTCCATCCTCAACAGCTATCAAGGCGCGCAGATCTTCGAGGCCATCGGTATTGGAAAGCGTCTCATTCAAAAGTGCTTTGCAGGAACGCCTTCACAACTCGACGGCATCACTTTCGCGGAAATCGCCAGAGAATCGATCATCCGCCACCAAGGCGCCTACGCTCAACCTCTCCCGGATTCCGGCCGCCTCGCCCTCGGCGATCCCGGCTACTATCGCTGGCGTCGCGACGGCGAACGCCACTCCGTCACCGGCGACGTCATTAAGAATTTCCACAGCTTCATCAAGAGCGGAAAGAAAGAGGAATACGAGCAATACGTCGCCGACATCAAGGAGACGAAACCCGTCGCGCTCCACGATCTTTTCGAATTCAAGCCTCTCGGCAAAGCCATTCCCGTCGACGAGGTCGAACCCATCGAAGACATTCGCGTTCGCTTCACCACCGCCGCCATGTCGATGGGCGCATTGAGCCCCGAAGCCCACGAAACACTGGCCATCGCCATGAACCGCATCGGCGGGAAAAGCGATTCCGGTGAAGGGGGCGAAGATGTCCGGCGCTTTAAACCTTACCCGAACGGCGACAGCGCCAATTCGAAGATCAAGCAGGTCGCGAGCGGTCGCTTCGGCGTCAGCGCGGAGTATCTCGCGAACGCCCAGGAGATCGAAATCAAGATGGCCCAAGGCGCCAAGCCCGGCGAAGGCGGCCAGCTTCCCGCCCACAAAGTCACCGGGCTCGTCGCTCGCCTGCGAAACACGCAGCCCGGCGTCCAACTCATCAGCCCGCCGCCGCACCACGATATTTATTCGATCGAGGACCTCGCGCAGTTAATCCACGACCTCAAGGAAGTGAACCCACGCGCCCGCGTCTGCGTGAAGCTCGTTGCCGAAACCGGCGTCGGCACCATCGCGGCCGGCGTGGCGAAGGCCAATGCCGACGTCATTCTTGTCAGCGGCCACGAAGGCGGCACAGGCGCCAGCCCACTCAGTTCCATCAAACACGCGGGACTCCCATGGGAAATCGGCGTCGCCGAAACGCAGCAAGTCCTCATGCTGAACAACCTCCGCGACCGCGTCACGCTCCGCACCGACGGCGGACTTCGCACCGGTCGCGACATCATTTCCGCGGCCATCCTCGGCGCCGAGGAATTCAACTTCGGCACCATCGCCATGATCGCCATGGGCTGTGTTTACGTGCGCCGTTGCCACTTGAACAACTGTCCCGTCGGCGTCGCCACGACCGACCCGAAGTTCCGCGCCAAATTCAAAGGCGAAGTCGAACACGTCGTTAACTTCTTCAACGCCGTCGCGGAAGAAACCCGTGAAATCATGGCTAGCCTCGGCGCGCGCAAGCTCACCGACATCATCGGCCGCCCCAGCCTCATCGGCATTCGCGAAGTGCCCGATCATCCGAAGGCGAACATGTTAGACTTCTCGCTCCTCCTGAAGGATGTGAACAAGGGCTCCGAAAAAGCCATGCCCCGCCATCGCACTTGGGAGCGGAACGACGGCCTGCACGAAGCACCCCTCGACGACCAGATCATTCAGGACGCTCGCGAAGCCATCGCTAACAAGACGCCGATCCAGCTCAGCTACAAGGTCAAGAACACCAACCGCAACGTCGGCACCAAACTCTCCGGTCAAGTCGCCTACACACACGGCAACCACGGCTTGCCCAATGGCACCATCGACTTGCAACTCCAGGGAAGCGCCGGCCAAAGCTTCGCCACCCTCCTCTGCGGTGGTATCAAGATCACGTTAACCGGCGAGGCCAACGACTATGTCGGCAAAGGCATGTGCGGCGGAGAAATCATCGTTCGTCCGCCCGAAAATCGCGCCTTTGTGGCCGCGGAAAACAGCATCATCGGCAACACCGTCCTCTACGGTGCCACCGGCGGACATCTCTTCGCCAACGGCCGCGCCGGGGAACGCCTCTGCGTTCGCAACTCCGGCGCGACGGCTGTCGTTGAAGGCTGCGGCGACCACGGTTGCGAATACATGACCAACGGAGTCGTCCTCATCCTCGGTCACGTCGGATCGAATTTCGGCGCCGGAATGAGCGGCGGAGTTGCCTTTGTTCTCGATGAAAGCGGAGACTTCGAAAAACTCTACAACCGCGAGATGATCCACCCGGAACCTCTCGAGGACCCGGAAGACCAAAACTTCGTCAAGGCCCTCATCTACCAGCACCTCGAACACACCGAGAGCGAAAAGGCCCAAGCCATCCTCGCCGACTGGGACACCTACGCGAAAAAATTCCTCGCCGTCCGCCCCTACAAACCCGACACC
>JBCCWV010000269.1:0-5562 GCA_039192745.1 Verrucomicrobiota bacterium | reverse complement strand
GCGACCCGGTCCGCCGTCAAGCCCGGGGGCGCCGGGGGAACCGGGAAGCCCTGGGTTACCTTCATCGCCATCACCCAGAAAGCCGCCGTTCGCTCCGGCGCTGCCACCGGATCCGGCGGGGGTCGCGGGGTCAACGCCCACCGCGACGCCGCTTCCGTTGAGGTCAAAAAAGTAGGTTTCGCCCTCGTCGTTTTCGATCGGGTTGTTGAAGCCAAGACCGCCGAGTTCCCGATTGCCGGAGCTACCAGGTTCGCCGACATGGCCGCGAGAGACTCCGCCGTCGGCGGGGTCCTGAACAACGCCGGGTTCGCCGGTGGAACCACCAGTGGCATTTGCCGAATCGGTCGCTCCGCTTCCACCCGCTCCTCCTTCTGTAGGAATGCCGAAGAAGAGCACCTGACTGGCATCAATCTCATCAAGGACAACCGCGAGCGGGACGGGAAACCCACCATCGCCTCCGCTGGTCGTCGGCGCACCGTCGCCTCCTCCCGCATCGACGCGAATCGTGGCCCCGGTTGGCAAAGATACGTCGCCCGAAACGATCCATCGAGCGGGTCGGCTCCCTGACACATTCACATCGTCCGAAGAAAAGAAATTCAAGGCACCGCTGAAAATAAATTCCGAGACTCCGTCGGCCGCGAGGTTGGTGGTAAACGACGAGCCCCGCACGGAGGTTACCGTTCCACCGGTCGAACTGCTCGTGACGGTGCGGGAATCGGTGTTGAAGGTGAACGTCGTGGCGTGGAGAAACCCGAAGGGGGAAAGAGCCAGAAGAACAGTGAGGGAGGGGATCTTCACCCGATGACAAGACACGAAAAAAGCCTTTCCGCGAACGCCAATCCACCGAAAATTCCCTTCTACAATCGCGCTAACGAAGCACTAAACGCGACAAGGCCTCGGCCTGCTTTCGGTGAATCTCAAGATGAAAGCCGAACATACAGTGCCATTTGTGGGCATCGAAGGGTCCAAAGAAGGTATGCGGGGATGTGTCGGTGCCCTTGAGATTGGCGAGCGAATCGACAGCTTCGAGGTGAGCTTCGACGGAGGCACGGAACTTTTCGACTTCGTCTGCACCGGCGTCTCCGGCGGGCATGACATCGGTTTTGACGTTGAATTTCTTCTCGGCCTCGTCCGGTGGTTCACCCTTCACGAGCCGCACGGTCGCGCCTGTGATACGGTGATTCACGATCGTATTGTGTTCGAGAATCTGGTAAAACGACCAGCTCCGCATGTCCTCATCCACCACAGGCATTTCAGCAGGATGACCGGGTGACGCCGTGACCGAACTTTGCTTCGACCCCGCCACCGGTGCGGCGGCTGCACCGTTCTCAAAGGGAACCCAGACTCTCATTTCTTCTGTTCGAATTTTTTTGGGAAAGGGGAGCGCGACCTTCGAGGTCGCAGTGGCGGGCATCCTGCCTGGCACTTTTGGGGATTTTCGCGGCGGGGCCGCCATGATTTGAATCCGTTCGGCACGATGCCGAACGGTGCGACCTTGAAGGTCGCGCTCCCCGTTTCGTTGTCGGTAAGCGTCAGGCGGTGCGTCGTCCGACATCCGATCTTACGATCCGAATACGGACACCGACTTGGGAACATTCACCAGCGGTGCAGCCTTGAATGGGCCGAATTTTTTCCTCTTCGGCGAGCCTGTGCCTGAGCCGGGCGTGGGTATGTTAGGGGTTATCGCGGCGGTGCTTCTCTCCTGTCGCCGCATTCGGGCGAGCGAAGTTTGAGGCTTGTTTTTCAATTCAAATAGCTGGATACTCAGGAAATGACTGTAGCTGAACTCAGGACCGAAGCTGGGCGAATGAGCCGCAACGACCGTGCCATTCTGGTGTCCGAATTGCTCGAGGATTTAGGGCGCCCCGAGTATGATGTCAGTGATGAGGAAGTGGCCAGCCGGGTGGAAGAACTTGAAAACGGATCTGTTGAGGAAATCTCTCACGGTGAATTGTTGAGGCGATTGGGACGAAGCAGTGCTTCGTGAAGCCGTTACGATATCATCCCAAAGTCCAGCAAGATCTCGACAATGCTGCCGGATACTACCGTGACATATCGGTCCGGCTGGAAGAAGGATTTTGGAGCGAGATCTCGGCGGCTTTGGCCATAATCCAGAAACATCCCGAGAGGTGTCACTTCGACTCTTCAGGGCTGCGCCGTTACAACCTGGAAAGGTTTCCGTATCACATACTTTTCGTGGAGAAGCCTGACCGAATTCGCGTGCAAGTGATTCGGCACAATGCGCGGCGACCAGCCTTTGGAACCCGGCGAGATAAAGGCTGAAAACTCTGTAGCCGCTAAATATGCACCGCGTGACCAAACGCGTCGCCGGTGGCTTCGTGGATGGCTTCCGAGAGAGTCGGGTGGGCGTGGATGGTCGCTTCCAGTTCGTCCACGGTGGCTTCGAGCGTGAGACCTAAGCCCATCTCGGCGATGAGTTCGGTCGCCTCTGCGCCGATGATGTGGGCGCCGATAAGTTCGCCGTGTTTGGCGCCAAAGAGAAGCTTCACGAAGCCTTCCGGCTCGCCGGCGGCCAGGGCGCGACCGCTCGCGCCGAAGGGGAACTTACCAACCTTGTAGTCGATGCCTTCTTCCTTCGCCGCTTCTTCAGTGAGGCCGATGCTGGCGACTTCGGGATGGCAGTAAGTGCAGCCGGGAAAGAGCTCGACCTTCTTTGGGACGTGGCCCTCGACGAACATGCCTTCAACGGCTTGGATGGCTTCGAAACTCGCGGTGTGCGCCAGCCACGGAGGTCCGATAATGTCGCCGACCGCGTAAACGTTCGGCATGTTGGTTTCGTAGCGGTCGCCGGTCTGGATGTAGCCGCGATCGGTGAGTTTCAATTTGTTGCCTCCGCCCGGAAGGACGGGCTGGACGCCGACGGCCACGAGGCAAGCTTCGGCGGAAATGGTTGTCGCTTCGCCGCCATCACGCGGTTCGACGGTCAGTTCGACGCCGGTATCGGTGACCTTGGCTGAGGTGGTTTTGGTTTTTGTGAGGAACTTGATTCCCTGCTTCTTGAAGGATTTCTCCAAGGTCTTGGAGATTTCGTTGTCTTCGACCGGCAGGAGGTGATCCATCATTTCGACCATCGTGACTTTCGTGCCGTAGGCGTTGAAGAAGTAGGCGAACTCCGCGCCGATTGCACCGGCCCCGATGATGACAATGTCTTTCGGCTGCTTCTCAAGAAGCATCGCTTCTTTGCTGCTGATGACCTTCTCTTCGTCGAACTTCAAAAACGGCAACTCGCGGGAAACGCAACCGGTGGCGACGAGAACATTCTTCGCCGTGTGAGTTTCCTTCTTTCCATCGGAGTCTTCGACTTCCACTTTGCCGTCGCCGAGGATTGAGCCGGATCCGCGGAGGTAGTCGACTTTGTTTTTCTTAAAGAGGAACTCCACACCGCCCGCGAGCTTGTCGGATATTTTGCGGGAACGTCCGATGACGGCGCTCCAGTCCACTTTGATGTCGCCAGTGATCTCAAGACCGAACTCGGCGGCGCGATGAGTCACGTCGTGGTAGAAAGAGGCGTTCTGAATGAGGGCTTTTGTGGGAATGCATCCCCAGTTCAAGCAAGTGCCTCCCGCGCGGTCGTTTTCGACGCAGGCGACTTTTTTTCCAAGTTGGGCGGCGCGAATGGCCCCGACGTATCCAGCGGGACCACCTCCGATGACTATAAGATCGTAATTCATGACAGGTGGATGGGGAGGGTGAGGGGGTCGGGAATCCCTAGGGGAAGGGGCGCGAACACGCAAGTACAAGCGATACGAGGGAAAAACGTCGCGGAAAGAGCCAAAATCGAAGTTGGCTAAAAATTATGGAAATTTTATCTAGTATATTTATAAACTTCCCTTAAATTATTGAAATTTCTGAATTTTATAGATCAGTGAGCCAATTCTTCGATTTTTGCCGCCACCTTCCCAGCGTGGCTGCCGTGCTTCTCCTTGTCGCCCCGGCGATAATGGCGGATGAGCCCGTGGATTCGGCGGTGACCGAGGAGCCTCCGGTGGTCGCCCCGGAAATGGACGAAGCGGCTCTTTGGGGAATTGAAACGATCGATCTGGAACTCAAGGGCGATGAAATCCCGACGGCTCTGGCGGCGCCCGATCCCAGCGAAATTCCCGAATCGGTGCCTCTACCGGAAGGCGAGTTCGAGGAGACCGACGAGTTGCTCTGGGGCGACGAACTCGATTTTGCCGAATCCGGTGCGGAAGAACCGGGACGCGGAGTGAGCTTTCTTCTGCCTTCGGGAGTGACTTTTGATGTTGGTTTTGTGACTTCGTTAGTTTACGACGACAACATCTTCCTCACTGAAGAAGCGACGAGCGACACGGTCTTCCGCTTTCAGCCGGATCTTGCCGTTGCCTTTGGCGATGGCCGTGCGAAGCAGGAAACCTATTTCGAACTCGCTTATCGTCCGACCGCGAATGTTTTCTTCGAAAACGATTCCGAGAACAGCTTTGACCAGGACGTCAGCACGGCCTTCCAAGTTGCCCGCTCAAAGACGACGATTCTCGGAGCGGTGGGTTTTCAAAGGTTGAGCGAAGCGACGAACGAAGTAGGAGGGCGATTTGATCGTCAGGTTTATAACGCAGCTCTCGAACTCGCATACGCGGTGACCGGCAAAACTTCTCTCCAGGTGCGCGGTGAATATGATGGCTTCCGCTACGACGATGAGAATGATTTCGAAGATAGCGATGAAATTCGTGGCGAAATCGGCGTCGAGTATGCTTTTTCCCCGAAAACGATCGTGGGCCTTGGATACGCATACGGCGAGCTCGACTTCGAAGTTTCCGGCAAGCAGATCTATCACCAGGCGTTTGCCGATGTGGAGTGGAATCCTTCGGACAAGCTTTCGGTGAACACGCGGTTTGGCATCGAGTATCGCGACTTGCTGAGCGACAGCCAGACCATCCCGCTTCTTGAAGCCGGGTTTACTTACCGGCCCCGCGAGAAAACCAGTATCACCTTGCGTGCTTATAATCGCGAAGAGGCGTCACCGTTCATTGGCGGGGAGAGTTTTACTTCAACGGGGTTCGATGCGGAAGTCTCCCAGCAGATCGGACGCCGATTCACGTTCATTGTTGGCGGCGGATTTGAAAACGCGGAATACAACGGTGGCAGCAGTGACGGTCCCCCATCGCGCTCCGATGATCTTTGGTTCACCCGCGTTGCTCTTCGCTACCAACTTCGGGAGCGCTTCTCTCTGGAAGCGTTCTATACCCGCCGCGAGAATACCTCCGAGGATGGTGGCTTTGGTTACGAGAATAATCAGGTTGGATTAGGCGGATCTCTTTTGTTCTAAGTGCGACTCTTGAGAGTGGCTGCTGAGTTCCCGTTTTTCTTTTGATCTGAACTTGCGGGATCTCTGGTATATCAACTTCATTGGATCGACCGGGCAACGCTGCTTGTAGAATGGTCATTGGGAGTGCCGTGCTGTACGATGGACGCTTTTTGCGACTCGATTACCGTGGCGGGTGCAACCGCGTTGCGGTTGATGGTTTTGTGGCGCATGGACCCGGGGTGTCCTTCTTCGTCGGAAACCCCGGGCTTTGAGCGATC
>JBCCWV010000268.1:0-5584 GCA_039192745.1 Verrucomicrobiota bacterium | reverse complement strand
CCGGTGAGGAATTGAAAATCGATTTCGTCGGTTTACGCGCTCTTGGTAGAGTCAGGACACCGTCATACCAGCTTCCTGAGTCAACCTGAAGCGGCTTCCTCTCACTTTAAATGCCAGTCCTTTCCATCAGCCATGATGCTGGCATTAATCTCGAGCAGTTTCTTCTTGAGCTCGGCGACTAGCTCCGGCTTCTCCGCGGCAAGGTCATTTTCTTGCCCGGGGTCGGTTTTCAGATCATATAATTCATAGTCGGTGTAGCCCCCTTCCTTAATTGAAGGAATCCACGATTCCAGAAACATATTGCTGGTCGAAAGTTCGTAGTCCGGATAGGCAACTAGCGAGTGGTTCCCGTCCCTCAAAGCAATAATCGGTCTCGATTTCTGCAAGTGCCAGAACATGGGTTGGTGGCGAGAGAAAGCCGTTCCATCTCCAACCAAGACGGGCGAAATGTTGCTTCCGTCGAGATGAACGCCTTCGGGCGGAGTCAAACCGAGAAGCCCACAAACGGTGGGCAATACATCAATAATGGCAGCCGGTTCATCACTCACCAGTCCCGACTTGATTTTGCCGGGCCAGGAAAAGATTCCCGGCACGCGAATGCCTCCATCCCAGTTCGTTCCTTTTTTGCCTCGTAGGTTGCCGACACGATCATCGCGGTAGCTGCCGTTGTCAGATGCGTAGATGATGAGAGTTTCTTCCGCCGGGGCCACTTCTTTCAACTTCGTCAGGAGTCGACCTATGGCGCGATCAGTGTTGTCGATCGTTCCGGAATAAATGGCGGCTTTGTCCGTGAGATCTCCATATTCCGCAATGATTTCGTCTGGAGCCGCAATGGGCGCGTGAGGTTCATGGAACCAGACGTTAAGGAAAAACGGCGCCTCAGGGGTGCGATGCTTATCAAGCCACGTGATGGCTTCGTCGACAACCAACTGGCAGGAATAACCTTCCAACTTGCCGACGGGCTTTCCATTGCGAATGAAGGTCTTCGGATTGTGATGGCTTGGCTCTGCGTTGTTCCAGGTGGCGAACCAATAGTCGAAGCCGTGATCCGCCGGTGTGGGTTTGTCACGTTTCTCCGTGGGAAGACCGAGATGCCACTTGCCGACGTGAGCAGTTTCATAGCCAGCCTCTTTCAGCAATTCTGCGAGGGTGATCTCACGCTTGAGCAAATGGGAATTCTGGCTCGCATCATGGATCCAACTGTAAACGCCGGTTCGGATATGGTGCCTCCCGGTCAGCAAGGAGGCTCGCGACGGAGAACACACCGCACAGCCTGAATAGAACTGGGTAAAGCGAGCACCATTCGCCGCCAACTGATCCAGGTTGGGCGTTTTGACCGGACCGCCGTAGCAACCAATGTCGCTCCAGCCGAGATCATCAGCCAGCATGACAACGACGTTGGGTCGTGCAGATACATCCGGTAAAAACCCCATGCATGTCAGGACCAGGAGAAGATCAACTCGCAGCATGAAGTGAGTTTAGAGTGCCATGCAAATAATGTCATCCCTTGTTATTACTTATCCGTCAGCGGCTTTGCTACTCCTCCTCGTTGGATCGGGAATGATCGCTCATGACCGATAGTGACGAGGTGGCGCGCTACCGGGTTGCGCCAAATTCCGGCGAGAGTCGAAAACGCAATAGGTGGTTTTCCGGAGAAAGCGGGCCTTTGAAGTGCGCCAGGTCGGCGAATTGGTATAAATCCTAGCTATTTTCAGGCGAAAGGGGCCAGAAACGAGTGGACGGTGAGGGTTGCTGCCGTTAAAAGCGCAGGAGATGAAAACTTCGAAATCCAGTTCGTCCCATATTTGGCTCCCGGTGATTGCCGCGGTTCTTTCTTTGGGAGTCACCTCGTGTAGCAAAAAAGAGGAAGCTGCGGAAAGCGTCCCTGAGCCCTCGGAACCGAAAACCGAGGCGCCGGTCGAGGAGAAGAAACCCGAGCCGAAGGTGGTCGAGAAACCGAAAGCTCCTGCGCCGAAACCAGAACCCAAACCGGAACCGAAGCCTGCGAAGTCCGGTGGATCAATTGCCAAGCAACTTGTTGGTTATTGGGGCGCCGACGAAGAGAAAATGCTTCAGATCATCCTTGCCCAAGCTCCAGCCGGAGCAGGTCCTGAAATGGAAAACCAGGCGAAGATGATGATTCGAGGTTTGGTGCTCAATTTGCGGGGTGACGGGACCGGAACAATGAATACTCCCGAAGGGCCAGAGGAGGCGAAGTACTCGATCTCCGATGAGAATGCCGCCACCGGCGAATTTACCATGAATGTAGATCCGGAAAATGACGACCCAAGTTCGGAACCCGCTCGCGTTAATGGTGACCAGTTGACGTTGACCGCGGAAGGCCAGGAGCTTCACTTCGTCCGCATTTCTGCCAGCGAATATGAAAAGCGACCCTTGGAGAGCCAAAAGGCGATGCAGGAGATGATGCAAAAAATGATGCAGCAAGCGATGCCTGAAGGACTCGAATTACCGGAGGGACTTCCGCCCGAAATTCAGAATCAAATTGAGCAAGCCCTGCCGGAAGGCATCGAGCTTCCGCCGGGCGTGCAGATTCCGGGAGCGGAGTAGAATTTTTTAGATCAATTGAAAGCGGTCTCACTTGTCCAAAAGTGGGACCGCTTTTTTCTTGCGCAGGCAGGGCGGGCACGGGCAGATGACGAGGAATACCGGGTCTAGAGCATTCGAAGTAAAACTATAGCACGCAACGCGCGAACCGATGAGCGGCATCTTTGGGGGTGACCTATGATAGAGCGGAGCCTATGGCGGCCGGAAGCGCTTCGTGAGTTCTGGCTTCGGTGGAGCGCAGGGAGGGTTTCACTTTGCTCCACATCAGTTCGATGGGATTGAGGTCCGGTGAGTAGGGCGGCAGGAAGATGGCGGTGGCGCCCACGCTCTGGATGATGGCGATAGTTTGCTTATTCTTGTGGGCGCTGAAGTTGTCCGTCACGACGATGTCACCTTCCCCGAGAGTGGGAAGGAGTATCTCCTTTACGTAAGCACGGAAGACCTCGGTGTTTGTCGACCCTTCAATGGTCATGCAGGCGGTGGTGCCGTCAGAACGTACTGAGAGGAGTTCGTGGTCGTGGTGCGCCGTCGCTCGCTTGGAGCTCGCCCATGCAATCGTTAACCGCGAGGCGAACAACCGCGGAGGCGCGTCATGTTCGTTTTTGCGGGCCCACGCCATTCTACTATGGCATGTTGGGCTATTTGCTAAGCAGTTTGCGCAGTTTCCGCCGATGGCTTTCCAGAATGCGGAGCTAGCGCCCGCTGTGAGAAAGCCGGGGCGAAATGTCCCCGGTCAGGCGTCGTTCAAAGCGGGTGTTTGACCGGGTTTAGTCTTTCAATCTAAGCAAGACTTCGTTTCTCCGCAGCGCCTCCGGCGTGAATGGAGGATCGTAATAGGCGTGAATCGGTTCGCCAACGCTGGTAAGTCCTTCTTTCGCGATCCATGCGGCGAGGTCTTTTGCGGCTTGCTGAGCCGCATTTTCGTTTCTGTATCCCTTGAAGCGAAGGGAAGCGAATTGGCCGCCCTTGATCGTTTCCAAAGTGACGTTTTCGTTATTGGCTTGGGGCGCACCTTTTTCGGCAACAGCTCTGGGGAGGACGAATTGCATTTCGTCCTTTTGCATGTCGATGAAAACGGGTGTGGTCATCGCGATTTTTTCCTCGGACTCATTCTCACCGCTGATATATTGAAAGAGGTTCATGAAAGTGTCTCCGTCTTGTGGCGACTGGCCTTTCATAGAAGCCTTCACAACGACCAACTCCGTGTATTCGCGAATCTCGTAATTTCCGTCGGTTCGCACGACGGTGTATTCGGCGGACTCGTAACCGGCACGGGTCGCTCGACAGCCGTAAAGGATGAGGATGGCGATCACGGAAACGGCGAGAATGGATTTGGCGATCATGGTCTTTATTTCGAGGTTTTATCCTTTCACAGATTCCGATTTCTTCAAAAAATGGACTCTCCGCACGGGTCGGCGTAGGTTCTCCGACAGTCGATTATGAATTCTCTCGGAGTCCTAGGATGTGGAAGAATGGGGTCAGCGCTTGTGCAGGGCGCGGTGCGCTCCGGCGTGGTCGATGCTGGAGACGTGCACTTGTTTGATATTGTCCCGGAAGCCAGTGCTTCTCTCGCGGAGGCTACCGGGGGACAGGTCGTGGATTCGCCGAAAGCGGTGGTTTCGAAGGCGGAGGTCGTTTTGCTCTGTACGAAACCCGGAGATCTTTGTCCGATGCTCGAGGCGCTGGCTTCGGAAGCGCAAGGCAAGGGACGGCTCTTTCTTTCAATCGCCGCAGGGGTGACTGTGGCTGCGATGGAGAATGCGCTCGGGGGTGAAGAACGGGTTGTTCGCGTCATGCCGAATACGCCCGCATTGGTGGGAAAGGGAGCGTCGGCTTTCGCGCTGGGGTCAAACGCGACGCGGGCGGACGCGGAGGTGGCTGTGGCTTTGTTAGGAGGAGTGGGCGAGGTGATCGAAGTGAAAGAGCCTTTGTTGGACGCGGTCACGGGTTTGAGCGGCAGTGGACCGGCGTTTGTTTACACCTTTATCGAGTCGATGGCGGATGCCGGTGTCTTGTGTGGCCTGGCACGGGATGAAGCGCTCGCGCTTGCCGCGCAGACAGTTTCGGGTGCGGCGGAAATGGTCCTTCAACAAGGGGAACATCCGGCAAAGCTGCGGGATATGGTCACGAGCCCCGGTGGGACAACGATTGCGGGGTTGGCTCAACTGGAAGCCAACGGTTTTCGAACGGCGGTCGTTGAAGCTGTGCGTGCGGCAACCGAGCGTTCTAAAGAGCTGGGAGAAGGCTGACGGCGTCCCTATTTCCGGCGGGGCCGAAAGTGAATCAGGGCCATCGCTGAAAAAAGAAGGGTCAGCCCGGTATTCGGCTCAGGGACTGTGTCGAAAAAGGCGGTGCCGATGCCTCCCGAACTGACCAGGGAAAAGGTGACACGGTCAAAGCTTTGCAGCCCAATCTCCGCGGCAGTGATATCACGAATACTATTGGCGTGACGATCACCGAAGAGGACGCTGGGCGTCTCGTGAATCGATCCGGACCCTTCCTCAAAATCGGCGAAGGGAATCGAGACGGAACTGTTGGTCGCGCTGCTATAGAGAATTAAAGTCGCGTTTGCCGAGGAATCCAAATCAACGAAATCAAAGCCGAACGAGAGAAGGGCGAGTCCGAAATCCAAAGTCATCTGGCCGCCGATCCCATGGTCATTGGGAATAGATATGGTCGAGTTTGAGTTTACGATGAGAAGATTGTCAAAGACCGTGGAGACTTCGGACCCTCCCGCCCAGGTTCCGGGGCTTCGCTCGAGGTCGTTGTCGGCTCCGTCGTCATCTTCCGAATCATAGAGGTTCAGTGGGTTGGTTGTCTCGTTTTCGGTGGAAAGAAGGACGCCCAGACCCGGTGAAAAGAGGTTCGCGTAGGGATCGGTAATGCGCAGATCCGTAGTCCCGGCAGTGAGAAGATTCCCGGATTCGTCGCGATCGAAATCAATGACGAAGGGTGCCGCTTGGGACGAATGTTTTAAAAGAAAAATGGAGAGGAAGGCGGCAAAAGTAGCCACTAGTGT
>JBCCWV010000267.1:0-5690 GCA_039192745.1 Verrucomicrobiota bacterium | reverse complement strand
TCCTGTTGGGGAATCCTCCCAAGCCCAATCCCTGCAATGGCTAGGGAATTGCTCGAAATTCGAAAAAATCAGTCGCAGTTTTGAAAAATTCTTGCATGCTTGATAAAATATTGATTTTATTTCTTGCTTCTTGGCGAGGTCTGCCATAATTTCTATAAATAAGCAGATTTACCGACCTCAAAATTGCGGTTTTTCGCAACGCCAAGAAGCAGCACTGATTACTCAACCAACCAAAATCTTCAGGTGTCTAAAGACTCCTGAGAACCTCCTGAAAAGCTATGGCCGAAGAAGAAGCTCCTGAATTAATGACCGTCAAAGAGACGGCCGAATACCTTCGCATTCCGCTACCCACTGTCTATTACCTTGTTCAGCGTGGACAACTGCCCGCCATCCAAATCGGCGGCCGTTGGCGCATCAAGCGCTCCTTGCTCGACCGCGACGTCCTTCGCAATGAGGAATCCGGCCAGCCCACGGTCCTCGTCATCGATGACGACCCGGCTTTGCAGACGCTTTTCAAGCAATTCCTGAAGAAGGCTGGATTCGGCCGCATCGTCGTCGGCACCGGGGCTGAAGCCATCGCATTTGCCGAGAAACAAAGCTTCGATCTTGTCTTCCTCGACCTCAAGCTTCCCGACATTCCCGGCGACGAGCTTTACGTGAAGCTTCGTGAAATCCACCCGGATATCCCCATCGTCATCATCACCGGTTACCCGGATAGCGAGATCCTCAGCAAGATCCTCGCCGGAGGTCCGGTCACCGTGATCAAGAAGCCGATCGAGTTCGAGGTCCTCAACCAGACGGTCAAAGTGCTTGGCCACAAGGGGACTCAGGCAGGGTCCGAGGCCAAAGCCTGATTGACTGACTCCCAAAGATTTCGAAAGGGCGTTCGCTTTCCGGCGGACGCCCTTTTTCGTGTCCAGAACTCTGAATTTTATTAAGATTTTTGAATATTTAAAAAAACTTAGCAAATTGCCGTAATCAGGATAAATTTCAGGAAGATCACTACTCTTCCGAAATTCATGATGCTGAGGCTCTTTTTGCTCGGTGCGGGGATTGCCCCGGCCCTTCTGATGACCGCGTGCAAGACGCCCAATCCGGAGGTGGTCGCTGCATCGACCGGAACCGACCTTTTCCTCGACACCGACCCTCAGAAAGCAGCCGAGACCGCGCTCGCCACGGTGAAGTCGACGGCCGCCTCGGACCGCACGCAGGCTCTTGAGATCTTCTTCCGCAAAGGCAACTACCCGGAAGCGTTGGAGATGGCGCGGGATTTGAAGTCGATTTCCGAAGAGGGGACGGAAGAGCGAGACGTCGCGCATTTTATCGAGGCGGTTTCGCTCTATTACCTCGGACGTCATGGCGAGGCGGCGCCCTTGCTGGCATCGCATTTGGAGAAATTCCCGGGTAGTCGTCACCGCGAGAGCGCTGTCTTCTTTGAAGGAAGTAATCTCACCAAACTAGGCCAATGGCAGGCGGCGAGCGAAAAGCTCGATGCGTTCCTGAGTGAGTATCCCGAGTCGGTCCTGATGGAATACGCTCTTTACGACCGGGCGACGTCATACCTCGCAATGGGCGAAAACGAAAAGGCTGCCGAAACCGCGCAGCGCATCGAGGAAACCTTCGTCTATTCCAAAATTCGCGACCGGGCGGGAGTCGTTCGCGGCGATGCCTTGCTCGCCATGGAAAATCTCGACGGTGCCGCAGAAGCCTATGCCAATGCACTCGCGGGATCGCGCCAGTTGGGGCACGCGGCGGGGGAAGCGAGCGCCTTGCGGGGGCTGATCGAAGTGAATGCCCTGAAAGGGGACTTCGATGAGTCGCAGCAGCACTACGACACGTTTTTTGCGACGCACGGGGATT
This sequence comes from Verrucomicrobiota bacterium, assembly GCA_039192745.1. Classification (GTDB taxonomy): domain Bacteria; phylum Verrucomicrobiota; class Verrucomicrobiia; order Verrucomicrobiales; family DEV007; genus JBCCWV01. Next base: position 3,830 of record JBCCWV010000267.1, on the reverse strand, counting down.
CCAAGGAGGCGCTTGCGGCATCCGTGGCCGGGCTTCCCGCCATGATCGAGAAAGGCGAAGGTGCGAAGGGGCTGGAGCGAGCGGAAGAAATCATCGCCGGACTTCCGGAGGGAACGCCTTCGACCGATATCCGAAAGGCGCTGACCGGCTACGCGGAGTCATTCCGAAAAGAAAATGGCGCCGAAGAACTCGCGAAGCATCTCGGCAATCTCTCGACGAATCCAAAGATTGGAAAACGCGTGCGGGAACAAGTAGTCGTCGCGCGGCTGGATGCCTTGGAGAATTATTTCCCGGAACGCGAAGCGGAGATTCGCGTCTTCTATGATGAGATCGTGCGCTCGTTCAATCGCGATGATCTCTCCGACGAAACCTTGATCAAGATCGCCCGTCACGTCGAATCCGCCGACGAAGTGGAAGCACGGAAGATCTACGAAAAGGTGGTGATGCGAACCGGTTCGAAGGAGATGGCCGCCGCGACTCTTGGTTTGGCGCGACTCGATGCGAAATCCGGCGATGTCGCCGCGGAAGACAAAGCCATCGAAGGGTTGAGCCGCGTCATTCACCTCTACGGCAACGTCACCCTCGCCGAAGAAGCGACCTTGGAACTGGCGCGGCTTCATTCAAAGCGGTCCGAGTGGCAAAAAGCCTACTCCGCCTGGGAAACCTATCTCCGCAATCCCGCCTGGATTACCGCACGGTCGGAAGCTGAAGAGGGGAAATCGATGGCAAAACAGCGTGGCGGCAGCGCCATCGAGGAAAAGCCAATGGAACCTGCCTTCGTCCGCGCCAACGAAGTGAGCGACCCCTATCTCGTCTCCCTCAACCGCGCCAACGACCTCATCGGCCAAGGGAAGAAGAAGGAAGCCTTCATGGTCCTCGACGACATGCTCAAGGGAACGGAAAGCCTCGCCATCGAACCCTCCGAAGAAGTGCGCGCCGCCATTCGTCGGGCGACCTTGATTCACCAGGACCTCGGGGTGGAGTTGGGGATGCAGGTGGGTGTGGGGATCGGGGAACCGTGAGTGAGGCAATAATCCCGGTGTCGATTGCCGTAAAAAAGAGCCGCTCCGAAGAGCGGCCCCATAAAAGGAAATACTTTTGAACCGGTGTTGGCTGCCTAACAGCTAGAATCGCGGCCTGTATTTCAAACTTTGTCTTGATTCCACCTTGAGCATAATTCCGAAAATTGAGCGGTCAATTAAACATTTTGACGTTTAAACATTTTGATGGAAAGGTCGCGTTATGGCAGAAACTGTCCAAAAACGGGCAACCGTCTATCTTGACCCCGCACTTCACAAGGCAATCAAAACGAAGGCAAGTCTTTCATCCTTAACTATCTCAGAGCTGATTAGCGAGGCTTTACGCGATTCTTTGCGCGAGGATACTATGGATATTCAAGCTCTTGAGGACGCCAAGAACGAGCGGAGTTATAGTCTGGAGACTGTTCTAAAGGAGTTTGGGCTGGAGAAGCTGGCGAATTGAAGTGAACCAACAGTAGCAACTACACGAGAGTAGTAAATCTTCTTACGAAATTCTAAAATGGATTATGAGATTATAATTAAATCATCCGCGAGAAAGCGGCTGGGAAGGATTCCTTCGGGTGATCGAGAGCGGCTTTTGAAAAAAATCATCTCCCTTAGCGCCGAACCGCGTCCGGTTGGATCCGTGAAGCTCACGGCAACGGAAGCCTACCGGATTCGCCAAGGGGACTACAGGATCATCTACACAATTCAGGATTCGATTTTAGTCGTCGAAGTGATTCGTATCGGTCATCGTCGGGATGTGTACAAAGACTAATATTTCAGAACAAATAACACAGCGTGAATTTCGTAGCTTTGCCTTGATTCCAATTCCTCCTTTCCATGCCAAAGCAACTCACATTTTCCTTCGACATCGGCCATTCGTCGATTGGTTGGACTGTTCTTTCCTCGGAAAAACGCACAAAGGATCATCCCTTCCCCGAGCCAGCGATTGAAGGGTGCGGTTCAGTAATCTTTCCAAAGAATGATTGTCTCGCTTCGTCCCGCCGCACATTCCGGCGCATGCGGCGAAATATCCGCGCCACGCGGCAACGGATTGCCAGATTGAAAAAACTTCTTTCTCATCTCGGCGTCCTTACTGAAGCCGAACTCGATGCTCCTGGCCACGCTGCTCCCCATCTTCTGGCTGCGAGGGCACTCAACGCCGACGCCCCTGAGCTGTCTTGGCAAGATCTTTGGAACCTCCTCCGCTGGTATGCCCACAATCGAGGCTATGATGGGAATAGTCGATGGTCGCGTCAGGATGGAGATAACGAGGGCGACACTGAAAAAGAAAAAGCCGCGCTTGATTTCATGGAGAAGCACGGCACTCGCACAATGGCTGAAACCATCTGCGCGGTCCTCGGCCTAAAACTCAACGAGCCGAAAATCTCTTCTTCTCAACCCTACAAGACGCTCAACGCCGCCTTTCCACGCAAGGTTGTTCGCGACGAGGTCCTCGCGCTTCTTGAAAAACACAAGGGCCACTTGCCACAGCTTGACGACGCCTTCATCGATACTTTGGTGGCCCGCGATGAGACCAAGGGCAAGAAAGCTTGGGCAAACATCCATGTCCCGGATCTTCAACTGCCTCGCCGCTATTTCGGTGGACTCCTCTTTGGGCAGTTGATACCGCGTTTTGACAACCGCATCATCGCGAAGTGCCCAATATCCGGAGATAAGGTTCCCAACAAGGCCTGCAAGGAATTCCTTCGATACCGCTGGGCCATGCTCCTCGCCAACATCAAGGCCGACGGAAAGCCACTTGCTGCCAAACAACGGAAGGCTGTCCATGCTCGCATGGAAGAAAATGGCCGGTTCACGCCTACTGAGCTTCGCAAATTCGTCGAGGATCTCGCGGGCACTGGTGATACCAACATTAAAGCGTCCTTTGAAATTCACCCTGATTCCAAGGAAGCCCTCGAACTTGATCCAGCGCTGGCCTACGCCCATTCCGCCGAAACCCACAAGAAAAATGCGCTTTATCCCTACTGGGAAAATCTCCCTGATGTCATCCGGGCGCGGGCCATAGGACGTTGGAAAAAAGGCCGTCCTGTCACGCCCCAGTGGATGCTCGACGAATACTCGCGTGAAAACCACGATCCCGCGCCTTTGTTGTCGGTCGTCGATAAGGCTTTCGTTGCCGACCAGAAGAAAAAGAAACCCTCTTTTCTCACCAGGGAGCATTTTCTGCGCCGACAATTCACTCCTAAACCGCTCAGCGGTCGCGCACCTTATTCGCGCCGCGTCATGGAGCAGGTCGTGGAATTTGTGCTTTCGACCGACCGCCATCCTACGGAAAAGGGAACCGAAGGCTTTCCCGCAGGGCCGATCTACCGTTCCGCTAAAATCCTCAAGGCCGAGCGTGATCGTTCTATTGAAGATCTAACCACTAATCACCTCGTCCGCCATCGCCTGACCATTCTGCTGCGTCTCGTTGACGACATGCTTGCCAAATACGCGGATGGCGACCCGATGATAGTCAGTGATATCGTCGTCGAAGTCGCGCGTGATCTGCAAGAATACTCCGGCCTTACCGTAAAGGAAATGGAGGGAGAATTGACCAAACGGCTTTCGCATTTCAAGTCGGCCGTAGGTTATCTCGCGGAACACGCGCCCGACCTCGACACCAATGGGTCTCTCATTAGGAAATGTCGTATTGCCATGGACCTTGAATGGAGATGTCCGTTTACCGGTACGAAGTATGACGCGTATGACCTCCCGCAAATGGAGCGCGAGCATATCATTCCATACGCAGTCCGCCCGACAAACTCATTGGATTCCTTGGTTCTTACCTTTGACTGGGTGAAC
>JBCCWV010000266.1:0-5691 GCA_039192745.1 Verrucomicrobiota bacterium | reverse complement strand
GCCATCGCGCGCTCAGGGGCATCCAGTTTGACCGAGCTTTCTCATTTTGGGTTGCCCTCGATTTTGGTGCCGTATCCCTTTGCCGCCGATGATCACCAAACGAAGAATGCGGAAGTCTTCACTGGTGCGGACGCTGCTGTCCTCATGAAGCAGGATGAGTTCAATGCGGAGAAAGTGGCTGGAATTCTCGGGGATTGGATGACCGACAAAGACGGCTTCGAAGCCCTGCGAGAGCGGGTTTTCGGGCTGGCGGTGCCAAATGCGGCTGGCAATATCTGTGACCTTATCGAAGAAGCATGCCGGTAGAGAAGGACATTGCGAGAGAACTGACTCGATTAATGCAGGAGAATGCGAAGCTGCACCTCATCGGCGTCGCGGGATCCGGGATGAGTGGACTGGCGAAACTGTTTCTCGAATTGGGGTTGCCAGTGAGCGGTTGCGACCGCGTGCGGACTTCGGAAGTGGAAAATCTGGAGCGCTCTGGTCTGCAGTTTTCATCGCCGCAAACGGCGGAGTCGCTGGGGGATGCGAAAGCGGTCGTTTATTCCTCGGCCATTAAACCCGGAAATCCTGGTTTCGATGCCGCCGCGGCGAAGGGGTTGCCCATGTTCAGACGGGCAGAAGCATTGGCGGCTGTGTTAGGAAAAAAACGAGGGATCGTCGTCGCGGGAACGCACGGCAAGACGACCACTTCCGCGTTGACGGCCCATCTTTTGCGTTCGGCCGGGTTGGAACCATCCCACTATGTCGGCGCGGAGATTCCCGTTCTTGGAGCCAACGCGCGTTGGAGCCGGGAAGGGGAATGGATGGTCGCGGAAGGTGACGAGAGCGATGGAACGTTGGTGAACTTTCACCCCGCGATTGGGATTCTCCTCAACGTCGAAGCCGAGCATCTGGATTACTACGAGGACGGCTTGGCGGGAATTGAACGGGTGTTCAATCAGTTTCTCGATCAGGTTTCGGAGAAGGTCATCTTTTGCGGAGAGGACTCCGGTGCTGCGAGATTGGCAGGGGCGCGTGAGAATGTGGTGTCCTATGGGTTTGATCGGAAATTCGACGTCTCCGCAGAGGTGACGGAAGAGCGCGGTGCGAGTTCGGATTTTGTCGTGCATTATCGCGGAGAGGAGTTGGGGCTCGCGCGACTGGGAATTCCAGGACGACACAATGTCTTGAATGCCTTGGCGGCGACGGCAACGGCGCTGGAGGCGGGGGCCGACTTTGATGCGGTGCTATCCGGTCTCGAGTCGTTTCGCGGGGCGCGGCGTCGATTTGAGATTCGCTACCGGTCGTTGCGTTACACCATTGTGGATGACTACGGGCATCATCCCACGGAAATCCGTGCCACCATTCGAACAGGCCGGGCGATGAAGCCGGAGCGGTTTGTCTGCGTTTTTCAGCCTCACCGTTACTCGAGGACGAAACTCTTACGGGACGATTTCGGGAAAGCGTTCGATGACGTCGATGAATTGTTTGTGACCGATGTTTATCCCGCGAGTGAAGAACCGATTCCAGGCATCTCCGGCAAGACGATCGTCGATGCCGTCGCTGAGCATGGCGCGACGAGATCGACATCGATTCCGGATTTGGACCGTGCACGCCTACGCATTGGAAACTGGCTGCGACCGGGCGATATGCTGCTCACGTTGGGAGCGGGGAACGTGCATGAAGTCGGCCGAAAACTGATCGCGGATTTGGAACTCATCGACAAACTCAGCTCGGAGATCAACGACCCCGAATGCGATGTGAGGCTTTACGAACCAATGCGGCGGCACACGACGATGAAAATTGGTGGTCCGGCGCAATACTGGGTGGAACCGCATAATGTCGAGAGTTTCGCCATTGCCCTGAATTTCTTTCACGAGCGCGACATCCCTGTGCGAGTGGTCGGCCGTGGATCGAATCTATTGGTGAGAGACGGAGGAATTCCCGGCGCGGTCATTCATCCCGCGAAGGGAGAATTCGATGAAGTGCGACTTCACGATAATCGCCTCATTGCCGGTGCCGGCGTGAAGTTTAAGAAACTCAGCAACGTGGCGAAGGCGGAAGGGATCGCTGGCTTCGAGTGGATGGAAGGGATACCTGGGAGTGTCGGTGGCGGACTTCGCATGAATGCGGGCGCGATGGGCGTCGAGACTTTTGATCAAGTCTTGTGTGTCACATTTCTCGACCGAAAAGGCAATATCTCCGAAAAGAGCGTTGATGAGATTGTCGCTCATTATCGAAACGTTCCCGAAATGGAAGACAATTTTGCCGTGCGTGCCGAATTCGAGGCAATTCCCGGTGATCCCGCGGAAATCGAGAAATTGATCGGTGATTCGATGAAGAAAAGGAAGTCGAGCCAGCCGATTGCCGCTAGTTCGGGATGTATTTTCAAGAACCCGGATGCCGTGCCTGCCGGTAAATTGATCGAAGAATTGGGGCTGAAAAATCACGCTGTTGGCGGGGCCCGGGTTTCCGATGTGCACGGGAATTTCATCGTGAATAACGGAAAAGGGACGGCAGAGGACGTTCTGGAGCTCATCGGACACATCCAGGAGCTGGCGAGAGAGGAGCGCGGAATCGAGTTGGAGACAGAGGTCCAGATCATCGGGGAAGTGGCAAAAGAAGCCTAGTCGGGGGAAATGCGGGTATTTCCGTTGAAAATTTGTTAAGATTTCCTATATTTTAAGACTTCTTAATTTTGAGCATACAAGGCAAAAAGATCGCTGTTCTGAAGGGGGGACCTGGATCAGAGCGGGAGGTGTCCATGGCTTCTGCGGCCAGTGTGGTGGAGGCATTAGGCGAACGGGGGGCAGAGGTCAGTGAAGTTGACGTTCAAGGGGCTGATTTCGAAATCGCAGAAGGGACTGATCTCGCATTCAATGTCATCCACGGGACTTTTGGGGAAGACGGCCAGCTGCAAAAAGAACTCAATCGCCGTGGCATTCCCTACACCGGCGCCGGCGCTCGAAGTAGCGAGACGGCGTTCGACAAGGTTTTGAGCAAGAAACGGTTCATCGAGCACACGGTGCCAACGCCGTTCTTTGAAATCGTCGTCATTGGCGGAGACAAGGTACCATCCATTCAAATGGAACTGCCCGTCGTGGTGAAGCCGCCGAAGGAAGGATCCAGTGTGGGTGTGAGTATCGTGAAAGAAGAAGGACAGCTTGCGGCGGCTTTTGAGGAGTCGGCAAAGTACGATCAGGTCGCGATGGTCGAGGAGTTTGTCGATGGAAAGGAACTGACCGTGGGAATCCTCGACGGAAAGGCGCTGCCGATTGTGCACATCAGTCCGCAGGACGGATTCTACGATATCAAGAACAAGTATCCATGGATGACGGGCGAAGGGAAGACAGACTACGTTTGCCCGGCGGATCTCGACGAAGAGACGACAGGAAAAATTCAAGAAGCTGCCTTGGCGGCGCACAAGGCACTGGGGATCGAGATATACTCCCGTGTGGATGTTTTGTTAGGTGACGACGGACGCATCGCAGTCCTGGAGGTCAACACCATTCCTGGGATGACATCTTCCAGTCTTTTGCCAAAGGCGGCAAAGGCCGTGGGTATGGATTTCCCGGAGCTTTGTGAACGCATTTGCCTGCTCTCGATGGCACTGCGAAAACGCCCACAAGTGGGTGATAACCAATGAAAAATCGACGCGCCAACGGTCGCCGTCGCGGCAATGAATCTCTCGCCGAGCGTCGGAAACGTCGATCGGCTCAGCACATTCTCGACGTCAAGGTCAAGAACCGCCGCGACAAGAAGAAGCGCACTTCACCCCGTTCTGTCTTCTGGGTGAAAGGGCTCATCGCAACGATGGCTGCCGCGACTGTTCTCATTGCCATTCACAGTGCCGCCCGCACCTATCTCATCGATAATCCGGAGTACCGGCTCAAACTCATCGCCTACGAAACAGACGGCGTCCTGAGTCGCCAAAGGGTGTTGGATTACCTGGAACTTGAGACGGGCGGGAAGCTTCTCGAAGTGGACATGCCGGCCCTGCGCGAAAAGCTGCTGGCAAAACCCGAAATCAAGAGTGCGCAAATACAGCGTGACCTTCCTGACAAAATCACCATTTCCGTGAACGAACGTTCGCCCATCGCATGGTTGGCTTGTCGATCCCGAGGAGTTGTTCCGAAGACGGTAAGCCGTGAAGACCTCAAGATTCGGGGTCTGATGGTTGATGAGACGGGAATCATCCTTGAGTGCAGCCGTCTCATGCCGCGCTATGTTTCTCTGCCGGTGATCAAACTGCGTGATCTTGGCGAAACCACGCCGGGGCGTCGCATCCAGCCAGCCGAGGCGATGAGTGCGGTCGACCTGATTCTGGCATGTGAAGAAGCCCTCTACCTGGATTCGCTAAAGGTGAAGGAAATTGAATTGGCGACGGAGTATTCACTGCTCGCGTCATTCAATTCAGGCGCCGAAGTGACTTTCGGAATGAGCAATTTGGAAAAGCAGGTGAAAGACTTTCGGCTCATCCACATAGATACTCTGAAGAAGGGGAGGAAACTGGGATCGGTAAACCTGTTGATGAAAAAGAATATTCCGGTGCGGTTCGTCGAGACGGATCGAAATCCGACCCCGGAAGAGGTGGAGAATCTGGAGCCGATCCCCGCTCCTCGGGCTCGCCCTGTGCAGGAAGCCCCGACGCCGGAAAGCCCACGCACGCCGAAAATCCGGCGGAGTATTCCCCGCGAACGGGCCGACAACGCTGATGGAGTGAGGGCGATCCTGAGAACCGGTTGAGGAGGGAATTCCCAGTGGCACGCACCCGTCGCCGTGCTTGAATAACCACCGACTCAATTTATGGCAAAATCGAATATCTACGTCGGCCTCGAAATCGGCACCTCCAAGATCTGCATGGTCGTGGGTGAGGTGAAGGGGGACGGCGCCATCAAGATTCTTGGCGTGGGGCAAGCCCCCTCGCGTGGCGTGCGTAAAGGGGAAATTGTCGATTACGACAACGCCCAGACGTGTCTCCACGAGGCGCTCGTTCGGGCGGAGGATCGCAGTGACGTCATCATCAACAACGTCTTTCTCGCGATCACCGGGTCCCACATCGAGAGCCTGAATAACCGAGGAACGATCACGCTGGCGGGCGATCAGAATGAAATCACGGAAGAGGACCTCGAAGAAGTGAAGGAAATCGCGCGCGACGTGCCGATTCCCCAGCAAAACGTTTTTCTCCACAGCATCATCCGTCATTACTTCGTCGATGGTCAGGACAACAAGGTGCAGAACCCTGTGGGAATGTTAGGGACGAAGCTCGAGGCGGACTACCACATCGTTCACGGTATCCGGACACGCATTCAAAATGCTATTCGTTGCGTGCGCGAGATTCCCTTGGAAGTTGAGGACGTCGTCTTTAGTGGAGTGGCTTCCGCGCAGGTTGTCTTGAACAAGGATGACAAGTCACGCGGAGCCATCGTTATCGACATCGGCGGGGGAACAACGGACTATGTCGTCTATGATGATGGTGCTCTTTCCCAAAGCGGATGCGTGGGTATCGGCGGTGATCACATCACGAACGACATTTCCATCGTCATGAAAATCCCGCTTTCAAAGGCGGAAAAGCTGAAAGTCGAGCACGGAAGTGCCATGATCCGGGAGTCGGACGAGGGCAAAACGATCAAGCTTGAGGATGACATGCACTTTGAAGGGAAGGAGATCGACGCCCATATGCTCAATCAGGTGATCCATATGCGTCTT
>JBCCWV010000265.1:0-5710 GCA_039192745.1 Verrucomicrobiota bacterium | reverse complement strand
CTTCCGGATCTGCAAACTCAACCGGATTGAGCACCGTTGCCTTCCAGTCGATCAAAGTCCGCGACGGAAAGAAATCTCCGACCCGCACTTCGGCCGCATCACTCAAACCCATGTAAGTCACAGTCACGTCAATGTCACCAACACTCACCGCTTCCCAAGAGAGTGGATTGGTCACATCGAGGACCGCGCTGTTGGCCACCACCGTCAGGTCGGCTGCCGGCACGAACTTTGAGAAACTCAAGCCGCCGCTGTAAGTCGCTACCACATCTGGCCGAATGATATCTCCCACCGCCAGATCGATGGTCGTCGGCAACAACTCAATGCTGCTCAACGTCTCACCCGCCGGGACACAGGTCGTCACCAGCACCGGCTCCGCCCATCCCGTCTTGTCGCCGGAAGTCTCGTAAGCGCAATGAAGCACGACATCGCCAATGACTGTTCCTAACACATTCACCGTCACCTCCGTCGAGTCGCTTGGATTCACGATCAGGCTCACGCCATCCGACGTGATCCCGTCCGGCGCATAAATTTCCGCAAACCAATTCACTTCTCCTGTGACCGGCGCGGAGAGCGGTGGATTGAGTTCGTAGTTGAACATGTGGGAGCCGCCGGTTGTGAGCAATTGGATGGGCGAGTTACCGAAGATGTCGAGCGTCATCGTCGCCGCCTCTAGAGCCGCCGAATCAAGCGCCTCTTGTCGAATACCGGCCAGGGTCTGTTCGGTGGGTAGTTGAGGCACGACGAAGCTCTGAAACTTGGAGGCATCATCAAGGATGTCGCGGATCTGTATGGCTACCGCCGCCGACTCCAGTTGCGTGGACTGGCTCGGGGGACCATTCAAATCAAAATGGGCGATGTCTCCGGCGACTTCCTGTCCGCCACCGGGAAGCATGCTGTTCAAATCAACGAGCCCGTCCGAACCAAGGGGAAGCACACGGCCTAATCGCTGCCCCCTCAAACCTAGGACTTTGTACAGCTGATCTGTGTCGCTGATAGTCGTGCCAACGAAAGCGAACCGGGCGGCCGGATCGTGCGTGTAGCGGAGGTTTTTAAGTACACTTTCGCTGGGCTCCAAGTTGAAAAAGCCGTTAATCGCATTAGCAACAACACTGAAGTTACTCGATCCACTCAGTAGTCGTGGAAGTTCACGAACCGTCTTCAAGGAACGAATATACGTCGAAAGAAGGCTTCCGTTATGGGGTGCTCCAACAGTAACAATCCGCCGCCAGTAACCACGGAAGCAATTCTGAGAGGATCTGAAAGTGAGCGAGCTCCCTCCCGGGGACTCACATTCTTGTCGAGCTCTGAGTGCGTTGCGACCATGCACCACAATATCGAGCCGCGTGAGTGCCCAAGCATTCCTAAATCGCTCAACGTTCAAGGTAAGAGCGGAGAAATCAGAAGACGCCCCGACCTCGACGAACCCAGAAGGGCGGATCGTCTCCAATTCCGCTACCGTGGACTGTGACCAGTCTCCAGCCCAAAGGTCCGGAAGTAGCACGACTGGCGGGGGACGAATCTTGAAATTCAACTCACCGACATCGCCGGCAATCGTGTCCGCCACCAAAGTAACATCCACTTCCGATTCGTTGTTGAACTGCACGTCCGAAGTGTCCAGCGCTTCAACATATAAGAAGCCTTCCACCACGCCCGCCTGTCCGGCAGACTCGAGGGTTATCGTTCCCGTGGACGCCACCCAAAGTCCGTTTTGTAACTGAAACATCCTGTTTTCGATTCCCCCGGTCACACTTCCGCTCGTCTCTGTCGCCTCCCAATCCACATCAATCGGAGTCCCGCTCTCGGCTTGAATGCGCAACAGAAGCGGCGTGACGCCATCCGTGACGAGTCCGCCGTCCCGCACACCATTGCCGTCCTCAGGAGCAAGAAGAATGGGTTGCGACTTCAGCTTCTGCAAATCGAAAGAAGGGAGAAGAGGGGGAGGAACCGTCGCGCTTTGGCCGAGCAATAGATTTCCCGCTCGCAGTCCGGACTTCTCGAGCCGATGCATCGTGACCAGTAACGGCGGCAAACTACTGGAGATCGCCCCGACCGCATCAATGTCCGCGCCAACCGTCGACCCGGTGGTGTTACCTTCCGCAGGATCATCGGTGAGTCGGACAAAACGAAACTGTTTGTCGGGCCCGAATCCAAACGAATCAATATCGATCGAGTCGGTCGAGCCCGTTACTTTACCGACATCTTCCCACACCACCCCGTCGATACTGATCTCGACAAAGGTGTCCTCAACATCGCCGCCCACCTCGAAGACGTGCAGATCCGCACAATTGTCACCGCTTCCCGTAAGGACGTTATCGACGAACTCCAAAGTGATGGAACCCCCGACCCCGAGCGTTGCGTGGTTCGCGCTCGTTGTAGCTCCTTGCGGGGTCCCCAACGCGGCATTCCCATTCAAACCTTCGCTCGGTTCGCCGCCAACGATCACCGGATCAAACGAAACCACTACATCTGCAAAAGAAACGATGCCGTCCGGAAATATGACTCCACCATAGTCCGTTCCTGTCGTGGCGTCAGCCAATATGGTGCACGGCACCAACGTGCCCAGTAGAAAAGAAGTTAGTGTCCTGTATCCCATAAGAATCCCGATTAGAGTTTCACCAGAGCTTTTAGAGAAATCTGCCGAAGTCGTCAAGTATCCACCACATGCTTATTCTTCCAGTCCTTCAGTATTCCTAACCAAGCGCGCACGCTCCCCCCCCCTCCTCGCCCCCATCCAATCGGGGCCGGACCGCACAAAATCTACTCACTTTGCCGCATTCTTCTTCGTTTTTACGCATTGTCCCTCCGCTGCCGTATCGTTGTTGCGATATTTAATCGTGAAACAGGCCTTCACCAGCGCCATTCGCCAAAGCCAGTTCAGGATTCGGCACTTATCCATTACTCTCCATGTCCTCATCCATTTCACCGATAAACAGCGAACCCTCACCGACGACCGCACGTAGCGCACCAGCATGGCCCTTCTGGAAAAAAGCCGTCGTCTGCATCCTCGGCATCGAACTCCTCGGCAACGCGAGCGGACTTATCACGTTTTTTTCCATCGGCGATTGGTATGCCTCACTCGAACGCCCACCGGGCATGCCCGCCAATGGCACCTTCGGCCCCGTCTGGACCATCCTCTTTGCCATGATGGGTTACGCCGTCGCCCTCGTCTGGCAAGCCGATGCCGACAAAGCTAGCAAGCAGTGCGCCTTCCGCTGGTTCACCATCCAGTTCGTCCTCAATCTCGCGTGGACTCCGCTCTTCTTCGGCATTCATCGCATCGACCTCGCCCTCGTCGTCATTGTCATGCTCCTCGCCGCCATCTTCGCGAGCATCAGAGCCTTCAAAAAGGTCAATAACCTCGCCTCGTGGCTTCTCGTCCCCTATCTCGTGTGGACGACTTACGCCACATACCTCAATGCAGGCTTCTGGTGGTTGAATCGATAGATGCCATTACCGACCGCCTAAGCAGAAGAGACTTGCGAGCATCTTCCTCGGAAGAGTTATTCACAATGTTGAAATATAGTGACATGCAGGCGGACACCTTGAGATCATTGTGTATCCTGAGGAGAATCAGGGAGGGAAATTCGTTTCCCCGTTCGCCTGCTTTTGATGTCCGCCTCCAAACCAGTTTCGCGGTTACCCGCTCTTTACTTTTTGGTTCTTCTTCCAGTCCTCGCTTTGTCATTGGCTGGTTGCGACCGGGCCGCGAAGTCGAAGGCCGATGACAACGTCGTCCTTCGCATCAATTGCGGAGGACCGGAAATCGACGGGTGGATGGAGGATGTAAAATTCTCCGACGGAACGGGCCGCGCCAACGGGATCGTGAGAGGCACGGATTTCACGAACGCCATCGATCCCGGTCCGGCAAGCATCTACCAGACCGTGCGCAGCGAAAGCCACCGCTACAGCATTCCCCTTCAGAATGGTCGCTATCGCGTGCGGCTGCACTTTGTCGATACCAAACGCTCAGCGGAACGGGCCATGGACTACCGCGTCAACGGCACCCTCGTCATCGATAACCTTTGCGTGGAGGAAGCCGCCGGCGGCACGAAGCGCGCCGTCGTTCTCGATGTCGTCGCCGAGGTCAAAAACAACGAACCCCTCCTCATCGAAGCCTACGAAGACAACGGCACCGACGTCTTCCAGGCGGGCATCGAAATCGTGCGCGCGTCGAGCACCGAACCTCTCACGACCGAGCCACTGGACCTCGAAACCATCGGCGCGAATGCGGCCATGGCGCAGGGCAATCCAGCCAAGGAAATCCGCGCCATGACCGGCGCTCCGACGAGGGTCGTTTGGCTCGAGGCGGAGAAGTGGATGATCTTCACCAAGGAAACCAGCCGCGTCCGCCTCATGGGACTCGACACCGAGGACGGCGCGGGGCCGCGCGACCTGATCGGACGAGAAATGCCGCTTTCAAAACCGCTCATCACTCCTGACGGCGATGGCGTCATCGTCTCCGACCGCTACGCACAACGCATCCTGCACGTCGATTGGAAATCCGGCGAAGTGCGCGACTTGGCCGAAGGTTGGGCTTCCGATGTTTGGACCGATCCGGCGTCCGGACGCTCTTGGATCTATCACCGTTCGGGCGAAGGCAACCTCAACTGCCCCATTCGCCGCTTCCCCCTCGACGACCCCGCGACCGAGGAAAGCGTTTGGACCCAAACCGATACCGGCCACGAAGGCGCACCCTGGTTTCAAATCTCCGGAGACGGCCGTTACTTCGTCGATAGCTTTCCGTGGCCGAACTGTGGATGGGGAAGTTTGGAAAAGAACAACTGGGAAGAATCCGCGAGGGGTTGCTGGCCCGGAATCTCACCGGACAACAGCTACCGGAAATTCGTCCTCATGAAACACCACCGCGAGTTGACGATCTTCGACGGCGACCACGCAGAGGGCCACACCTTTGATATCACGAACATCCCCGGCCAAGAGGGCAAGAGTGTTTACCACCCTCAATGGAGTAATCACCCCCGCTTCCTCAGCCTCACTTCCCCCCAACGCAGCGACCGGAACGAGATCTACCTCGGCCGCTTCGGAACCAACTGGGAAAGCGTCGACAAATGGGTCCGCGTCACCTACAACGACCGCTCCGAAAGCTTCAGCGACGTCTGGGTCAGCGGCGGGTGAATGGCAAAAATTTACTCGCCTCACCCCAAGCTCTCGTTCCCTCACGTCCTTCTTCAAAGGTCCTTGTTCGATATTCATCCTTCAATCCCCCTCACCGCCACCCCACGCGCCATCGCTCGAACTCCTTCGGCCGTAATCTGAACCGCGCGATGCTGCCAAGGTGCAAACCCGTAAGCTCCCTCTCTACCTCTTCCATAAAGCGGGCACGCTCGCGTTCCACCACGATCTTCTCCGCTTCCTCACGAATCAGCCGGACCGCCGCGACCTTGTCCAGACCTTCGCGCACAACTTCGCCAACAATCCTCCCAATCTCCTCTCGGTGACTCAACCGAAACGGATCGGGCGCGCCCAAGGATTGGCGAATGGCTCCGTAGCGTTCAGCCGAACGACGATACGCCCAGAGAAACAAGTCGCGGAGATAGTCCACGCGATTGAGTTCATAGACACCCAACAACGCACTCACATAGTCGTCCTGCGTCACGTCGGTAAACGAAAGCGGACAAAGGTTCCTCTGCACGAGGGATATGTTCGCCGCGAGACGGGAGACTCGTTTATTCACGTCTTCAAAGGGCTGCAG
>JBCCWV010000264.1:0-5719 GCA_039192745.1 Verrucomicrobiota bacterium | reverse complement strand
AGTAGTTCCCGCCAAGGCTGAATAACACCATCCATAGGGCCGTAATAGCGAAAACAGATCGCCTGAAGTTCAGGCCAATCCTCGATCCGCACCGTGGGTCGCGGAACGCCATTCTGCTCAAGCTCAAATCCCGGACGGCTCCGCGCATAACCACGAAGAAAGGGAACCGTTCCCTTGGCCTTTCGAAACTCCTGGGGTGACATGCCATAAACCTTACGGAAGGCTCGACCGAAGTTTGATTGGGAAGTGAATCCGCAGATTTGCGCAATCTCTCCGGCCTGCCACGAAGAGTACTTCAAGTAGGACGCCGCACGTTCCAACCTCAGGCGTGTTATGTGCTTGTTGACCGACTCACCGACGACTGCCTGAAATGCGCGTTGGAAGTGGAACTTCGACATTCCGGCGATCTTCGCGAGCTCCTCCATCGGAGGCGGATCAGCGATTGAGTCCTCCAAGGCACGCACGGCCTTCGTCACGCTGGCACGCCGCATCGCCTGTGTCGATGATCGCTTGCCCAAGTCGTCTGGAGTTGCCACACCAGCAACCTTGCCCGCGAATGCACCGTTTTTCTATGCAGATCGTGCGAAGTTCTTGATCCGATGCCTAGACGAACAACTCCGGCACCGCCTGCGCTTTCACCAGCTCGCGGGGCTGGTTGAGGTGGTTGTAGACGATCGTTTCGGGATCGATGCCGACGCTGTGGTAGATGGAGGCGAGGACCTCGGTGGGATGGACCGGATCTTCAAGGGGGGCCGATCCGGTTTTGTCGGACTTGCCGTGGACGTAACCGCGCTTGATGCCCGCGCCGCCCATGACGGCGGTGTAGCAATACGGCCAGTGATCGCGGCCGTCGGCGCTGTTGTTGTTGCCGGACGTGCTCACGCCCTTTTCGGGGCTGCGGCCGAATTCGCCGATGGCGACAACAAGCGTTTCGTCGAGCAAGCCACGTTCATCGAGATCGTCGAAGAGGGCGGAGAGACCATCGTCGAGGAGCGGCCCGCTCTGGTCTTTCATGCGCTTGGTCAAGCCGACGTGGTGATCCCATGAATGGTTGTCAGAGTTGGCGACCTTGGGCCAGATGACTTCGACAACACGCGTCCCCGCTTCGACGAGACGCCGGGCAAGGAGACAACTTTGGCCGAAGGTGTGACGGCCATACTTGTCGCGCGTGGCTTCGCTTTCGGCGTCGAGATTGAAAGCATCGCGCGCGCGGCCGGAGACGATGAGGTTCAAGGCGCGGTCGTAGTAGTCGTCGAGGTTGTAGTTTTCGACGGCCTTTTCGATGACTGGCATGTGGTCGTCGAGGGCGTCACGAAGTTTCGCGCGGCGGCGGAGACGCACGGAAAAAACATCGGGTCGGAGTTGGAGGTCGTCGACCTTGATGCCGTCCATCTTGTCCATCTTCATGTCATCGCCGGGAGGATAGAGCGTGTAGGGATCGAAGGCTTTGCCGAGGAACCCAGCCGTCCCGCCCTTGCCGACGACGTTCGACTCTTGCAACGGGCGCGGCAGCATGACGAAGGGGAGCATGGGTTCGTCGGTTGGCTTGATGCGCACGATGTTCGAGCCGAAGTTCGGGAAATCCTTCGGCGATGGCGGCTCGAGCTGGCCTGACGGACTGACCTTGTCCGTCGTGTAGCCGGTCATGATCTGGTAGATCGCGGCCGTGTGGTTGAAGAGTCCGTTTGGCGTGTAACTCATCGAACGGATGGTCGTGAACTTGTCGTTGATCTTCGCCAGCTTCGGGAGGATTTCCGTGAAGTGAATGCCGGGAATCTTCGTCGGAATGGTTTTGAACTGGCTGCGGATGTTGTCCGGCACGTTTTCCTTCGGGTCCCAGAGGTCAATGTGGCTCGGTCCGCCCTGGAGATAGACCATAATGACGTTCTTCGCCTTCCCCCAGCCCTTGCTGCCGGCCATCGAACTAGAGGCACTGGCTGATTGCGCAGCAAAGAAGTTGTTGAGGGTCATCCCCATCATCCCTGCTCCGCCAAAGCGAAGAAAGTCGCGGCGCGTAGGGCCGAGATGGGAGTCACAGAGATCGATTCCTTTGGAGCCTTTGAAACGGAACATTGTTTTGTGGCGGTTTTTGGTGGGACCTCGCACGGAGGACACGGAGTTTTTTAATGATTGAAAAGGAAAGCGGGGCTGTTGATCAAGGCCCAAGTGAGATCCTGGGCAGCGGTGCGGCGGCGGAAGGCGGTTTGCTCGATGCTGTGATCGACGTCTTGACGGAGTTGGAGCAAAGGGTCCGGCACGGGAACGGGGCGCTCGGCTTTGGTCACGGCGGCTTTTAGCGCGGCGAGTTTCTTGTCGCCGGGGAGCGGACGTTGCTCTTTTGCGAGGGCGAAGAACGCGTGGTTGTAATCATCATCGTTGTTCATGACCCAAGTGCGCAGACGCGCTTTCTGTTCGTCGGTGCGGGTGGACGGAGGAAGGCCCGCGGCCATCGCGACGTCATTGGGAAGACCAAAGTGAAGTGGGTCGGAATCGGTCGTGTACCAAATTCGAAAACGCCCGAGCGGATAGTTGTCCGTGCTGTAGCGACAAAGCACGGACACGGTGAGCGTGGCGCCCTCCGCACTTCCTGCCATCGGCTCCTCAAAACGAAACATCGCGCGATGACGCGCCTTCAAGTCGGATCCGGCAATGGCCCAGCCTTTGTCCGCTCGTGAAACATCACCGTTGATCGCTTTTTTGACGTCGAATCCTTCTTGGTTGAAGTCCGCTTTCGCATCGGCAAACGCGAGGTTCAGTTTTTCCTTCGGCTCCTCCTGCGTGTTCCAACTCGCCTGCACCTCGGTAACGACAAAGTTCCCATTTCCACTCAACCCCGCACCGAATCCCGCGAAAGACTCATCCGGAATACTCTCGATCATAATCCCCGTGATGTTCTCTTCCACCATGCTACCGGCGAGGTGATAATCGAGCCGACGCGGGTTGGTCTTTTTCGGTCGCACGGATCCGTCGGGCAAGATCTCGGTTTCGCTCTTGTCAGCGAGTGACACCGACTCCGGCTTAAGTAGTCTCCACTTCGTCCAGGTATCGCTGACGGCGAGAGACTGCTCCCACGCTTCGACTTTTCCGGGAATGTTTGCTTCCACTTCCTCCAGTACTTTCTTCGCCTCGGCAATTCGCTCCTTCTGGGCGGCCTCCGCTTCGCGCTTTTTGCGTTCGTGCTCCGGCGTGTATTCACGGAGTTCGGCCTTCGCTTTACCGATGGCAACTTGCCGTTTCGTTTCCAATTTTTCCCTCTCGAAAACCCAGGCGGACTCTTCCTTGGCAAGACGCGTGACCAGCTTTTCGTGGTCACCATCGATGAGGGACCAACTCTCAAGCGTGGCGTCGATCTCCTCTTCACCCGCCTTCCGGTTGAGAACGCGAAGGAAGACGTTGTCGATCAATTCCCGATCATCAACGGTTGTCTCGGCGAGCCGGGAAATGGCATTTCCCTCGTCCCCAATGGCATCGGCGACGGTCGGGCCGCTGACCAGCGCCATGACGGAACCGAGTTGAAGGTCATTCGAGCGCTCACACTCGCAGGCGCTTTCGCGCACCGGTCGACCGAGGTTTCCGAGGAACCCATCCGGCAATTCGACCCCCACATCCGGCAGCGCCGCCGCGCGCGTGCCCGCAGGCACACCCGGAAACTGCGACTTCGCCCCCGTGACGGTATAAACCGCGTCATAGAGCACTTCGGCGGGAAGACGGCGAGCCTTCGCATGCGAGAAATTGATCTTATCATCGACGTTCCACTTGTTCGTCTTGATCGAACGCTGGTAGGCCCGCGATTCGCAAATCAATCGAATAAGATGCTGCGTGTTGAAATTAGAATCGATGAATTGCCGGGTCAGCCAGTCGAGCAATTCGGGATTTGTCGGCGGGTTGCCGGCGCGAATGTCATCGAGAGGTTCGATAATCCCTGTGCCTAACAAATACCCCCAAATTCGGTTCACGTAGCTCTTTGCGAAATAAGCATTGTCTGGAGAAGTCATCCACGCGGCAAGTTGCTCGCGACGGCTGGATTCCTTGGGCATGTCGTAGTTCGCATCGTAGGGAAATGCGGGCTCGGCAATTTCGTTCGTGCGACCGTGAATCATTTCGCCTTCCTCATTGTCGTAAACGACTTCGAAAAGGGGCTTGGCTTTCTCCACGGCGGAACCGCCAATATTGCGCTTTCCGCTTTCGGGAGCCCTTTTCAGACTGACCTGGCTGAAGCTTGCCGCCAGTTCGTAATATTGGTCCTGCGTCCAACGCTCAAACGGGTGGTCGTGGCACTTGTTGCAGTTGAAACGCGTCGCGAGGAAGAGGTGCGTCGTGTTTTCGACAGTGTCCTCGGGATTGCGAAGAATCTTATAGTAACTCGCAGCCGGGTTCTCGCTGTTCGAACCGGACGCGGTCACGATGTCGCGCACGAACTCATCATAAGGACGGTTACCCGCCACCTGGGCGCGAATCCAACCGCGGAATTTCGTCGCGCCCTCGGGTCCGAGGAACTTGCGATTCACTTGCAGAAGGTCAGCCCACTTGTTCGTCCAATGATCAATGAAGTCTTCGTTGCCGATGAGACGATCGATCAACGCCTTGCGTTTCTGGCGGCTCGGCCTCTCGTCCTCGAGGAAAGTCAGTAAGTCTTTTGGCGACGGCGGCAATCCCGTGAGGTCAAGATAGATCCGCCGAACAAATTCCTCATCCGTGCACAACCCCGACGGCAAGATCCTCATGCGCTGCAATTTGTCATGGACGAAGCCATCGATCTCGTTGTTCTCCGCCTGCTTTTTCCAAACGAAACCGGAACGATCACCCATCACCGTCAAAACCGTCGACGCATAAGCGCCTTCGTAGCGCGCAAGCACCGGCGCCTCCCCGCGACGGATCGTCGTGAGTAAACCGCCGTCATTGTGCGTCGCCACTTCGAGATTTCCGCTTTCGATGAAGGAGTCCTTGGTCACGTCGCGCGTTTCTCCGTCGGCATAGGTGGCGACCACCTTCATCTGACGGGTCTCGCCAATTTCCTGAATGACCGGGTTCTCCGGTGAAACCGTGATGCTCACGACTCTCGGCGCCTCGTGATCCACCTTCGCCCCGGCGGCAATCCAATCGCGCAAGACTTGGTAATACTCGCTGTCCGTCTCGAGGAGTTGCTTGCCCTCATGCGGCACGGCGGCGGTCGCCTTCAACAGCATGAGACTCGCATCCGGCGCGGCGACATTTACACGGCGTGAAGCGTGATCGTCGGTCAAAGACCGAATATCGAAAAAGGCGTCGTAGCCCCGCAACGAAAGCTTGAAACCGTTCTTTCCGTCCTTCGAGCCATGGCAAGTGCCCGCGTTACAACCGAGCTTCGTCACGATAGGATTGACGTCGCGGATGTAATCAGGCACGGCCCTCGCAGCGACTTCGCCGGCCTCGGATTGAAGGAGCGGGACGGCGTTCGTCTCGTGGACAATTTCGAAAGACTCCGCATCGAGGAATCGAATCACACCGTCCCCGCCTGCGACGGCGATTTGATTTCCGTCGTGGCTGTAGGCAACCGCGAAAACGGGCGTTTCAAAATTCAGCCGCGTCAATTCCTCAGCGCCTTCCTTCCACCACGATTCATACTTCTCTTTCTCCTGGTCGCTGCGTTGCAGGATTGTCTTCTTCCAGATCTTTTTGATCTCGTCCGGAATCGTCGCATCGAACTCCGAGCTACAAACCGTCAACGTCCCCTTCCCGT
>JBCCWV010000263.1:0-5821 GCA_039192745.1 Verrucomicrobiota bacterium | reverse complement strand
CCTCGATGAGGCCAACGTCTTTGCCTTGGGAATCGGAAAGAACGTGAACCGCCATTGCATCGAAGGAATGGCCGCGGCGGGCCAGGGCGAACCTTGGATTGCCACAAATCGCTCGGAAGCCCTCCGAGTTTCGTCGCGATTGATCCAGTCGATTGCCCTCCCCGTGCTCACGGACATCGAGTTCGATTTCGATGGCATGGAAGCCTACGATCTGGAACCGCCCGTCCAACCTGATCTTTTCGCCGACCGCCCCTTGACCATCACCGGTAAATTCCGCGGAGACGCCGCACGCGCGGTGACGATGACAGGACGTTGTGGCGAAAAGGAGATTGAAACGGTGATGGAGTTCGAACGGAAGCCCGAGAAGAACAAAGGGCTTCCGTTCCTCTGGGCCCGCGAACGTCTGCGACGAATCAGCGACTTCCAAAAGATCTCACCTAGAGAAGACTTCCGGGAGGAAATCACCAATCTCGGGCTCACCTATCAACTCGTCACGAAGCACACCTCCTTCGTCGCCGTTGAACGCGAAATCCCCGACTTGGACCGACTCAATAAAAAGCTCGGCAAAGGAACTAATCCCGCGCCAGAGCCATCGACGGCGCTCTTCACATTGACATCGCTAGGCTGGTTGATGCTCCGACGACGGAGGAGACAGTCATAGGTCTCGGCGATTTATTCAGCACACGGCTCTTCCTCGGCGAATTCAAACTCACAGCAGCCGAGGTCGAGCTTTTCTTTTCCGCCTTCTTGGTATCTACGTTGGTAGGATTCTGTGATTCTGCAGCGAACAAACTTCCCCTCGCGGCGGGTTTCAACAACGCCGGCTTCGCGGAGGATACGGACGTGCTTGGAGATGTTGTATTGCGAAACCCCAAGACCATCGACGAGCTCGGCGATGGTTTGTGGGCGCTTCAGGAGAGCGGCTACGATTTTCCAGCGCGTCTCCTCCGCCAGGGCCTTGAGGGCCGGGATACAGTCATTTTCCTTCATGCACGTTGCTTCGGCGGATGGTAATGGACCGGTCCCGGCGGTCAACCCTGATCGACGCTCTCGCGCCTTTTGACAGGGACTGGAACCGCCCTTATTCATTCGCCCATTTTTCCCTCCATTTTATGCATAAAGTCCTTGTTGCTGACGGAATTTCAGACATCGGAATCGACCAATTAAAGGCGGATCCGGACCTCGACGTCGATGTGCGGATTGGCATCTCGCCGGAAGATCTTCTCGCCGACGCTGCGCAATATCACGGGATCATCGTCCGCTCGGCGACCAAGATCACCCCGGAAGTCATCGAGAAGGCGTCCAACTTAAAATGCGTCGGGCGTGCCGGTGTCGGTGTGGACAACATCGACATTCCCACTGCGACGAAGAATGGCGTGATAGTCATGAACACGCCGACGGGCAACACCATCTCGACGGCGGAGCACGCGTTTACCCTGATGATGGCACTGGCGCGGAAAATTCCGCAAGCGCACGCGAATGTCATTTCCGGGAAATTTGAAAAGAAGAAATTTCAAGGCGTCGAACTCTATAAGAAAACGCTCGCCATTCTCGGAATGGGTCGCATCGGAACCGAATACGCTCGACGTGCGATGGCCTTCGGCATGCGTGTTGTTGCTTACGATCCGTATCTTTCCGCCAGCAAGGCACGCCTTCTTCAAGTGGAACTCGTCGATGATCCCGACGACGCGGTGAAGGAAGCGGACTTCATCACTCTTCACATGCCGATGACGCCGGAGACGAAGCACATCATCAATGCGGATCGCATTCAGAAGATGAAACCGGGCGTTCGGATCATCAACTGCGCTCGCGGCGGCCTTCTCGATGAAAAGGCGGTCGAACAAGGGATGGCAGAAGGCATTGTCGCCGGTTGTGCGCTGGATGTTTTCGAAGAAGAACCGCCGCCCGCGGACTTCAGTTGGTTCGAGAAAGACAACGTCGTCTTGACCCCGCACCTCGGTGCCTCGACCGCCGAAGCGCAGGAAAACGTCGGCATCGACATCGCGAAACAGGTCCGCAACTGCCTCGTCGACGGCACGGTCGTCAATTCCGTCAACACGCCAAGCATCGACGAAGCCACCATTTCCCAGGTCGGCCCCTATCTCGAACTTTGCGAAGGCATGGGACGCATGCTTTCGCAGATCGCGCCAAAACGCGTCGAGTCCCTTTCCATCAACTACAGCGGCAAAGTCAGCGATCTTGATACCACCCTCATCTCTCGTTCGGCGATGAAGGGCTATCTGGAGCAAGCAGGCGGAAGCGAGGTCGTGAACCACATCAACGCCCCGAGTTTTGCCGAGAACCTCGGCATTAAGACCAGCGAATCCCGCATGGGCAATCCCGCCGACTACACCGAACTCATCGAAGTCGTCGTGAGCAACGACGAGGAAACCGCTTCCGTCGCCGGCACGTTCTTCGCCGGCAAGCCGCGCATCGTGAAGATCAACGAGCACAACGTCGAAACCGAAGCCGAAGGCATCGTCCTTCTCATCGGCAACAACGACCAACCCGGGGTCGTCGGCGCGGTTGGACAATTGCTCGAGAAAGAAAACATCAACATCGCCAACATGTCCCTCAGCCGGAACGTCGTCGACAAAGTCGCCCTCATGGTTCTCAACCTCGACGGCGAACCTGACATCAGCTTGAAGGATGATCTTCTGGCCGATGAACGCATCACCAGCGCGAAGTTAATCAAGCTTTAGGTGAAGTAACTGCACCTTCCAGGTGTAACTACGGAACGCGTAATGCAGCAGGCTGCCGCAACCAGTCACTCCCCCATCGCCGCCGCGATCTCGCCTGCTGCGGCATCGAGGATATCATTGTGACCCGCGCCTTCGACGGCATGGAGTGTGATCATTGATGGGAAATCCTCGGATAACGAAACCGCCATCGAATACGGAATCACAGAGTCTCTTGTTCCGTGAAAAACGTCCGCTTTGAAGGTGAGACCAGAATCCGCGATTCGCTCCAGACTCTCGACGTTGTCGAAACGATGCCGCAATAGCGGGCGAAGCGGAGGTGCTATCAGATCTTTCATCCGACCGAACGGCGAGATGAGCACAGCCTTTTCCGCTCCAAGCTCCCGTGCGGCAATGAGCGCGGAAGCAGCACCAATGGAATGACCGAAAACCCTGAGTTTTGGTCGCAATTCTTTCATCTTTCCACCCGTCCGAGCCAAATAAGCAGTCACTGCGCCGAGAATCGTTTCCTCAATAGCCTTCGGACTTGGCTCCCCTTCAGATTGGCCGTAGCCCGGATAATCGATCAGCAAAAAAGCATCCTCCTCAGGGTGTGGGTAAAAGTGGACTGCCCAATCCAGAGCCGTGCCGCCATTACCAGAGAAACAAAGCCACACTTCTTCTGGCGGAGCACCTGTCTTCGGTGGAATGACGTAAACAAACTGCTTTCCTTGGTCGGCCTGAAACGCCAGTTCTTCACCGCCCGTTCTCTTCAAGTTTTCGAAGTAATCCTCTGTGTATCGACGCGGGTGGTAAATGAGGCTGTCCTGAATCAAAAAGACCAGTCCGGCGAAGACCACGCCGACAATGACAGTGGCAATGACGAGCGAAACCATGAGCGAGCGAATTCTCGACATAAGACCACCCAACGGCTTTCCCGCCGCCGCGCAAATCAATCTTCCACCCGGCGTGCGGGGACGGAACCGGTCAACGTGCCAACGGTTTCGATCAGTTGTTCAAGCCGAAACGGCTTGCGGATGACGCCGCAGAACCCGTAGTCGGAAAGATTGGATAGCATCTCCTCGTCAGCGATACCGGTCGTGACGACGGCTTTCGTTCGGACCCCTTGTCGACGGAGGAAATTCAACGTCTCCCTCCCGCCAAGGCCGCCGCGAATTTCCAGGTCGAAGATCAACAGGTCGAAGGGCCGGTCATATTCCTGGCTCCGTCGGAAGGCGGTGATGGCGTCTTCGCCGCTGGCGACGGAGAAGACCTCATAGCCATGCATCCCGAGCGCCCGCTCGATGAGCAACCGGATTTCCGCTTCATCTTCGAGCACGAGAACGCGCTTCCCTTCGCTCGAATGATTTTGATCGCTGGAACGGGATGGACTTTTCTCGACCGGTTCGGTCGTCACCGTCGCGATCTCGTGAAGCGGCAGATAGAGTTCAAACTTCGCTCCCCCTTCCTCACGGCGACTTGCCACCAGTCGGCCGCCGTGGCGAACTGCAATCGAGTTCGCCCGCGTCAGGCCCAGACCGCGCCGCCCTTTCCACGTTGAGTAATAGGGATCGAAAACCTTCTCCACGTCGTCCCCATTGATTCCACAGCCTTCATCCTCGAAGACGACCCTCGCGTAGTTCCCGCCGGGCAGATTGAGGGGGTTCACCGGGGGAAGCTGGCACTCCCAAAACTGGACGAAGAACTTCGACCCGCGTCGCTCGCTCATGGCTTCGGTCGCGTTGTTTGTCAGTTCACGCACAAGCCCGCGAATCGCGTTCGCGTCCCCGCGAATCCACAACGGCATCTCGCTGAACTTGAAATCCGGCTCCACCGTGTCACCGAGCAACCCCTGCGCAAGGACCTCGGATTCGACGATGTCGCGAAGAAGGAATGGCGCGCCCTGCTGGGTCGTTTCCGGATTCGTTTTACCAACGGAACGCAAGGTCGCGGCGAGCGTCCGCGCTTGGGATACCGCGTCGCTTGCGCTCTTCGACAATGCGCGTGCCTCGGTGCCCAGATCGGGCCGCATACCCAGCAACTCGAGGTTTCCGCCGATAGCTGTGAGCGCGTCGTTCAGGTCTGCCCCCACTCCACGCGCAAACGAAGACAAGGCCTCCGACTTAGAGGCGCTGCCACTGAGCTTCTCCGTGCTCAACGATTGAGTCACATCGCGGCACGAAAGCATGAACGCGCTCGACTCCTCCCAGGTGACCGTCGCTACCGACAAATCCAGCAACTTCTTCGAACCCTCGGGCGTGCGATATTGCACACCGCGCGTTTTCGCGATCTGTCGCAAGAAGTTCTCAAACGCCTCGCGCCCCTCGCCCGCAAAGAATTCCGGAAACACCAGAGAAAGGTATTTCCCCAGCAACTCGCGGCCCTCGTACCCTAACACGGCAAAAACCGCACGGTTCACGCCGATGATACGACCATCCTTTGGCTTCAACACAAGCATCGCATCCGGCGCTTCGAGAAACAGATTCTCGTAACGCTGTCGCAGGCGCTTCACGGCCGCCAACTCAGTAGCCTCCTGGCGAGAGGTGTCGATCTTCTGCTCCATGACCAAGGCCGCTCGCGACCAATCCCCGGGGTCGGACACCGAAGAGCAATCGCTAGTACCCGCCTTCAACATCATCGAAAGCCACGCTTCATCCGCGCAATCGCCAAGTGCGAGCGAGTATAGGCGCCCTTCACTTCCAAGACGCCGCGCACAAATCCAGCGGACGAACTGCACCGCATCCATCCCGTATCCGTCCGCTTCGAAAACCACTGCCGACGGGTCCTGCAACTCGCATATCGACATCGCTTCGCTAGCCGTCGAGCAAGCCAGGACCTCGTGACCGCGCTTTGCCAACATTGCTGATAGCCCTTCCCGCACCTCGCGATCCCACGCCGCGACAACAATCTTATGACATCGGATCTCCGTCGAACCGTTCTGATCTGAATTATTGGAAAAACCAGATTTATAAATCATAGCGGGTCGAGGGGAGATAAATGCTGATAATTTTCAAAAATGCGTCTCAGAACTCTGTAAATTTAGCAAAATTTTCCTAAATGAAAATCAGAAACAGAGAACTATCCAAAAAATTTTAAAAACTGACGCAATATTGAGAGGCAACTATGCGGATGTAAAATATTAT
>JBCCWV010000262.1:0-5834 GCA_039192745.1 Verrucomicrobiota bacterium | reverse complement strand
GCCATAAACCATCAACCGCAACGCGGTTGAACCCGCTACGGGACACGAACCACCCGAATCGCCCATCAATGTGGAACCGCGTTGCGGTTCATAATTTGTGATCGTCCATCCCAGGGCGGCGCCTCCGGCTTGCCCTGGGCTTTGGGATTCAACGCCGTTGGCGTTGGTGCGCCCGTGCAGATCTTTCCGGACCGTCACTCCGTCGCTCTCACGCCAACGCGCAGATCTTTCCAAATCATCTCTCCATCGCTCTCTCGCCAACGCACAGATCTTTCCGAAGAATCACTCCATCGCTCTCACGCAAACGCGTAGATCTTTCCGAATCATCACTCAATCTCTCTCACGCCAACGGCGTGATCGCCCAAAGCCCGGGGTTTCCGACGGAGGAGGACACCCCGGGTCCACGTGCAACAAAACATCAACCGCAACGCGGTTGAACCCGCTACGGGACACAAATTACCCGAATCACCCATCGATGTGGAACCGCGTTGCGGTTCATAACTTGTGATCGTCCATCCCAGGGCGACGCCTCCGGCTTGCCCTGGGCTTTGGGCTTCAACACCGTTGGCGTTGGTGAAAGCACCGACGTTCCATTTCGTGGCCACCTGTCTTCCCGAGAAACCTGTCGATTGCATGCCCGAAGAAAGAAAATGGCCACGCCGGGCGGATCACTCGATCGCACCCGACGTGGCCTTGTCCTTGCAGTCGCAGATTCTTTGCGTCGATCAGGCTGCTCCTTCGCGCTTGAAGAAGGTCATGGCCATGATTTGGAAATCGAAAACGACGTTCCAGTTTTCGATATAGTGGAGGTCGAATTTGACCCGCTCGGTGAGGTCGGTGTCACCGCGGAGGCCGTTCACTTGCGCCCAACCGGTAATGCCAGGCTTGATGTTCATGCGGGCGTTGTAGTGAGGAATCTCGTGCTTGAATTGCTCGATAAGTTCCGGGCGTTCCGGGCGCGGGCCGACGAGACTCATGTCGCCTTTCAAGACGTTCCAGAATTGCGGGATCTCGTCGATGTTCCACTTACGCATAAAGGATCCGATCTTGAGGCGACGCGGATCGTCCTGTGTGGACCAACCGACTTTACCATCAGCTTCGGCGTCGAGCTTCATGCTGCGAAGTTTGATGATGTCGAAGTGCTTTCCGTTGCGACCAAGTCGACGCTGGCGGTAGAAGACCGAACCTGGCGACTCGAGGTAAATCAGTAGCCCAAAGATCGCGATGATGGGCGCGGACATGAGCAACCCAAAAATGGAACCAACGATGTCGACGGCGCGCTTCACAAAGTGATTCAGCGTGGAGTGCAGCGGAAGTTTCGAGATACCAAGCACGGGCACGCCGCTGATGGACTCGAGGTTCAACCCACTGAGGAGAACCTGGAAACAGGACGGGATCATCTTGAACTCAAGGAGTTCCTTTTCGCAAAGAAGGGAGAGTTCGACCATTTCGTCGCGCTTGAGATCCATGTCGGCGACGATGAGGAGATCGGCGTTTGCGGTGTGGATGGAGTCGCGGCAATTCTCGAACGAACCGAGGATCTCCACTTCCTTCGGCGGCTTGCATTCCCATTCGCCGGAAGGCGGCTCGATGACGCCGACGATCTCGATCGGGTGACCGCGTCCTTCGCCGAAGAGGTGCATGGCGCGCTCACATTCCGCGCTCCAACCGACGAAGACCGCCCGCTGGCGTAGCTGGGACGCGATGCTCTCGGTGCGAATAATCGCGTGGAAGAACCAGCGCCAGACGAGAAGACCCGCAAAAGCGAAGACGAACCCAAGCAATGAATAGAATCGGCTGATCGGCGGGTCGAATTTGAGGATGAGCGATATCGCGAGATAGAGCAGCACCCAGGAAAAAGTCGCCTTCCCTATCACCGTGTATGTGCGGCGATAGGAAAGGAGTTTGTAGCCTTGATAGAGTCGGAAATTGACGAGCAAAACCATCATGAGGATGGTGCCGAAAAGAATGTGACCGAGGTAACCGGAGAGCGGGAAGTAGTAGAGGTAGCTGCTCTCCATGAGGACCTCGAAGCGGACAAAGTGTGCCGCCACGAGCGCCAAAGCGACGATGATCAGATCGCCAGCAAAGGCGAGTCCGAGAATCTCCATATGAGTGCCGCGCCCACGTCGGTAGGACGGGACATCAGCGGTCAGGGAAGTTGGCGAAGGGGGTGCCATGACAATGTTAGTTTGTGGCGAGAGCGAGGACGGGCTCGTTCGACGGGGGTTGGCAAAGAGTGTAGTAGGGGCTCATCGCGCTCTCCGTCTTGGGCGCGCGATTGAGGACGAAGCCGGCGATGTTGGCGCCCGCCATGCGAAGGAGACGGCACGCGGCCTGAAGGTCACGGCGCTTGGTTTTGCCGTGATCAACGACGACGCAAACCTGCTGCACCGCGCGGGAAAGCGTGATGGAATCACTCACGACGCCGAGCGGTGAGCTGTCGATAACCACGCGGTCGAACCAGCGGTAGGCCTCGGAAATGAGGAGCGGAAGGCGCTGGTCACTGAGGAGTTCGCCGGGGTTTTCGTGCGGGCTGCCTGCGCCAAAGAGGAAGAGGTTCTCGAACTCGGTTTCGAAGCACGCTTGCGCAGGCTTGATCTTGCCGTCGAGGTAGTCGGTGAGGCCGGCGGCATTAACTTTCGAAAGCGCATTTGTCACAGCGGGACGGCGGAGATCGGCATCGATGAGCAACGTGCGGTAGCCTTGCTTGGCGAGGGCGACGGAGTAGTTGAGCGCGCTGAAGGACTTGCCTTCGCCGGGACGGGCACTGGTGAAGAGGACGCTGCGCGACTGGCGATTGTTGCCAATGGCCGCGATGGATGCACGGAGAAGTCGGAACGACTCGGCCATCGGCGAGTATGGATTCCGCTTCATCGCGATGGAATCCTCCAGCTTCTTGAAGTCACCTTTGGGCACGCTGGCGAGGACGGGAATCCCGAGTTGTTGTTCGATGTGCGACGCACCGCGAAGGCGTTGGTCGAAAAGATCGAGGATGAAGATCAGCGCCGTGCCGAGGAACGCGCCGAGCATGAAGGCGAGAGCGAGGAAGACCTTCTTGTTGGGCTTCACTGGATTCGAGGGCACGAGAGGACTGCCGATTTCGCGGATAAGACCTTCTTCGATCCCCTCGGTAACGCCGGTTTCCTTGATGCGCTTGAGGAGCGACTCATAAAGCTCGCGGTCGGAATCGGCCTCGCGCTTGAGCTTGAGATAGGGAGCCAGTTCCTTCGCAGCCACGGCCATCGTGCCGGTCTGGGCGGAAACGGCGTTCGAAAGCTTCTCTTCGTTCTCAACGGCGGCAGTGAATCGCTGCTTGATGCCGTTGACCGCGCCATCGACGGCACGGGCCAGCGACGCCCGCAGGTCGGTAAGTTCGACTTCCGCTTCGACGAAGTTCGGGTGCTTGTAGAGGTAACGCTTCTTGACCTTCGCGAATTCGGCTTCTTTCGCGTCGATCGCTTTCTCGAGTTCGACGACGGTTTCCGTGTCGCGAATCGCGCCGATGGCGAGGAGTTGATTCACGTCCGACGTGTCGACGCTCGCCAGTTTCTCCACCTCCGTTTGCAGCCGAATACGCTCGGCCTTCACGCGGCTGAGTTCCTCGTTCATCGCACGGAGCTTGCCTTCCAGAACGACAGACTCGGACTCGACAGGCAACTCGGGATGACTCGCGCGGAAGTCATGGAGCGCCTGTTCACTCGCGGCCAACTTTGATTCGAGGCGATCGCGTTGGCTGTTCAATGCCTCGCGGCCCTTGCGAATACTTTCGAGTTCCTGCTCGTTGCGGAGCAGCTCGTATTCTTCGACGAACGACTTCGCGAGCTTGCGGGCGCGCATCGGGTCGGTGTCTTCGACGGAAATCTCGATGAGCCGCGTGCCACGTTGCAACGAAACGGCGAGACGCTCACCAAGGATATCGACCATGTCGGCGTCGGAATAGGTGGAGCCGTCTTCCTTGGGCTCGACGAAGGTGGCGTCGCGACGAAGATCGTTCTTTTCGATGACGCGGAGAAGAAGAGACGCGGAACCGAAGGATTGTTCTATGGATTTCAGCTCTTCGAGGTCACCGAAGTCACGGGAAATCATGCCTTCAATGTCCGAGACGTTGTCCTTTTCCTTCCCGACGTAGACGACGGCGGTCGAGCGGTAGATCTTCGGAAGACTGAAAACCCAGACTCCCACGGCCACCGTGAAAAGCACGGAGAGCAACGCCGGGATCCAGAGTCTCCGGAGAAAGGCGGCGCCGATGCGGCCAAGATCAATCGAGGGAAGCGACTGAGGATTCGGCTGGGTAACAGCGAGATTAGTAGCGTTCTGCGGCGAGGGATTCGGCTGCGGAACAGGGGTGAGGGATGTGTTCTGCACGGACTGCGACTGTGCTTAAGGTGACTGCGTTAAGGGTGGACAAAGAGGACAAGGGAGGAGCTGGTTTTGGGAAACTGTTAGAACAAGCCTTCGAGGACTTCGATGATGTCGCCGTCCTTGATGAGGATGGGCGAGGCGCTGGTCTCGCGGCTGAGCTCCTTCGCGTTGAACGTGCGGATGGCGTAGGAACCGGAAGTGGTGCGGCGCTTGAGGATGACCTTACGCGTATTCGCGATGCGCGTGAATCCACCGGCGCGACCGATAGCGGCGAGGAGGTCAGTGGGGCGATCCGTCGTGAGTTCGAATTGTCCCGGCGTGGCGACCTGACCGAGAACGGTGAAGTAACGCTTCGCGAGAGAGACGACGTTGACCGTCACCTGCGGATTGACGAGATAGCCGTCGCGGAGTTTCGCGGTGATGATGTTCGAAGCGTCGGCCACGGTGCGGCCTTTCACGGAAACCTTGCCGATGAGAGGCATGAGGATCGTGCCTTCGCGGCTAACGCGAGCACGGGTGCTGAGGTCGGCTTCCTGGAAAACGAGAATCTCAAGGAGATCGTCCGAAGAAATCTTGTGATGGCTCCCAGCCATCGGGTCCGAAGCGGTGATGGCGGGACGAACTTGAACCTGCTCCGGTGACTGGGCGAAAAGGCCGGTCACGCTCGTCGCAAAGATCAGGGCGACAAGGAGACGGAATCTGCGGCTGAGAGAGATACCTCCGAAGGGTCGAGGTGTAAGTTTCATGTTTTCTGCGATTGAGGGGACGTTTAATTCACGAATATGGGAGAATTCGTAAATTTGATTGAAAATATAATCCCCATAAGGCAGATAGCGAGACTTATTTTAAAATTTCTATAATTTTCTGCAATTTGATAACCAAATGATTCTCAGTAATGAGAAACTTCTTTTGGAGGGAGGGCTGAGCGCGCCAAACCTGAAATTCCCTAATCCTCTGCCCACCAATAGATTATCTAACCGATCTTTTTCCTGGATAACCCTTTCCCCTCTCTCACGCCAACGGCGTGATCGCCCAAAGCCCGGGGTTTCCGACGAAGGAGGACACCCCGGGGCCATGCGCCATAAACCATCAACCGCAACGCGGTTGCACCCGCTACGGGACACGAACCACCCGAATCACCCATCGATGTAGAACCGCGTTGCGGTTCATAACTTGTGATCGTCCTCCCCAGGGCGGCGCCTGCGGCTTGCCCTGGGCTTTGGGATTCAACGCCGTTGGCGTTGGTGGGCCCGTGCAGATCTTTCCGAATCATCACTCCGTCGCTCTCACGCCAACGCGCAGATCTTTCCAAATCATCTCTCCATCTCTCTCACGCCGACGCGCAGATCTTTCCGGATCGTCTCTCCATCGCTCTCACACCAACGCGCAGATCTTTCCGGGTCATCACTCCATCGCTCTCATGCCGACGCGCAGATCTTTCCGAAGAATCACTCTCCCACTCTCCCACT
>JBCCWV010000261.1:0-5842 GCA_039192745.1 Verrucomicrobiota bacterium | reverse complement strand
GTCGTTGATATCTTTTCCGAAAATGCCTAGTGTTTCTCTTGCTTTTCGTTTGATCGCGCTCGTTGAATCTTTCAATTCTTTAGCGTCTAAGTAGAGAAAGAATTTCCGTCCATTTTCATCCCTCCACGCTATTCTTGAAAAATGACGGGCAAGGCATGTAAGACCAAATTGCGGAGGGGCCTCAATTATCAGTGATTTTTCACGAGATATGACCTCATCAGGTGTAAAATGAGTTGCTCTTTCAGAGTTAGGTGAGAACTCTGAACAATCTGCGATTCGCGGTTCAATCCAGAATCTTGGTAGTGACGAAAATAACTGAAGCGCTTCATGAAGCCTTTTATCAAATAAGTCTGCAATTGGGTCCGGAGTCCGGCTAGGATCCTGATTCGGATCCTCTGACTTTTCTTTGCTTTGAAAACTAATTGTGCCGGAGTCGTGGTTGGAGAAGTTGACACCGCGTACGAACGCGTCTTTACCGGTCCATTGGCGAAAAGAGATTTGACCACCGCTTGGCGGCCTCATATCGATGATCGAATACCCTAGCGCGGATGTTTTTGTGGTGAAGAGAGGAGGTGCAGATAAATCTACTATGCGACTCTTTTTAAGACTGTTCTGCGAGATCGACTGTCGGTGAACGTGGCCAGAGAGCATTAGGTTAAAATGAGCATCGACGATTCGATTTAGTTCTATTCTCGCCCATTCTGTAAGGTATTCTGGAGGGTGGTGTACTATCAGTATACGAAAGTCAAATGACGTTGTTTGTATCCATTGATTGATTCGTCGGGTATCGATCGCCAATTTTCCTTTGTCCTCTAGAGTTGATCCGTTAGATGATTTGATACCAGCGCTACTGAAATACGCTGAGTTCAAGGCAAAGATCCCAACACTGTCGCCTAGCGAATGACCAACTCCTCCGATCGAGTCCCGTTCAATTCCCAACGTGGCGAAATTCTCTTGGAAGCTTAGATAGCTCGAAAACTTTTCGATAAATATTTCTGCTGGAGAAGAAGCGTAATCATTGAATTGAGATTCGCTCAATCCCCGTAAAACAATCGATTCGTGATCGAGTTTGTGCTCCTCGATTGCTGTTCGGGAAACGTCGTGATTTCCTGGAATACATATTCGCTTAGAACGGCTAATTCCTAGGTCATTTAGGGGTGGGTCGAAGATTTCATGAAATTGGGTATACTGTTCAACATTTGCTCCAGCTTGGGCTATATCACCGGAGATTGCCAAGTAGGTGTCAGTCGATTCACTATTCCCAATTTGTCGTTTGAGATCTTCGAAGAAGGCGGTGAGAACGACGCCATGGTTTTCTTCCCAATCTGTGCGGTAGTGAAGATCAGACAAGTGGATTATCTTCATTTTCTTCCAAAGTTGTAAATATTCTACAATTCTGAGTATTGTGGCGAAGAAATCAACAATTGAATAATGCTTTTTGTTTTTGCTGAAATATGAAAGGTAAGAAAGGGGTCAGGGGGGCAAGAATAGAGCTCAGGCAAGAATGGCATATATTTAAGCGGCTTTTCGTCTTGTAGACCGTTGGAATGACCATCTGTGCCCTAACTGACCATCATCATGACCGGCGAAGCCTTACTGTTTTCTCGGAATGCATGGGTTTTTCTGGCGCCACGGAATCGGAAACCACATTCCCCTAGCAGTTCTGCACGGATCATGCTTTATCCCCACGCGTGAGCCGCGAGAAAGAACGCCTCGCCGAGGACAAGCGGCGGGAGAAGAACTGGAAACGCTGGGGACCCTACCTCAGCGAACGCCAGTGGGGGACGGTGCGGGAGGACTACTCGGCCGATGGCAATAGTTGGAACGCCTTCACCCACGACGAGGCGCGGCGGAGGGCCTACCGATGGGGGGAGGACGGGCTTCAAGGCTGGAGCGACCGGCAGTGCCGACTCTGTTTCGCCCCGGCGCTTTGGAACGGGAAGGACCCGATCCTCAAGGAGCGGCTTTTCGGGCTCAGCGGTCACGAGGGCAACCACGGGGAGGACGTCAAGGAGTGCTACTACTACCTCGACTCCACGCCTTCCCATTCCTACACGAAGGCACTCTACAAGTATCCGCAGGCGGCCTATCCCTACGAAAAGCTCATCAAGAACAGTCGCGAAAGCAGCCGGTTCGACCCTGAGGTCGAATTGGCCGACCTCGGATTATTTTCGGAGGGTCGCTACTTTGATGTCGTGCAAGAAGTGGCCAAGCGTTCGCCGGAAGACTTACTGTGGCGGCTCACCGTCACCAATCACGGCCCGGAGACAGCCTCCATTCAGGTTCTTCCCTCGCTTTGGTTCCGCAACATTTGGTCCTGGGGAGAGACGCGGGAGAAGCCCTTGCGCAAGCCGGTGATCACTCTCGACGGCGACCGTTTGCTCCTCGATCACGACAGCTTGGGGAAGTTCGTTTTTTACGCGGACTCGCCGGACTGCCCGGAAGGACCGCGCTGGGTCTTCACGGAGAACGAGACCCATGGCGACAATTCGAAGAGCGCGACCAAGGATGCCTTCCACCCCCTTCTCATCGATAAGAAGAAGCGGGCCGTCGCGGGCCGGAAGAAAGGAACCAAGGCCGCCGGCATCTTTTCCTTCGACATTCCGCCGGGGGCTTCGGTGCAAATTCGTTGCCGCCTGCACGAAAGCGGCGAGGACAACGGCTTGGCTGGTCTCGATCAATTTGAACAGACCTTCAATGAGCGCATCGCCGAGTGCGATGACTTCTTCCGCGAAATAATTCCACCCGATGTCCCCGCGGAGGAAGAACTCATCTTTCGCCAAGGATACGCGGGCCTGCTCTGGACGAAGCAGTTCTACCACTACGTCGTGGAGGAGTGGCTGCACGGCGACAACGAGGCGTTTGTGCCGACGGAAGGTC
Organism: Verrucomicrobiota bacterium; assembly: GCA_039192745.1. Lineage (GTDB taxonomy): Bacteria > Verrucomicrobiota > Verrucomicrobiia > Verrucomicrobiales > DEV007 > JBCCWV01. The sequence continues at coordinate 2,962 of JBCCWV010000261.1, read as the reverse complement.
GTCTGAAAGGACGCAACTCCGACTGGCCGCACTTTTTCGCCCGCGACATCCTCTCCATGCCCGACAAGTGGGAGTATCCGTGGTTCGCTGCGTGGGACACGGCCTTCCACATGATCCCGTTCGCGGCCGTTGATCCCGAATTCGCGAAGGACCAGTTGCTCCTGCTCCTCCGCGAATGGTACATGCACCCGAACGGACAGTTGCCGGCCTACGAGTGGAACTTTTCCGACGTCAACCCGCCGGTCCACGCCTGGGCGGTCTGGCGCGTTTACAAAATCGCCGACAAGAAAGGCGAGCGGGATCTTCTCTTCCTCGAGCGAGCCTTCCAGAAGCTGCTCTTGAACTTCACGTGGTGGGTGAACCGCAAGGACGTCGAGGGACGGCACGTCTTCGGCGGCGGCTTTCTCGGATTGGACAACATCGGCGTCTTCGACCGCTCCCATGCGCTACCCGGCGGCGGTGTTTTGCATCAGGCAGACGGGACGGCCTGGATGGGGTTTTACTGCCTCACCATGCTTTCCATCGCTCTCGAACTGGCGCCCGAGAAACCCGCTTACGAAGACATCGCTTCCAAATTCTTCGAGCACTTCGTGCACATCACCGAGGCCATGAACACCCTCGGCGGCAGCGGACTCTGGGACTCACAGGACGAATTCTACTACGACCAACTCATCGTCGATCATGAAGAACCCATCCCGCTGCGGATCCGTTCCCTCGTCGGCCTCCTTCCGCTTTGTGCGGTGACTGTCCTCAAGCAGAAAACGATCGAGGCCCTTCCAGGATTCAAGAAGCGCATGGACTGGTTCCTCGCCAACCGGCCGGAGTTGGTGCAATACATCAGCGTCAGCAAGGCCGAAACGGAGAAGAATCCGGTGCGTTGCCTCTTGGCGATCCCGAACGAGAAGCGCCTTCGCAAATGCCTCGCCCGCATGCTTGATGAGGCGGAATTCCTCTCCGATTTCGGCGTCCGCTCATTGAGCAAGGCGCACGAAAAAGAACCTTTCGTCTTCACGCATGGCGGACGGCACAACGAGGTCCGCTATGCGCCCGGAGAATCCACCACGGCCATGTTCGGAGGCAACTCCAACTGGCGGGGGCCGATCTGGTTTCCCACCAACTTCCTCCTTCTTGAAGCCCTTGAACGTTACCACTACTTCTATGGCGACGACTTCACTCTCGAGTATCCCTCCGGCTCGGGAACCCACAAAAACCTCCGCGAGATAGCCCTCGACCTCTGCGACCGCCTCATCGCCCTCTTCCTCCCAGACGCGGATGGCCGCCGACCCTGCTTCGGCGAAGCCACGCGCTATGCCGATGAACCGCACTGGCAAAACCTGCTCCTCTTCCACGAGTACTTCCACGGCGAAACAGGCGAAGGTCTCGGCGCCTCCCACCAAACCGGCTGGACCTCCCTCGTCGTCCGCCTCATCCGCGAACGACGCGAAAAACTGCTGCGGCTTTGATGTTTCGAGAGTGAGTTACCAAAAATGCATCGAAGTAGATTGTTGATCGTCTATTCGCTGCGCCATCCCCTGTATTATGGGGGAACATCCTCACGAAGCACACCGCCTCAAAAATCACGACTTTATCTTCAAGGAGCGAGAACGCCCATAGGGGGGTAGGCAACTTGCCTGCCACGGCCGACGGGCTTCCAGCCTGTCGCATCAAAGGGTTTCCGGTTTCGGGCAGGCTAGAAGCCTACCGGCCATGGCAGCCGGGACGGCTACCCCCCTATGAGCCGATGCTTGTTCTCCCATGAATTCCCTAGTCCTCAGGCGTTCATGTCGGGAAGCTGGTTTCCGGATTCACCCTTCAATCCAATCCAACTGGCGAGTTGACAGACCCATATTTATACCCATATTTAAGTCTTGAAAACTACCATCGAATTGCCTGATTCCCTGCTACGCCGCGCGAAGGTCGCGAGCGCTCAGAGGAATATCACGCTGAAACAGATGATGATCGAAGGACTGGAGAAGGCGTTGGCAGAACGTGAACAGCCTTCGGGAATCGAACTTTCGGAGGACGATCTCGAAACTTTCCGCATCGACGAACGCGGTGTGCCTGTGTTGAAGAAAAGAAAGACACCACGATCGAAGCAGTTCCTCGCCCAGATAGAAGCCATCAGGAACGACCTCGATATTTAAGGGAATTCAACGCGATGCATCTATTGGATATTAACATCCTTATCGCCAGTGCGGACGAGGCACACCCCCATCACCAGAAGGTCGTGAACTGGATGTCAACACACATGGTGGAGTGGGCAACCTGCCCGCTCACCGAAAATGGTTTCCTCCGTATCTTCGGCCACGCGAACTATCCCGGTGGAGGACCTGGCAGTCCGGAAAAGGCTTCCATCGCCTTAAAAGGAATGATTGCAGCCTTGCCCGGTCACCACTTTTTCCCGGACAGAGTATCACTGCTTGATTCCCGCTACTCTCTGGCCGGGCTTAATTCACGTGCTTTGACCGATATCTATCTTCTTGCGCTGGCTGTGGACAATGGCGCCTATCTCGCAACGCTGGACCAATTGATCAATCCCTCAAATGTCATCGGCGGAGAGAATGCGTGCATCGTGATTGCCTAAAAGAATTACCAATTCCGAGTTTGGCGTCAAAGGAACCGGAACGAATTGCGGGAAACGGACCGGAAACATGCCGTATGAATGACGCCGCGCACAGCAACCGCTATTATTTATTCGCACAATGCCGCCTTCTACCCTTTCCGAACGTCATCTCACCCCCGAGAAACTCGACGAACTCCTACCAGAAGATCCCCGAGCGCAAAGAAGTCGTCTGGACCTGCGGCTCATCAATTGGCTCATGGGGAATCACCGGATTTTGGGAAGGTATGCGGCGGCTTTTTCCTGGAAGTCTGCGGTGGAACTGGGCGCGGGGGATGGGGAACTCCTGAGACGGCTCGCTTCCCGGTTTCCGGATCGCCATTTGCGGGGAATCGACTTCGC
>JBCCWV010000260.1:0-5907 GCA_039192745.1 Verrucomicrobiota bacterium | reverse complement strand
TTCAATTCCGCGGGCAAGTCCTTCACCAGATGCTTGATGCGATCTGCCTGGTCTCGGGTCGTGACCAGAAGCGCGTCGCCAGTCTCGACAACAATGAGATTCTCGACACCGAGCAGTGCAATTCGACGGTTCTTTTCCTTCGAAAACACGACATTGTCGCGCGCGTCGAGCACGGACAAGGGCGCATTGCCGCGATTGTTAGTCTCATCCGCTTCGAGATATTTCGCGACGGAGATCCAGCTTCCGACATCGTCCCAATCGAAGGTCGCCTCAATGTTCAAGACGCGAGAGGCCTTTTCCATGAGCGCGTAGTCGATGGAGATTTTCCGCTGCTTTTCGAATTGTCCTTCGAGCGTCGCCTTGATGTCAGGACTCTGACGGATCTCGCGAACAAAGTCGGCAAGGTCCGGGGCGTGGCTCGTCAGTTCGGTCACCACAGTTTGCAACGTCCAGATGAACATGCCAGCATTCCAGGTGAAGTTGCCCGCGTTCAAAAACGTCTCCGCAAGGTCGGAGTTCGGCTTTTCACGGAAGCGCTCCACTTCAAAAACAGCAACGTCTTCCTGCAACCCGTCGACCGTCGCTTTCTTGCCGCGCTCGACATAGCCGTAGCTCGGGCACGCCCAAGTGGGCTTCACGCCAATCGTCACCAACGAGCCGGATAACTCCGCGGTGTGAAGGGCTCCGGACAACACGCTGCGAAATTCGGCCTCGTCCTTGATCAACTGGTCGGCGGGAAGCACGGCCATCGTCGCGTCGGGATCCTTGGAAGCGACCCACCCGATACCCAAGGCGATGGCTGGCGCGGTGTCTCGTTTCGCCGGCTCCGCGATGATGTTTTCAGTTGGCAAGTCTCCCGCAATTTCCCGCACCGCCGGTTCCTGATCCACGTTGGTGAGGATGAGGATGTTTTCTTTCGGGATCAATCCTTCGAGACGGGCGATCGTTTTTTCAAGCAGGGTCGTCTCGTCAAAAAGATTGAGCAGCTGCTTGGGGCGCTCGGTCCGGCTGAGAGGCCAGAATCGCTCCCCGCTGCCGCCGGCGAGAATGAGGGCAAAGTGATTGGGCATGATGGTGAGTGAAACGGGGTCTCCGAACCTAATGACACGCCACTACTGAAAGGAAAGGACTTTCTCATATGGCTTCGAACAGGGGGGTTCAAACAGAGAATCGCGTTGCTTTCGCCGACCGCGACGCTACCCTCCGCGACACCTGCATGACTCCGGGCGAATCCGAAAAACTCTGGTGCGGACTTCGGTCCGACGCGCGCGACCAGCTGATCCAGCGCGATTACAATCAACGAGTTCCGGGTGCTCTCGACTACGCCAATGGCGAGATCGAAGTCTCCATTCCCGGCGTTGAGATTTTTCCGCGCGCCGTCCACCAGCAACGCCACCGCGGCATCTTCTCCGAGCTGGCCAGGGAGGGAAGAGGCATCCTCGAAAAGGTCGGTTTCAATCCGCAACAATGGTCCACCGCCCGTATGTGGGCCGGCACCGCAAAGGGTTTTCATATCCACCCGCCCCACGTTCCTGACGGGGAGAAGCCAGAGGCGTGGTTTCAAAAGCTCTACGTCGATGGCATCGAAGATACCAAACTTCGGCCCCATGACCGCGAGCAGTGGGACATCATGTTCTTCATTCAAGGCTCGATCGAGATGATCTTGATCGATGAACGCGCGGGCATGCCAAGGGAGAAAATGCACTTCTTCATCGACGGCGACAGCGCCGATGGTCCGCACAAAGCTGGCGTTGTCATTCCAGCCGGAGTTGCGCATGCCTTGCGCGCGGCGAGTTCCGAAGATCCGATCATGGTATATGGAACTTCCACTGTCTTCGTCGCCGAAAACGAAGGTCGCATCGCATCGAGTGTGGAGAGCTTTCCGCTGCCGGCGGAGTGGGAAGGATACGCGAATTGATCCGACCCTAACATGCCCATACACCAAAAGATCATTGAGTTTCCTCAGGAGCTAACGGTCAAGCGCTACGACCGCGAAGTGATTGATGCCGTCTGGCGCTTCGCGGCAAAGATCACCGGCAATGATCCGGAGCTTTGGCGAAAAGATGAATTTGGCGCCTGGATTTACCGGCTCGATTACGGCAACCGGCGATCACAATTCGGCTGGGAGATTTCAGAAACCGGAAGCGGTCAGGCCATCTCCCCGCTCCTCGCATTACGCCCGCTGCAATGGCAGAACGCGACCGATGTCGTGCAGGCCACGCGGGAAAGCCGGGTCACCGCTGACGGACTTCAGAACGTTCGCGAATTATTGTGATTCAACGTGTTGCAGATTGGCATCGCGGACTCAAGCCGCTCGGGCGAGCGCGTTTCTGGACCGCGCTTGGCTTGAGCTTGGTCGCAATCGGCATCTTCATCGTGCTTCGCGACTTGAAGACCCCGTGGGATAAACCGGCCAGTATTTTCCGCGAAAGCTGGCTCGCCGGTCGCCGCCAATGGATGCCAACCGAATACTACGTGCAGGCCTACCAGTGGTGGGCGCTGGTCGTGAATCTGGGAATTGTCGTTTTGCTAGGCCTTACTTCTCCACTCTGGGTTAAATGGGCCTTTTTCACGAAAGCTACAGAGAACAAGATCACTCCCCGCGAGTCGAGCGCCACTCCTCGCCTCGCCACTTACTCCGTTCTTATCTTCGCCATTCTACTCGGCGGATTTCTCCGCGGACCTCAACTTTACCGCGGCGTCCTTTTTGACGAGCAGGATAACCTCCGACGGAACATCCTCGGCTACACGGACATAATTCCAGATGGCGAAGACCAATGGATCCCCGCCACGTGGGAAGATGCATTTTTCGAAAACAGGATCGGAAACAATCCCGCCCTCATGAGCGTGATGAGTCACGGGTTCATTAAAATCTGGCGATTTTTCAGCGGTGCGGAAGAAGATCAGTTCCATCCCTTACCGCTTCGGCTTCCTTCTTTCCTCGCGGGGCTGTTTTCGTTTCCCGTGCTTTGGTTCCTTGTGCGCCGACTCGCTTCCATCGGCGCCGCCAACATCGCTGTCCTCCTTTTCGCCGCGCATCCCATGGTCATGGAATACCACATCCAGGCCCGCGGGTATGGCCTGACAATGCTCTTCGTCCTCACCAGCACCTTGTTGGCGCTCAAGGCATTGGAGAGCAAAAAATTCCTTCACTGGCTCGGCGTCGCCGCCTCGGTGACCCTCGCGCTTTATTCCTTTAGCGGGGCCATTTATTTTTACGGAGCGCTCACTTTTTTCATCTTCGTCCACTTCGGTTGGAAGTGGGTGAAGACACCTGAGGAGCAACCTGCCGCGCTCGCGGAGATGACGAAGTTCGCTCTCGCCATGACCATCGCGGGCATGGTCTTCCTTCAGCTTGCACTTCCAAATGCCGTTCAAGCCCGCTACTACCTGGAGGAAAAATTCTACCCCGGCGAATTGGAACCGGGCTGGTATTTGGTGACTTGGGCGCAGTACATAGCCGGTGCTGAACGCCCTCCCGGAGTCGAGTTCTGGCACGAAACGAGCAAAGAAGACCGTGACGTCAGCGCTTATATTTTTGATCAATTGATCCCGGAAGAACCATTCCTGGCAGGGTATCTCTTTGTCGGCGCGCCTTTAATGGTCGGTTTCGGAGTCGTGTTTCTCTGGCGCCGAAAACGGTATCTCATTCCCATTGTTTTCGCGGGCCTTGCTGCCGCGGTCGTTTCGATCATCCATAGCGTTTTCTACACGCAGCTTTTCCTCTACTACTGGTATTTGATTTACGCGCTCCCGTTCCTCGTCATCGCCGTCGCCGTCGGTTTAAGTGGAATCGGCGAGTGGCTGAAGGAAAAAACGAAGCAATCCTGGCTTACCCTCGCCTTGTCGGCCGCGGGCGTCGCCGCTTTTCTTTATCTCCCTAAGCCGGACATGCACGGAGTCACCTATCTTCCCAAACCGAAGATCCCGGGGATCAACGCGAAGTGGGGTCCGTTCGCCATCCAAAAGGTCGAGCACAAACGCGCCGACAGCCGCTTCATCGTCCACCCCGACGGTCGCCACACTCGGGAGAAGGGGTATTACAAGGAGTAGGTTAAACCGGATGGCACAAGGTGGATCCTGACCTCCGGGCACGATGCCTAAAGAGAGCCGCCGAAGGCGGCCAATTTGCACGCTTCGCGTGTTTAGTTTCCATCGCGCCCGGAGGTCACGATCCACCTCAATCCAGCACACTTCGCGCCGAGCTGAATGCACGGCCCAAATTTTCCGCCACATCACCAGCAACGAAAGACTCTTGAGCCAACCATCCATTTCTCAGCGCTTCTTCCGCCGCGCGACCTATGAGCCACGAACCCGCGCAAGCTACGTCATATGTCGTGAGCCCTTGGCCAATCAACGCCGCACACAATCCAGTGAGAACATCGCCAACCCCACCGGTCGCCATGCCGGGATGACCCGTGGAATTAAAAGCGAGAGGCTTCTCCTGTTCGGCGACAATCGTGCGACTGCCTTTAAACAAAAGCGTCACTGCATGGCGATCGACAAAGTCCTTGGCGAGATCTGCACGGTCATGTTGCGCGGTGAGTTTTTCGCCTAGCAATCGTCCCATCTCGCCGGGGTGCGGCGTGAGAAGGCGCGGGTAGAGTGGGTCTGTTAGGATTTTCGAGTCCATATAGGCCAAAATCGTCAGGGCATCCGCGTCAATGACGAGCGGGCCTTTGAAGGCCAAAGCGATTTCGAAGATTGTCTTCGCCGTATCATCTGTTCCGATTCCCGGCCCTACTCCCGCAGCGTCAAAATCCGACAAGTCGATTTCCTCCGGAACTCCAAATCCTTTGACCATCACTTCCGGCGGTGTTTTCGAAGCCACAATCGAGTGAACTTCGTTCGGAACGAACAACGTCACCAAACCCGCGCCACCTCGCAGCGCACCACTCGCGCAGAGGACCGGCGCTCCCGTGAAACCCGCAGATCCGGCAATGATTGCGACCCTCCCGGCTTCACCTTTGTGCGTCGAAAACCTCCGGCGTGGCAGGCAAGCGCCGGCCGTTTCACCGGTGACCACCATTCGCGAACGATCGCCGAGGCCCGGCATCGCCTCTACCTCTGGAAGCGGCACGATGGCGAGCCGGCCGACGTGATCGATGGCCGCGTCCGCGACAAGTCCCGGCTTTGCGTAGCCCACAGTTAAGGTAAAATCGCTGACGACCGCGTCTTCAAAAACTTCTCCCGTGTTGGCATCAACGCCCGAAGGAATGTCGAGCGCAAAGGTCGCACCCTGTTCGGCCAGGCGCAGTGCATTCATCTCCGCGGAGGCTTCGCGATACTCGGGACGAAGTGCACCGCGAGCGCCAATTCCTAACAGACCATCCAAAAGCACGAGCGGACGCGGATCTTCCGGAAGTAGCCGGGAGTCCGAGTCCCATTGCGTTCCGTACTCGCCGACTTCCTCCAACTTTTGCTGCGTCAGCGGCTTAAGGTTTTCCAGATCGCTCACGAGCCGGATAAACACTTCCCACCCCAACTCGCCCAAGAGCCGAGCAACGACAAGAGCGTCCCCGCCATTGTGACCTGTTCCGACATAGGCAATGACGGTGCCAGGGCGGGGAAAATACCGGTCAATAATCCGCGTCATGCGTCCGCCCACCGCCTCCATCAAATGCTCCGCCTCGACGCCAGCCGCGAAGAGGGCTTCTTCGGCAGCCTGCATTTCCTCGCGGGAAAGAAGTGGGCGGATCGACATGGAAGGAATCATTACTCCTTTCGACATGAATTGAAAAGGGGAGGAACTGTAGAAGGAAATTCTACCCGCCTGAAGGACAGTGAGCGGTGGATTGCGACCTCCGGGCGCGATGCCAAAACCGACGAGCGAAGCGAGCCAATTCAGTACGGTAAACGAACCAAATTCCAGAACGCGCACCTCCAAGAATACAGCGCTGCGCGCGT
>JBCCWV010000259.1:0-5914 GCA_039192745.1 Verrucomicrobiota bacterium | reverse complement strand
GTCAGCCCTTGCGGAGAGGCACAGTCCCGAACCCAGACTGTCGTATTCTTGCATAAGCTCGGCAATGTCACTCATCGGGAGGAATTCTTTTCGGCTAACAGTTCATATTGGCCCACCGAGCCTTAGCGAGGTTGGTGCCCAATTGAAAGTTTACAGAAAATCGAGAATATCGGTCAAGCCAAAAGTTCTCGGCTGTAACTAACCGCCACTGTCCCTTAGTTCAGATACTTCCCGCGCACTTCGACGATGGCGTCGAGCATGATTTCGGCGCTTTGGCGGGTGGACTCGTCGAGGCTGGAGGCGCCGCGGTTGTGGCGTTTGAAGAGTTTGGCGAGTTGGGCGCGGATCTCGTCGCGGGGCATGTCGGGTTTGATGCCGCACATCTCTTCGGGAGTCTGCGTGGATGGATCGGGAGTGGCGCCGTTGGAACCGCCGGGAGTGGGGCGCTTGGGTGGTCCGTCGGTATCGGCGCCGGCGGTGCGCGGGGCGTCGGTGGTTGTCGGAGTGGCGGTGGTGCTGCCTTTTCCTTTCTTTTTGAAGATATCGAAGATGGCCATTTCTGGATTCGGGAGTTCGTGCGTCGGAGGAGAACTATTCGATGCGCACTTGTTTCAGGTGAGCCGATTTTCGTTCGACTTGTTTTGCGTTGAGGACGCCCTTGCCGCGGTATTCGATTTCCACTTCCTTCGATTTGCCGGTTTGTTCGTCGAGGACCATGGCCTTCACGCGCTGGTCGCGGTCGTAGTGATAGGTGACTTTGACGTCGCAGCCGGCGGGACGGCCCGACGGGACTTTCAAGGCGAGACGGCCAATGACGTCGACGTAAGCCGGATCGTCGTCCTCGCCTTGGGTGACATCGACTTCGATGAGTGTCTCGTTGTCCTCGGAGGTTTCGTAAGTCTGCGATTCCGAACAGGGAATGGGGCGATTCTTCTTGATGATGATGGAGTTTTTCACCGCGGACTTCTTCGTCTTCTGATCCTCAACAAGGGCGAGGATGCCGTAGCTCTGGTTGCAGACTTCCTGGATCTCGCGGTCGTTTTTCGAGAAGAGGGCAGCACCGAGGGCAACACATTCGTCGACGTTCCCGCAGGACTTGGGCGCGTATCCGAAATGCTTGGTCAGGACTTCGCGCACTTTCGGAATGCGCGTGCTGCCACCGACGAGGACGACGTGGTCGATGTCTTTTTCGGTCAAGCTCACACCGGCGAGGGCTTGTTCGATGAGCATGATCGTGCGCGTGAGGTAGCGCTGGACGGCCTCTTCGAAAACGTCGCGGGTAAGTTCGATGCGGGCGAGGCCGACCTGACGATTGCCAACGGTGTCGGTGACGGTCTTGAGCTTCGAAAGCATCTTCTTCGCATCCTCGACGAGCTGTAGGCAACGGCGGCGTTCGCGTTCGTCGCCATAGAGTGGGGCGCCAGCGATGGCGGTGTATTGCTCGGCATACATCGCGAGAAGGAGGTCGTCAAAGTTGTTGCCGCCGAGGCGGCGCGCGCCTTCAGAGCCGAGGATGTTGACCTTGTCCTTGGCGATTTCGAGAATGGTGATGTCGAGCGTTCCTCCGCCCATGTCATAAACGAGGACCCGGCCCTCGATGTCCTGCGTGCTCGCGTAGTAAAGGGCGGCGGCGGTGGGTTCGTTGACGAGACGCTTCACCTTGAGGCCGGCGATCTGCGCGGCGTTGATCGTCGCCGTGCGGGCGAGTTCGTTGAAATTGGCCGGAACGGTGATGACGACCTCTTCGAAGTCGCCGATGATGCGTTCGCATTCGCGCTTGAGCTTCGCGAGAATAAGCGCGGAGATCTCGGTGGGTGTCCACTTCTCGCCGTCGAAGTCGATGACGTAGTCGGGATCGTCCATGTGATCCTTGATGCGAAAGATCGTGCGCGAGGGATCGCCACCGTCGCGCGCGGACGAGCCAACGAGCTTGACCTTTTCGTACTTGTCGAAGTAAACGACGGACGGGGTCAGGCGTTCGCCATCGCCATTCGGAACGATCTCCGGGCTGCCGTCGGGTTTGACCCACGCAAGTCCCGAAGTCGTCGTTCCGAGGTCGATACCGACAAATTTCTCGGTGGTTCCCATGGGCACGTAGACAACTAAAGGTAGAAAAAGGAGGCAAAAAGACTGCAATTCGAACCTAATCACCGAATGGGATTTTCCGGAGTGGCGAAAGTGCGCTTCGCGTGATTCGGGAGTTCCGGCAACACCAAATCGATTGCGGCGTTGTCGCTCACTCGAAGGGTCACCCTTCGTGATCGCGACGCCTTGCACTCAATTCGGTGTTGCTCGGCCATTGGGCGATTTCGTCCGAAATGCAGTCTAAATATCCTTCAGCCCAGCGAAGTTACAACTTCTGCTTTGCGAAGAATAAAGGCGTTCCCCTCGCCGCCGCGGGTGCAGACATAACCCGGGCGAAGGGTTTCAAGAATGACGGTTCTGCCTTCGACGGGTGAGGCGTCGCGCTCTTCGACGATCTTGATGCGCGTCCTGTCGTGGAGCTTGATCTCGGCGTTCTCTTCAAACTCAAAAGGCTCGATGCTGTGCTCGCGAAGGAGGTCGAGAAGGGAATCACGAAGGATCTTCAACTGCTCTTCGAGGTGGGCGTTCTTTTCGATCACGACATGGCCGATCATGTCATCGACGAGGTCGAGGCGTTTGATGAGGAGGCGGGCGATGACCTCGACGGTGCCCCATTCGGGATCGGGGCTATTCTCACCGAGGAGGCGTTCGCGCTCTTCGAGCTCGGCGACCTTTTCCGCCTTCGCTTCATAGTCGCGCTTCACGGAATCGAGTTCTGAAACACGGGCTTCAAGGGTATTCAACTCGCGCGCCAAGGACTGGTGTTTCTGCGCCGCGGCTTCAAGTTCCGGCGCTTCTTCCTTCATCTTCAGCAGTTGCTCGCCGAGGAGTCGCGCTTCTTCCTTGATCGCCTTCTTCGTTTCCGCTTTGCGGTCGAGTTCTTCGGTGACGGAGTTCAGCAATTCGCGTGTTTCCTCGAGCGTGCGCTTCTCCGCGTTCAAGTTCCGGAGGTCAACGCGCAGGTTCTCGAGGTCGGATCGGGCGTCGGAGATCTCGCGGCGAGCATTGTCGCGGTCCTGTTCGACCTGGGAAAAGGCGGCGCGGGCTTCATCGAGTTTCTCCGTCGTGAGATCCAACTCCGCCGTTTGCTTTTCGAGTCTCAACTGATCGGCCTCGAGTGACGCGATGCGTGTCCTGATGCGCTCCAGTTCTTCCTGTTTTTCTTCCAGCGGCTTGGTCTCTTCCTGTAATTTCGCCAATGTTTCGCGAGCGCGTGTCGCTTCTTCCTCGGCGTCCGACTTCGTCTTCGAAAGATTCTCAATCTCCGTGTCGAGACCCACCCGGCGCTGCTCGGCCTCGACGATTCCCTCGGTCAAGCGCGTGAAGCGCACCTCAGTCTCGTCGATTTCCTTACGTAGCTTTTGCATCTCCTCGCCGCGCGCTTCCATTTCCGTAATCTCCTGCTTCAACGTCGCGGAACGTTCGCTGGCGGAGGCGTTCTCGACACGCAGGCTCTTGTTCGTCGCGGCGATTTCCTCATACTGCCTTTTCTCGTCTTCGTAGGCGCGGCGTTGTTCGTCGAGTTGTTGGCCGACACGACTCAACTCCGCGGATTGCTCGTTGAGCTGCGCCATCTCTTCGCGGAGAGCTTGCGTTTTTGCCTCGATTTCTTCTTTCGCTTTCTTCTTCTCCTCAAGATCGGAAATCGTGCCGTTCAACTCATCACGAAGCGTGCTGAGTTCGGCGTAGGCCTTGCGCGTTTCGATGATTTCCTGATCGATTGACTCCTTCTGGCGCTCCGCTTCCGTGACGGCGTTCTTCTTCTCTTCAATTTGCTGATCGAGGCCGTTGATTTCGTTATTGCGGTCATCAATGGCGGCAAGCACACCGTCGAGTTCCGCCTGCTTTTCGCCAAGGCCAGCAATCTTCTCCTCAATACCGTTAAGATCATTCTGGCGCTCCTCGATTTGTCGGCGCAATGAGTCCAATTCGCCGCGCGTTTCTTCGAGACCCGCGATGCTCTCTTCGAGGCCTGCTTTCTTCCCATCCAGCTCACCGATCGTCGCGTGTTGACCTTCGATTTTTGATTCGAGTTCGTTCGTTTCCTGCGTGCGCTTTTCGTGCGCGGCGATCTGTTCGTCGATTTCGCCCTTCCGCACTTCAAAGCGGGCCACCGTTTTCTCCAGGTCTCCAAGATGCTTCGACCGTTCTTCGATTTGCTTCAGCAGCGTTTCGACCTCCTCGCGTGATTCCTCGAGACCGGACAAGCCCTCTTCAAGCTTCGACTTCGTCGCCGCCAGTTCGGAATTCTTTGTTTCCAACTCCGCCACCTCCGCCTTCCGCCTCTCAATCTCCTCGCCAATCTGATTCAACTCCGCCTCGCGTCCCTGCAGGTCACTAACACTCTTCTCAAGTTCGGCGACTCTGGTGCGGTTCTTTTCGTTCTCCGCGTCGATCTCCTCTTTTTCTTTCCGGGATTTTTCAAGCCCTTCGCCAATCGATTCCGCCTCGTTTGTCTTCTGTCCCAGCTCTTCTTTCAGCGCGTTCAGGCGCATTTCGCCTTCACTGATTTCGCGGCGGGCTTCTTCCAACTGACCAAGAACCGTATCGCGGTCACTGAGTTCGCTTTGGAAATCGAGGAGCTGCGCCTTCGTGCGCACGGAACGTTCTTCGATCTCCGTGTACTGCGCCTGTGCGGACTCGGCCTGCTCGCGTTTCTCCGCGAGTTCCTTGTCGGCTTCAGCGATCTCCTCGCGCATTTTCGCGAGGCGACCGTCGTGCTCTTCCATCTCGGTGCGGATGTCACTGAGCGCCTTGCGGGCCTGATCGGCACTGGATTCGAGGCGACCAACTTCCGATTCATCCTTCGAAACCGACTCCTTTAAAGACGACCCGCGCGTCTCGAGATCGGCGATGGATTGTTCCGTCTTCGCCTTGTCTTCTTGGAGTTTTGTGAGGATTTCGTCGAATTCCTGGCGCTTTTCCTCGCGTTCGCGGATGGTCGTGTCGAGCTCTTCCTTGCGGGACTGGAGCGACTCCAGTTCGGTCTGCGCTTCGGAAATATCACGACGCTTGGCGTCGAGGTCCTCAATGGTTCCGGAGAACTTCTCGACCTTGTCCTGCAGGGCTTTCTCGCGGGATTCGAGGCGAATGACTTCCTGCTCGATCTGGCTTTTGCGCCCGACGGTCGCGTAAAGTTCGGCGCTTTCGTCGCTGAGTTTGCGCACATCCTCGCGGGCCTTCGCCGCTTCAGTCTGGGCCTTTTCGCGATCGTTTTCCGCGACCTTGAGGGCTTCCTGTTTCTTCAGGAGTTCGCCTTCAACGATGGTGAGTTCTTTCTTCTGCGGCTGAAGCGCTTCGATTTGTCCGAGAATCTTGGCGAGCGCCGACTGGGCTTCCTTCAGCTCTTCCCGCGCGGCGGCCGTTTGCTTGTTCAACCGCGCGACTTGTTCCTGGGCTGCCTTGGCCGCGGCTTCATCCTTGGCCGCGGATGACGCGACCTCTTGTGTAGGTGCAGCGACCACTCGCTGCACGCGATGCCCGGGTTCGATCAAGGGTGGCTCGCCAGTCTTCTCCGATGAATCGATGGGCGCCGTTTCCGGGCGGGGCACAACCGGTGATGGTGTGACCACGGGACGTCGCGCCGCGACCGAGGTGGGTTTGTCAGGAGAATTTTCTTCCGGCGTCAGCGGCTCCATCTTCTGCGTCGGTATGACGGGGGTCGGGGCAGGTGCGGCTCCGGGAGCTTGCACCTTGGCGACTGCTGGAGCGGGAACGTCGGGTGTCAGTTTCGCGGTTTTGACACCGGGGGGCGTGGCCGCTTTCGGCACGACCACAGCGCCGGAAGCAGGAGCAGATGCGGAATTGGGTTTCGGAGGCTCCTCGGCCG
>JBCCWV010000258.1:0-5952 GCA_039192745.1 Verrucomicrobiota bacterium | reverse complement strand
CCCACACTTTTCCGTAGTCTTCCTTCTCGGGACGCCGAGAAAGTATGTATTCATAATTCCGTCGGACATAATCGGGCGATCGCCCGAGGGAAATAGAACTGGGAGTAAATGGAAGCCAATTGATTCCGTGAATATGGTCCACGTGCTCTGAGAACCAGGTCCAGTATCCACCCTGTCCACCCCACACCAATGCGATTGCTTCGTGGGGAAAATCTTCTGGAAAGTTGGTTCCTGAAACATCAAACCAATACTCCTCCACCGCCGTCCGTTCCGTGTTGTGGAGGAACAAAGCCCAATCGCGTAGTTCACTCTTCCCCGCAATCTCCGCCCACTGGATGATGCCATACCATGCATTCATCGATTCCGAGGACGATTCCTGATTATTCCCATCAGCGAAAGCACCGTGCCCGGATGCCCAAGAGTGGCCCGCATAAAGGTCAAAACAACGGAGCCGCGGAAACATCGAATCGTCGGGAGCTATGGAAACGATATCCCGAATAAGCAACTCCACCATGGGACCCCAATCGCGCGCCCAATCCCGATCATGACGCGCTATCTCCGCAGCCGCGCGAATGAAGTAACCATAGTGAAAGTGATGGTCATTCAAATCCAGATCGGTGTTGTAAGAACTCTCACTCCCGATCAGTGCGCCCCACCATTTGTCATAATAAAACAATGGGGACTTTTCGCCCTCCGACGCCGTGAACCAATTCGCCAACCGCGTCTTGAGTTCACTAATAAACTTCAACTGCAGCTCTTCCTCTCCGATGAGCCCGGCAATGCCACTCAACGAAGCCAACTTTCCAAGATCCTTTCCCTCCCAATAGGTGTCCTTGTATTTTTCGACCTTCTCCGAAACTTCCTTCTCCAGATGTTTTCGCATTCGGTCATGATCGGGAATTCCTTCTACAGGCAAGACAGGCAGGGTCCCCTGCACCGGCACTGAAGTAACGAACGCCTTCCCACGGGCAACCTTCATCAGTCCACGGACACTGCGATATTTCCAATCCGTGAGCTTGCTGTCGGAATACTTCCACTGGTGCGGATACAGGGAAAAGATCGTATGACTCGCCTCACCCTCCAATTTCTCCGTCTCGAACCGGAAGTCCGTCGTGATCCTTCCGTCACCGAACGAAGGTTTCACCTCAGTGTCGATGACATGACTATGTGCGCATGCTGAAAAAGCATCCAAGGCCTCCTTGGAACGTTCCGGCAACAAGGCCACGGAGAAATAATCAGTCTCGGTTTTTCCTTCGAGAATGCTGTCACCCCGCAGCGTCCAAGTGCTTCCTGACGCCCCGAATATCCCATAGTGATGCCCGTTTACAGTAATCCCCAAAACCGCACTCTCTCCTTCCAACCCTGACCACATCTCCGGCGGGCCGCTAAAAGAAAGCTTCGGAGCACCAGCCTCGATCCGGCAAAACACAAACGGGCTTCCATGTCCAAAACTCGCCCTCAATGAACCGCCTCTTTCTTGAAAGTGCGCAGTCACAAACCAATCGGAATGATCACCCAATGAAGCATCGGCAAATGATCGTACTGCCGAGTTTCCAATTACAAAATCTCCCATCTCATCAAATTTCCCACCCTTGTACATCCTCGGAAGACTTGTGATGGAGGATCCCGAATAAGTCACCGCAAGACCATCCTTCTGGCATCTTACCGCGAGAGGATGCGGGAACATGTTTTCCGAAAACTGTTTCCACACGAGTGAACTCCACCATTGATTGGTCGGTGTCGGCCCCGTGACTTCCGCCGTCCGGAAGATATCCTGCTGCAGGGGCTTGAGATTCTCGGGACGGTCGGTGGTGTAGCTCCCCATACCAACCTCCACTATTTCGGATTTCGCCGCACACACCCAAAGAGAGAGACTCAGAAACATGACAACACCCCCTCTCCCTGAACGGGTTCCAAACACAGCATTCATGGACTCGATATTCATGCGATTCACAGTCGACGGCGGTTTCCGGAAAGCTGCCGAGATTTAACCGCCGTCGGCAGAATCATACTTCCAATCTTCCCATTCAATCAGATTCCTGCAGAAAACCAACATTAAATTGCATAAAATTGAAATATAAAATTCGCGAAGATTTCCATCCCTTTCCCTCTCTTTCGTGAAGTGAACTGTTCGAATTCCCAGCAGTTTCCTCTGAAGTTCAAGACTGCACCTTGCGTGACACTTGGCGAATTGGCATATTAACGGCTGCTGATAATGTTGTTGTTATGTCAGAAGTGAACCAGCAATTGATTGCGGACCGTCTTTCGATTTCCCGTGCGACGGTTTCGCGTTGTTTCACCAACCATGCGGGCATCAGCCCGGTCACTCGCGCAAAGGTTTTCCAAGTGGCAGCAGAGTTGGGCTACACGCACATGGAGACACGCAAGTCTTCGCGGAAAGGAAAGTCAAAGCAGGCTCATCTTTTCAATGTCCTTATCTGCAGCGATCCCGACGAGTATTTCCGTGGAAGCTACGCAAGCCCAGGCGAACAGATTCTGGCTGGCGTATCCGAATTTGCCCAAACCAACAATACCCGCGTGGACGTGAACCTCGTTCCCCCCGATGTCGAGGATATCAGCGACCCCGCCTTCAAAGAAATCGAGGGTCTTACAAAGCGAAAATCAACAGGCATCCTCCTCATCTATCCCTTCCCAGCAAAGGTCATCGAACAACTCGCCCTAAAGTTCCCCCTCGTTTCACTCGTCGATCAATTGGAACACACGTCGATCGACTGCGTCGACGTTGATCACTACGCCGGAATTTCCCGCACTGTCGAGTACCTTGTAGAAGCCGGTCATAGGCGCATTGGATTCTATACCAAGAAATACGCCGTCGAAGCCAGCTGGTCCTTCCGTCGCTATGGCGGGTTCATCGAGAAGATGGCACGGATGAAGTTGAACGCCTCTCCGGAGGACGTCATCGGCATGTTCCCTCATGACTCCATCAGCGTGGAGGAAAGTATCGATAAGGCAGCAGAACAAACACGGAAAGGTGTCACCGCTTGGGTATGCGCCGCTGACCACCAGGCCTACGATCTCATCCACGGGCTAATAGGAAAAGGTCTACAGATTCCCGCAGATGTTTCCGTCACCGGTTTTGATGGCATCGAACGCGACAAGTCCGAACCACAACTGACAACCGTGCGAATCCCCTTCCGCGAAATCGGAATGACCGGCGCACAACGATTATCCACGAGAATGAAGAAACGATTTCAGGAGAGGCAACACGTCTATATCTCCGGAAAACTGCGGGCAGGCGAGACGGTGGCGGGACCGAAACCGCGTTAATAGCGGGAGAGATTACCTCTATTGATCCGCCCGGTTCCTCCGCGCTTCTAACTCTTCGGCGATCTTCCCGACCTCTTTTTCCGAGAGATCATACCAGAACAAAACTACTCCGTTTAGGATGGCTAGCGTACCGGGGAGAATGGTGGCTATCCAACGAAAACTGTTGATTACTTCCTCTGAAGGGGCCTCATCGGGATTGAACCCGGCGCCACCCAGCAACCATCCACAAAGGGATTGTCCAATGCTGATTCCAACTTTCTGCGCAAACATCGCTGCAGAAAAAGCAAGACCTGTCACGCGTCGATGAAACTTCCATTCATTGTAGTCCGCAACATCCGTGTAAATTGCCCAAACTAGAGCCGGAGTAGGCCCGGCAAGAAGGTTACCAATGATATTTACGATGACCAAAGTAGAATAGCCGTCCCGGGGGACAAGGAAGATTCCCAAGACAGTGATCCCATTCAGCAAGGTAAGAGCAATCAAACTGTTTCGCTTCCCGAAGCGCTTACTGAAGAAACCGGTCAAGAATACCCCCGCAAGAAAAGCAATACTGCCGGTCGTCTGCACGAAGCTAATCTTATCGAGAAAGAGAAATATTTTCTCGTCACCGACCCCAAAATAATATTTTAAATACTGGGGAGTTATCGTCCATCTCACAGCGGCGCTGGATAAGGTCAGGAATGCAGCCGCCACCATGATGAGCCAGGGCCTGTTCTTCATTAGAGACTCAAAGTCCCCCAGAACATCTCGCTGAAGATCTTTGTTCGGCTTTACCCGCTCTCTGGTGCTTGCAAAGGTCCCAAGAAACATGAGCGTCGCTAAGACCGCCATCAGCGCCATGGCTCTGGGAAATCCGACTCCTTTGTCGCCCCCCCCCAGCTCAAGCACGAGTGGAAGGAACGTCATCGAAATAATCAGTTGGCCAGAAAAAGCGCCAACAAACCGAAATGTCGATAATTTGGTTCTTTCTTCAGGATTCGGTGTCATCACTCCCATAAGAGCGGAGTATGGAACATTAATGGCCGTGTATGCAGTCCAGAGAGCGATGTAGGTAACGTAGGCGTAAACAAGTTTTCCTTGAGCATCTAAGTCCGGGTTCGCGAACGTCAAATATCCGAATATTCCAAAAGGAACTGCAATCCAAAGCAAATAGGGTCGATAAGTCCCAAAGCGGGATCTTGTTCGGTCGGCGATAACCCCCATTAGCGGGTCACTTATGGCATCCCACAAACGCGGAAGAAGCAAAAGTGTTCCTACCGTAGCCGGCGGAATCTTGACGACCTCGGTGTAGTAGAAAAAGATCCAGGCATTAACTCCGAAAAAGAAAATATTCGAGGCGGTATCCCCGAGGCCATAACCAACCTTCTCGCCAACGGACAATTTACTGGAAGACGAACTCATAGGGGGGAGTTTTTGGCGGACGCTGTTTGGGAGTTTAGCCGACCAGCCTTTCCGACGGAATCTCTACCTCGATTCCACTCACATTTCCAGAACGCCTGACAATTTCCGAGGTGACTTCCCCGTCAATCACGCCGCCGGCGTAGGATTTCTGCGTACCGTCGCTCTTCGACACCACCACAGCGACATCTTCAATACCGGAAACTCGCCGGAAATTCACCGGCGTCCCGGCGATCGTAAAGGAAAGAGTGTCGCGTGCGAGTTCGGTGCCACTTTGCTCCACATCCAATCCATCAAATTCCACGCTGCGAAGCAAATAAGGCCGGAAAGACAGGCATCCGTCGGCGAAACTGATTCCCAACTCACCGAAGCGGCACAGCAGGCTTTCTTTAACATGTCCGGTGAGGCCCGGTTGCTGAGCGCCGGCGTGCGCAGGACTGTGCGAGTAAGGCTCGGCTGGGAACGCCCCGTAATCCAGCGCGGATTTGCGATACCCCAGCCCGCGCTGGACATGGTAATAAGCTCCAGCAAGACGGCGCCGTTGCTCTTCGCTCGCATGCGACTCAAAAGATTTCTTCGCCACTTCCTGCACCGCCACCATCAACTTCGAAACCATGTGCCAGTAAACACAGCCCAACCCTTCATATCCAAACATGGTCCCACTGCGGCCAGTGAAGGACCGGTGATTTAAAACCTCTTCGTAGAGTTTCTCAATCATGGACCGGTCGTGAACCAGCTGATCGGTGAACTCCGACTCACCTGCCAGTTTGTCGAGCGCATCCTTAAGAGCGTATCCGTTCGTGAGGGAAGCGTGAAAACGGAAGCCACACTCGGGGTCGGGAACAACGAGCCTTTCGTCACTAGTCTCCGCCATTTTTGCAAGCGTCGGAATGGCGTCGATCTTTTCGCTATCCACACGATTCGACTTGAGAAATTCGATGGTCTCTCTGTCCAGGTAGAGGAGATAAGTCTGGTGGCGTTCCGTCCAGAGACCAGACGTCGGCAATGACTCCATGACTTCCAGGGCCTCATTCGAATCCAACAGTCCCGCACTGAGAATTGCCACTTGGCCTTCCAACATGAGCGAAAGCCTTTCTACCTCCAGTGTCTCCTTTTCTTTGCGGATATCGAGGACGTTATAGGAGTGCCAGAGTCCGTCACTACGACGATTTTGCCGCAACGTCGCTTCCAAAGCGGCCTTTGCTTTCGCGAGAAATTGAAGAACCGAACGCCGCTCGATGTCCACCTTCTCGCTTTCCTTCCCGT
>JBCCWV010000257.1:0-6047 GCA_039192745.1 Verrucomicrobiota bacterium | reverse complement strand
GCTCAATGTGCGTGTGGCACCCGTCGCGCCGGAGATCCGGGTGACGAGTCAGCAAAAGCTTTCCTTTGGAGACGAGCGCATTGTTTTGGCGGTGGATTTCACCGCCGAGATCACGAGGTCGGGAGTCTTTTCGCTCAGCCTGCCGCTGCCGGAAGGATTTGAGATTGAATCACTGACGGGTTCGGCGCTTCATCACTGGTCTGAATTGACCGAAGACGGTGTGCGAAGTGTCGTCCTGCGCCTGAACGGGAAGACGCTGGGTTCGCAGCCGTTCTCCATGGTTTTGACGACGACCACGCCAGAGGATGTGAACGAGTGGCCGGTTCCGCGGTTCGAGATTCGCGAAGCCTCGCGACAGGAAGGGCAACTGGTAGTGGTGCCGACGACCGGAATTCGATTGCGGACGATTGATCGGAAAAACGTCTCAGAAATAGATCCGCGGAAGGCGGGGGGCACGGAACGTGGATCGTTGGCTTTCCGATTGTTGCAGGCTGACTGGAGTTTGATGTTGGGGATTGAAAAGCTCGATCCTTGGGTGACGGGGAAGATTCTGCACGACGTAACTTTGCGCGAAGGTCAGACGAAAACGACGCTCCATGCGCGTTTCGAGGTACAGAATGCATCCATTCGCACGCTGCGCGTTGCGCTTCCGATCGAAAGTGAAGAAGAGATCAAGACGGTGCGTGCCAGCGGGGCTCAAGTTAGTGACTTTGTGAAGTTGGAAGGCGATGATGGACTCTGGGAGATACAGTTTTCGCATCGAATCGTCGGCGAGGTGCAGATCCAGATCGATTATGAGCGAAGGGGGGAACGCCGAAGTGTGGTGACGGAAAACGAAGGTGCGCGGGTGGAGTTTGAAGATGTCGGGGTCGTTGGATTTCCGGAAGCGAGACAGCTTGTTTACCACGTGGCTCTCCGGGCGGGTGGCCGACTGGAGTTGTCCGCAGCGGGTCAGCAGTTGCCTCGCGGATGGCGACCAGCAGAGTGGACGGCGGTTGCTTCGGCCTTGCGTGACGCAGGAACGCGGAGTGCTCCAGTCATGACATACCGTGCGGAAAGTCCAGAGGGTGCATTGCCGCTGGAAATTCGGAGACATTCTCTCGCGGAGGCGTTGAAGTTGCGCGTTTTGAAGAGCGGGATCATGACCGTGCTTTCGCCGTTGGGTGATCAGATTTCGGAAGTGAATTTGTCCGTGGAAGTCATCGAGCGCAGCAGCATGCAGGTCGGATTGCCGGAGGGAGGGGAGTTGTTCAGCGTCTTTGTGAATGGTGAGAGTGTGAATGCGGTGCGCGAGGAGGATACTTTCAAGTTTCACATTTTGCCCGGTGTCGATGAACGGACAGCGAGTGTGAAATTCGTGTATTCTTTGCAGGGAACGTCCCTGAGAAACCTGCGTCTTGCGAGTCCTGTGCTGAATGTTCCGTTGGAGAATATTGAATGGAGCCTCCACGTGCCAGCAGGCTTCAAGCTCGTTTCGGGTGACGGAGATCTTGAATTGCGAAGAGCGGATCGGAAGGCGGCGATTTCCCGGGAGCGTTATCTCTCGATGTCTGCAACAAAACGAAAGGCGGGGAAGGAAGAGGCGGACAATTTGCTCGACCAAGCCGCAAGATTTGCCCTCGAAGGGAAGCAGGAGAAGGCGAACTGGGCTTTTAAAAACGTTGCTAACCGGAGTGGACTGGACGCGGCATCGAATGAAGATGCGCGGGTGCAACTTGAAAACCTGCAGACGCAGCAGGCGGTCATCGGCTTGAATACGCGACGTCAGCGCCTCTACCTCGACAACGCCGGGACCAGCGAATTGTTCGCGGCGAACGAGCAGTTGGAGGAAGGCGCGCAGATGAATGTGATCATCAATAAGAACGACATCAACTTCCGCCCGGAGGACGTTGGGCAGCTTCTGATGGGCAACACGCGAGAAGAGAATGCGGTTCTCCGGAGAATTGCCGGACGCATTGTCAATCATCAGCAAGCGGCGGAACCGGCCGCCCAGGTGATTGCGCTGACGCTTCCGGATGAAGGGAACGTTTACACCTTCACGAGAACCGTCCAAGTACGCGACAACGCGGCGCTGAAGTTGGAAGTCGCCATCGATTCGACGCGCAAGGCATCGGAGCAGCGGTTCTTTCTTGTGGTGTTGATTCTCGTCGTTCTTGGCGCTGCCTTTGCGATGCGCAGGAGCAAGACGACGAGCGAGGCAACGGCACAGTAATTTCAGCCCGGACGGGTTTGGCAACTCGTTCGGGCTAGGTAACGTTGCGGGGATGGAAGCCTCCCGAGAAGATGTGTCGCAAGGATCGATTTCCGAGGATTCACGCGGTCGTTGGGACTTTTGGCTCGGCGTCGGGCTTGTCGTGCATCTCGCGGGGATCTACTTCTTCGAAAACTGGGTGATGCAGAATATCTGGGGTGGCTTGGTCATCGGCCTTGCTATGTGGAAGCGTGGAGGCGAACTCAGGTCAGTCTTCGCCGAAACAACGTGGTTGCGGTGGGTCGGGGGCTGGCTGGTGGTTCAGTTTTTCCTGGGCTTCGCGCTTGCCCATGAACAAGAGGGGTTGGGCGTCTACTTCATGCGAGCTTGGGATGTGGTCGCGGTGCCTGCGGTGCTTGGGATCTGGGTTTGTTTCCTGAGAAGAGGGCAAGGTATCGAGTCGGTAACGGTCTATTTTATCGCTTTGATAGGATTTTTGACTGCCGTGATTAGCTTTCTGTCATTTTATTCGGCGGAAGGACTTTTTCCCCATGCGCGATTGATGAATCAATTCGTGAATTGGTGGTGGAATAACGGACTTCATCCGGTCCTGACAGGATTGACGTTTGCCTTCGCTGCCGTTTGTATGCTCCTCATTTTTCTGAAGGAAGAACGAAAATGGCTCAGTTGGTCGGCGCTCGTGGGCTTTGGCGTGTTGCTCTTCATGTTGTTTTTCGCCCATACGCGTGGTGCCTTGTTGGCGTTGGCGGCGGGCCTTCCGGTCGCGCTGCTTGGGGCCCGAAATTGGAGGGCCTTGATTGGGTTGGTTGTTAGTGGCGTTGCGTTCGGTGCTTATTTGTGGACCTACGCAAATGTGGGTTCGCTTCCCAGTCCTGACCAATTCGAAGGAAAGGAGATTGTCGTTTCCGGAAAGTCTTTGCTTGAACGCCAAGACGCCGGGCGTTTTGGGCTCTATCGTGTTTTGCTTGAGGGGAATACGTCGGCAATAGATTGGATCATTGGCCGCGGGCTTTGGGCCAAAGATCACGGGAAGGATGACGGGATGACGGAGTGGGCGTTTCATCCTCACAGCATCTTTGTCTCTATGCTGGTCCATCACGGGATCGTTGGGATGGCGTTTCTCGCATGGTTTTTGGGGCTCGCGGCGTGGCGGGCTATACGGCTTTGGCTGACAGGAAGGCCGGAGTGGCTGAGTTTGCTGGCTTTTGGCTGTGCGGGGCAACTCTTTGACGGTCATTTGGTTTTCTCGTTGACCTCAATTCCACGGATTGAGCCACTTCTGATCTTGTTTCCTGCAGCGGTTGCGCTCACTCTTGGAAGCCCGAAATTGAAATCCACCTGACCAGCCATGCACGAGTATCCCTACAACCACACACCCGGGAATCTTCCGCCGACGATGACGAAGATCCCGTTCTTCAATGCCATCAATGATCAAGCGCTCGACGAGGTGCTCGGTCGGTCCTCGCTTCTTGACTGCGATGCCGGTGACGTGATCATCGAAGAGGGTTCGCTTGATAAGGACTTATTCGTCCTCCTCAAGGGGCAGGTTCGAATTGAAAAGGATGGGGAACTCGTGGCCGGTATTGGTCAACAAGGGGAATTACTCGGGGAGCTTGCCTTGATCAGCGAGGAAGGGAGATCAGCGTCGGTAGTGGCGGCTTCGCGAGTGTATTGTCTCAAGATCGCGGGCGCCAACTTGCAGGACCTTTCTGAAGCGGATCGCAATGCTTATTATGCGGCGGTTTACCGGTTCCTGTCACGACTGCTCGCGGAGCGATTGGAGAAGACGACCACAAAACTGGCGGCGGCTGAAGAACAGTTGCGGCAGATCAAAAGCTAGGTCATTGCAATCGGTGAGAGTCATTGTCCTTCTGGTTTTTCTATTGGTCTCGATGAGGGAAGTCATTGCTGAAGTCGAAGTTTCCAGCGTCAACGGCTCAAAGCCGGCGGTGGTGCTGGTTCATGGTTGGTGGAATTCCGGGAAGATTTTCCGGAGCATGAAACGAAAACTCGAAGAGTCCGGTTATGAAGTTTTCGTGCCGAACCTGAAGCCGAGCGACGCCCGGAACGGGATCGAACCCCTTAGCAAGAAGCTGAAGTTGTTCATTGAGGAAGAGGTCGATTCGAAGAGGGAGATCGCGCTGGTCGGATTCAGTATGGGCGGACTGATCTCCCGTTACTACACGCAGGAACTCGGTGGTCACGAACGGGTAGTGAAGTTATTTACGCTCGCGTCGCCGCATCGAGGCACGCTGATGGGCTGGTGTTGGTGGGGCAAGGGTGCGAGGCAGATGCGGATCGGAAGTGACTTTGTGCAGATGTTGAAAGACGGTGAATCCAAGCTGGATGGAATCCATGTTGAAGCATGGTGGACTCCGGTGGATACGATGATAGTGCCGTCATTCAGCGCGGACTGGCAGGGACAGGAAACCCATTGCGTTTTTGTGGCAGCCCACATGTTGATTCCCTACAGCACTCGCGTCATCCGCGGCGTCGAGCGTGCTTTGGCCGAATAGCTAGGCCTTCTTCAAGCGACTTCCTTCAAGGTGTCGCTCAAGGCGTCTAACATATTTCCAACCGAAGCTTCGGTCTCGTCGCCCATGTTGGAAATGCGGAAGGTGGTTCCCTTGATCTTGCCGTATCCCATGTTGATCATGAGTTGGTGGCGGGACTTGAGGAGCTTGTTCCAAGCGTCGAGATCGAGACCGCGTTCGTTCTTCAGGCAAGTGAGGGCTTTGGAACGGAATCCCTCGGGGGGGAAGTGCTTGAATCCATTGTCTGCCGCCCATTGGTGGACCATGGCGTTTGTTTTCGCGTGGCGCGCGTGACGGTTTTCGACGCCCTCTTGAAAGAACTTGTTCAGCTGGTGCTGCAGACCGTAAATCGTAGAGATGCACGGGGTCGAAGGGGTCATGAATTTCTCCTGGTTCTTGCGGAACTCGAGAAGATCGAAGTAGTAGCCGCGGTCGTTGATGGATTCCGCCCGCGCAAAGGCAGCTTCGGAGCAAGTGAAAGGGGCGAGCCCGGGCGGAAGGGCGAGGGCCTTCTGACTGCCGGTAAGCATGAGATCGACGCCCAGTTCGTCGACTGGTGTGGGCACGGTGGAGAAGGAGGAAACGGTGTCGACGACGAGAAGGACATCGGGATACTTGCTCACGACCTCGGCGACTTCTTTCAAAGGATTGAGAACGCCCGTGGAAGTCTCACTGTGAATGAAGGTAACTAGATCGAATTCGCCGGTTGCGAGTTTAGCGTCGATGTCCGCAGGGACGATGGCTTCGCCCCACTCATACTGAAGAGCCTCGGCGTCCTTTCCGCAGCGCTTGGCGACGTCTACCCATTTGTCGGAGAAGGCGCCGGCACAGCAGCAGAGAACTTTCTTCACCGCAAGGTTACGGATAGCTCCTTCCATGACACCCCATGCGGATGACGTGCTGAGGAAGACCGGCTGCGTGGTTTCGAAGAGCGTTTGAAGCTTTGGATGAACGTCCTCGTAGAGAGCGGCGAAATCTCCGCTGCGGTGGCCGACCATGGGATGGCTCATGGCCTCGTAGGTTTCGGGTGAGACTTCGACGGGCCCCGGTATGAAGAGGTGGATGTGGTCTTTGGACATTTCTCTAGGAATACGTGATGGGGGTCCGGAGAGCGCTAAGGATTGCGGAATCGAGAGCGTTCGCAACCGCAAAGACGCCAATGGGATTCCCTCAGGCTCAGGCCACCACATGATCGTTGATTCGTGGGGTAGTTCGGGAAAAAATACGCAGGCCGGGGCTCGAACCCGGGACCAATTGGTTAAAAGCCAACTGCTCTACCAACTGAGCTACCTGCGCTTTTT
>JBCCWV010000256.1:0-6049 GCA_039192745.1 Verrucomicrobiota bacterium | reverse complement strand
GGGGGACTCAGTTTGGGATGATTATTCACGGCTGGAAAAAATCACTCGATGAGGCGGCATTGGAAAAAGATCCGCTTGCCGAATTGCTTCGAATATACCGGGAGGTGAATGCAGCACAGGAGGAAGACGAGTCACTGAGGGAAGTCTGCAAAGCGGAGTTGGTGAAGCTTCAGGCGGGTGACGAGGAGAACCTTGAGATATGGCAACGGTGCGTCGGGCTTTCCATCGAAGGATTGAAAGTGATTTACGAACGCCTCGACATTGAATTTGATCACTGGTTGGGCGAGAGCCACTACAATGATGGCCTCGCCCCGTTAGTGGATGATTTGCTGGAGAAGGGAATTGCGCTGGAGTCGGAGGGGGCGGTCGGCGTTTTTTCCGATGGGTCGATGGAGCCGAAGGAAGATCCTTTTCTCGTGCAAAAGGACGGGGAGTGGAACCCGCTGCCCTGCCTTGTGAGGAAGTCAGACGGAGGGTTTCTTTACGCGACGACTGATTTGGCGACGATTGATTACCGGGCCGAGGAATTCGAGGCGGACCGCATTTGGTATGTAGTTGGAGCGCCGCAGCAATCGCATTTTGACCAGGTTTTTGCGGTGGCTCGGCGTCGTGGTAGCACGGCTGACCTGAGGTTCGTCCCGTTCGGAAGCATTCTCGGCAAGGACCGGAAAATGCTCCGCACCCGCGATGGGGAGACGGTCCAGCTCGGAGATGTTCTCGATGAAGCGATCGAGCGTGCGCGTGCCGTGGTGGAAGAGAAAAACCCGGACCTTCCGGAGGACGAAAAATTAGACATTGCGAAGATGATTGGTCTCGGAGCGGTGAAGTATGCGGAGTTGTCCCAGCATCGCATGACCGATTACATCTTTGACTGGGACAAGATGTTGTCTCTACAGGGGAACACCGCGCCTTATTTGCAGAACGCGGCCGTGCGGATTCAGGCCATCTTCCGCAAACTGAACGAAGAGGCGGAAGTGTCATCGGCGACCGCGGTCATGATTGGCGGCGACGAAGAGCGAAGGCTGGCCGTGGTCTTGTGCTCATTTGCCGAAGTGCTGCCCGATGTTCTACATGACTTTCGTCCCAATTTGCTTGCCAATTATCTCTTTGATTTGGCGAAAGCCTTTCACGGGTTTTATGAATCGTGTCCCGTCCTGTCCTCGGAAGGGGAAGTGAAAGCGTCGAGAATTGCCCTCTGTTCCCTGACTTTGGCCGTTTTCAAAAAAGGACTGAGTCTCATGGGAATTCGGGTGCCGGAGAGGATGTGATTGAAATTACGGGCAAGGATTTTTTCGATGAGAATGCGCTAAGAATTATTCACCATGAACAAGAACATCATCCGTGCGGTTTGCGCCGCGATTTACGCGGCATTTTTCCTAAATCTACTCACGAGTTGCAAGGCGGCGAAGGCTGCTGTGGCGGCCCCGGTGAAGGTCTCAAGGAACTTGGCCGAGACATACAGAAATAATTTGGAAGGTTATTGAATCGACGCCAGTTTCCCGGCCCATGTCCGCATTCTCTGATATCCCTGACATCACTTTCGAAGGTCCCGGCTCGAAGAATCCGCTCGCCTTCAAACATTACAATCCCGACGAAGTCGTCGCTGGAAAAGCGATGAAAGACCATCTCCGGTTTTCCATCGCCTACTGGCACGCCATGCGGAATCCGCTCGCGGATCCGTTCGGCGTAGGGACGGCGCAGCGTCCGTGGGACGACGGCACGGAATCCGTGGAAAATGCCCAGAACCGCGCACGAGTCGCGTTTGAATTCATGGATAAACTCGGCGTGGATTACTACTGTTTCCATGACCGCGACGTCGCGCCAGAGGGTGCGACCGTCGAGGAGTCCGCAGCCAACCTCGATGCGGTGGCGGACGTCTTGAAGGAAGAGCAGGATCGGACGGGGAAGAAGCTTCTTTGGGGGACTGCCTGTTTGTTCACTCACTTTCGCTACAATCAAGGCGCGGCAACGAGTCCCAACGCTGACGTCTTCGCCCACGGAGCGGCGCAGATTCGCAAGGCTATTGAGGTGACTCACCGGCTTGGCGGCGAAGGCTACACTTTCTGGGGAGGTCGCGAAGGCTACTCGACGCTTTGGAATACCGACATCAAGCGCGAACTTGATCACTTGGCGCGTATGCTGCACATGGCCGTCGATTACAAAAAGAAGATTGGCTTCGAAGGCCAATTCTATATCGAGCCGAAGCCGCGTGAACCTTCCACGCACCAGTATGATTCCGACGCGGCCGCATGCTTGAATTTCCTTCGTGAGTATGACCTTCTCGATCACTTCAAGCTGAACCTCGAAACCAACCACGCCACTCTCGCTGGCCACACCATGGCCCATGAGATCGAAGTCTCGATGGCGGCGGATGCATTAGGGTCAATTGATGCGAATACCGGTGATGAACTCATCGGCTGGGATACGGACCAGTTCCCGACGGATATCTACCTCACGACCGAAATCATGCTCGGCGTTCTGAAGATGGGTGGATTCACGACGGGTGGACTGAACTTCGATGCGAAGTGCCGCCGCGAGAGCTTCGAGCCCGTGGACATGTTTCACGCCTACGTCGGTGGAATGGATGCCTTTGCCCGCGGTTTGAAGATTGCGAATGCGATTGTGGAAGACGGACGCCTTGAGGCCTTCAAGAGCGAACGATACAGCACCTTTGACTCCGGTATCGGGGCGAAGATTGAAGCTGGGACAACGAGCCTCGAAGAGCTGGAGCAGCATGCCGCGAGTGTCGGTGAGCCGAAACTCGCAAGCGGTCGTCAGGAGATGCTCGAAAATCTGATCAACGAGTTTATTTAGTCACCACTGTACCGTCCCGCGTGGCGCTGGTTGCTCAAGCGCCATTCAGTCCTTGAAGTAACTTCCTCAACTTGCCGAGGTCGCCGACAGTCACGTCTGGCGAAACGGCTGCGAGTTTTTCGGGACTGTCATAGCCAGTGAGGAGGGCGATGGAAGTGACGCCCGCATGCCGGGCGGTTTCCACGTCGTGCTGCATGTCGCCGAGGAATGCGGTTTCATTTGGCGAGAGTCCATGTTGTTCAAGCATGGTTCCGATCTCGTTGCGTTTGTCCCAGACTTCGGCGTGGATGGCTTCGAAGAAATCGTCTAGTTCAAGTGACTTCGCCTGAGCATCGAAGTGGGCGCGCTTTGTCGAGCTGAGGAGGAAACAACGCACATTCTCATCCCGGCAATAGGTGAGAAAGTTCCGGGCATGGGGAAGTTCGAAGACACCCTCTGTCGGTTCGCCGAAATTCGCGACGTAAAGAGGTTCGATTTCGTCCATCGACGGACCCGGCAGGTGTTCCTTATAAAACTCTGTGAAGGGAAGTCGGAACTTGGACAGGAATTCTGCGCGATCCATCGATGGCTTGCCGAAATGGGCAAAGATGGCATTGGTCGACTTGAGGACGGGAGCGACATCGTCGACCAGCGTGCCCGACCAGTCGAAAATCAGGTTTCGGAAAGCCATCTTTTGTTAGGCAGTCGACGGAGTCGCGCCGCCCAGTGGATCGGGGTCGATTTGTTCCGAGGCGGATTCTTTCGCCGGAGTGGTCTCTGTGGACGGTGATTCCATTGCGGAATCTTCAGTAACAGGCGCAGGGGAGACGGCTGATGCGTCGGTGAATTCGCCCATTGCCCGAAATTTCTCGTATCGGGCAGCGAGCAGATCTTCGATTCCGAGAGCCGAGAGTTTGTCGAGCGACCGGATGATTTCAGCCTGCAGCAAATCGGCGGCAGCGGCGGGGTCGGTGTGGGCGCCGCCTTGAGGTTCGGGAATGACGCCATCGATCACTGACAGTCTTTCGATGCTTTCGGCATCGGGTTTCATGGCGAGGGCCGCGTCTTGCGCGTGCTTCCGGTCTTTCCAAAGAATGGCCGCGCAGCCTTCAGGGCTGATGACAGAATAATACGCGTTCTCCATCATGAGGACGCGATCGGCAACGCCGACTCCCAACGCTCCGCCCGAGCCTCCTTCTCCGAGGATAACGGCGACGATGGGAGTTTTCAACAAGGCCATTTCACGCAGGTTGTAGGCGATAGCTTCGGCGATATTCCGTTCTTCCGATCCCACGCCCGGGTAGGCACCAGGGGTGTCGATGAGAGAAACAACGGGAAGTTGAAAGCGTTCGGCGAGACGCATGAGACGGAGTGCCTTTCGATATCCCTCGGGGTTGGCGCAACCGAAGTTCCGCTTCAGGTTTTCTTTCGTGTCGCGTCCCTTCTGGTGACCAATAACGACACAGCGATACTTCCCGATGGTGGCGAAACCACCGGGCATCGCCTGGTCATCGCCGAAGTGGCGGTCGCCACAAAGCTCGACGAAGTCGGAAAAGCAGGTCGCCAGGTAGTCGAGCATGTAGGGCCGCTGGAGATGGCGGGCAGTTTGCACGCGCTCCCAGATCGAGGCCTTGCTCGAGGGGTCTGAAGCGCCAGAGGAATCGGAGGTCATGCGTAAGTTGGGGGCGTTTAGTTACAACGTGATTCCCGGAAACTCAAGTGGGGCGCACGTTGACTTTCATGCCATTGCGCAGGAGGACGACGAGTTCCTCGACATTTTCGCGGCTTAGGAAGACCCCGGTGAAATAGGAGTCGTCCGCTTCCTCGCTCGAACGGTGCCGAAAACTGATCCCATTTCGGCTCAAATTGATCACCTTCTCCGCGCCGATGTAGCTGTCTTTGTCGACGAGCACGGTGTTCGATCCCACGAATGCGGCTTTACTCTTGATAGTTGTGTCGAAGGAAGAGGCGGTGCCCGAGGGGAAACGGATGCCCTCGAGTGGATAAATTTTGAAGAAGGCGTCGTCCTTGCGCAGTTCGAGCATTTTCGATTTCGTGTGCACGACGACGCGGAATTCGAGTGGCGTCGCGATCAGTTGCTCGCCAGGTTGCAGACTAAGACCCATGCGATTGTTGACCTTGAGAAGGTATCCGACGGTCGAGTTGGTTCGGCTCGCGATGCGGGAAAACGAGTCGCCGCGCTGGACGATGTATTCGGTTTTGCCCTGCATGGGGTCGCGGGAAAGCAAAGTATCCACGTTATGCTCACCAACGATGCGGCGGGCGGCGTTGAAGTAAGCAGAGTCGCGATAACGGGTGATAATCTCCTTGAGGGGGACGAGGGCCTTCTCCATTTCGCCGGCGCGAATGAGAGCGACCGCCGTGTTGTAGTCGCGAATACCGAGGTCGACCTGCGGCTGAACGGAATCGGCGATTTGTTCGATCGATTGTTGCGCGATGAGCGTGGGTTGGATCTGGCGTTCGTAGATCCGGTAAATCACCGCCGAACTCGCCGCGACGATCGCGAGCGTGAGAAAGGCGGCGATGATCTTCAGGTAGGTCAGAAACATGGCATGGCGCTACAGGAGGCCCCGGCGCTTGAAGTCGAAGATATTGATCCCATGGGATTTCTCAATCATCTGCATCGTAAATTTTAGCAGACAGATCTCCCAGGCGTCGTCGACTCCGGAAATCACCGCGTGCATGGGGTCGCTTTTGGCATGGACGTCCCGGATGATGCGGTCGCGGACGGTGCCGAAATCGTCACGAATGACCTCTGTGGAAAGATTGTCGCGGCGGAAATTGAAGCCGTAGCGGAGGAAGGAGAGGTCCTGGGCGTGTTCGCGCAACCAATCGGCAAATTGCTCGGCCTGCTCTCCGAAACCTTCGAAGGAGAGATCGGTGTAAGGGTCCGGTTTGAGAATCTGCGGTTTTTCAGCGGTCATCGTGCCATTGCGCACTCGCACCTCGTTGACCGTGTCCATCATCTCCGTGATGAGAAAGAACTCGAACTTCGTCGTGCCAAAGGTATCGATCCGCCGGTCAGGTTCGTGCAGGACCTCGGTGGACTCGATGGCAAACTGGATATCGTCCTCGGAATACATGGAAAACTCAGGTTAGGTCAGAACGATACGAACGCGAGCGGTTTCAAATTTCGGATACAGAGGAGATTTCCGTCCTTTCGCGCGATTCAGTCCAGATCAATAAATGCTACCTCGCGCACCGATGTGGGTCACGAAGAGGACAGAAACGACAG
>JBCCWV010000255.1:0-6115 GCA_039192745.1 Verrucomicrobiota bacterium | reverse complement strand
CCAACTTCGGCTTGGCCTGGCGCGGCTTTTTCTTCAACTCCGGCTCGGGGATTTTCCGCATGAGCCAAGTTTGCCCGATGGAGATGATGTTTTGTGCCGTCCAGTAGAGCGCGAGGGCGGAGGCAAAGTTGTAGCAAATCACGAGGAAGATGATCGGCATGAACATGAAGATGCGCTGTTGCGTCTTGTCGCCGGTCTGCGGCGTCATCTTCATTTGCAGGAACATGGTTACGCCCATAAGGATCGGCAGCGGGTTGATCGGGATACCCAAAACCGTTGCTACCGTGTCCGGCATGGAGAGGTCATCGACCCAGAAAGCGGGGCCGCCGTCCTCGTGACGCAGCTCCGCGGCGGAGCGCAGCATCTGGAAAAAGCCGAGGAAAATCGGCATCTGCGCGAGCATGGGGAGACATCCGCCAAAGGGATTAACGCCATAGTCCTTGTAGAGCGCCATCATCTCCGTGTTCATCTTCTGCGGGTCTTCCTTATGCTTCTCGCGGATCTCCGTCATCATCGGCGAAAGCTTCGCCATGCGTTTCATCGAACGTTGCGCCTTGTGGTGGAGAGGCCAGATGACGATGCGGATGATGAGCGTGATGATGAGAATCGCGATCCCGTAGTTCTGCGCCCAACCGTGAATCCACGTCAGCATTCCCATGAGGATTCGACTGAACGGCGCGGCCAGCCAGCCAAGAACGGGGAGGTCGTCGTAGCGCATGGCGGCGTCGAGTCCTCGACCTAGACCTTTCAACTTCGCATACTCCTTTGGCCCCATGTAGATTCGGTACTCAAAGGAGGCGGTCTCACCAGGGGCGAGGCTGATTTTGGGCAATCCAAGCGCCCCGATGACCGCATACGCTGTGCCTTCGGGGCCGCCAATCTTCTCTTCGGGAATTTCGCCTTCGTTTAGACTAACACTTTCACGTCCACCCCACACTTTTCCGTCATAAGGCTCGGCTGCGGAGATACTCGTGTGGAAGAATTGATTATTCACTCCCGCCCAAAGCAACATTTCGCAAGGAATCGGCTCGCGTTCCTTTTTGTAATGATCGACCTTCTTCATCTTTGCCTTCCCCTTGAAGAAGTAGAGTAAACCACGCTGGTAGGACTGCTCACCGTCGAATTCAGGAGCTGCGGAACCGACGCTCAGGTAAAGATCACTGGAAGTGTAGGTTTTCTCCGGATCCGCGTTGGTGAGTTCGAGCTTCAGCCCCACCGAATAACCTCCAGCCAATTCGCCTTCCAGACCGGGCATAAATGTCTTTTTCACCTGTAAGCCGTCTTCACTGCGGCCCTCGAAGACGATGGAATTCTCCGATTTCGCGGTCGTGTATTTCGTCTTTTCCACATCCCCGACTCCACGACTCAACGCACCCACCGGATAGTCCGCATACTCGTTGAGAATGACCTTTTCCTCCTTGTCGTGGCTGGATTCATGCTCAAACAACTTCGCCGCATGAATGCCACCGCCCTTGTCGGTAAAGACGAATTCGGTTTGCGGCGTTTCCAAGGAAAAGAGTTTTTCGGGCGTTTCCCTCGGCGGCTCGGGGAGCGGTTGCTCTGGAGCTGCGGTTCCTTCGCTCACCTCACCCTCGGTCTCGGACACACCTTCGGCGGGCGCTTCGATCTGCTCACGCTTTTCCGCTTCCTCCCGCGCCGCCTTCCGTTCTTCGGCAACTTGCTGTCCCCGCCATTGAGTCCAGGCGAAGAAGAGGGCAATGCAGGCGATAACGCCGATCCAGCTAGTGCGGTCCATAGATTACGAGTCGAAGAGGAAGTTTAGAGTTTCGCAGAGGATTGTTCGGCGGCGCCGCAACCGCAGTCGCGGGAATTCTTCGAAGCCGGAACGGGATCGTGGCCGCTGCCGCCCCAGGGATGGCACTTCGCAATGCGGCAAAGTCCCAGCCATGAACCACGAATAGCCCCGTGTTCCTGCAATGCTTCGAGAAAGTATTGCGAGCACGTGGGATAAAAACGACATCCGGATCCCGGACCGCCAAGCGCATGCAGCGGCTTCGAGAGGAAGCGCTGGTAAAAGCGAATGAGGCCGCAGAGGAGAAACTTCATGACGAGGGGTTCGCCGACGGCGCGTTTTTGTCGGGATTGAGAATGCCCGCTTTGCGCCCTAGACGAACCCAATCATGGCGCAGTTGGGCGAAGCTGCAATCGACGGATGGACGACGCCCCACAAAAACAAGCCAATGGCCAGGCGAAATCTGCTCGCCGAAATCGGAGAGAAGCCCCTTAATGCGGCGGCGGACGCGGTTGCGATCATGAGCCTTGCCCACCTTGCGCGTGAGGATCACGCCGAAGCGAATGCCGTCACCAAGATCCGCATCGGCGAGGACGCCAAGCACGAAATACTTTCCCGGAAAGCTTCGCCCTTCAGTGCGCACCCGAGAAAACTCCTGACGCGAGCGCATCCGCATCGATCGGGGGAGGCGCATTTTTTGTGATCGGTAAATCGCCAACCGTCTGGCGAACGGCGCTACAACAGGACTCACCCGCCCTTCGGCGTGTGCTGCTTCGTGTGGCGCTTGTAATGGATCTCCGCACCCTTCGGTACGAGGCGTTTCCGGCCCTTGCGACGGCGGCGCTTGATGAGGTCGCGCCCGGCTTTCGTCTTCATGCGGGCGCGGAATCCGTGCTGGCGCTTGCGGACTCGCTTCGATGGCTGGAATGTGCGTTTCATCAGTCTTTGAAAATCAATTGCTTACGGCCAAAATATCTTCGGTTTGGCCACCCAGTTTCCCCTCTCCTCGGAAAGGGCGCAAAGGATACTATCTCGCGGCGAACTGTCAAATTCCCGCGGGAAATCAGGGCAATTCCACCGATACACGATTTTCGGGTTCCCCTCGCCTGCAAATAGGAGTATTTTTAATAGTTCTTAAATTTCGTGCCAATGCTTCCTTGTTCTAAATCCGCGACTGCCGCCCTGCTCCTGCTGGCTTTTACCGCGCAATCCGCTGATGCCGTGATCGTTGCTGGCGCCAACGGCGGCGGCAACAACACGGAAAACACGACGCAAGCTGATCTTGAAGCTTCGCTAGCCACGTCGTTTCCCAGTTTCAACAACGTCGTCGCGTTCAGTGATTCCACCGGAGTTTACCTCGGACACAATGGATCAGTGGGATACATCCTCACCGCTGGTCACGTGATCAACCCGTTGACTACCGGATTTCCAGATACCGTAGGCATCGACGGCAGCACCTACAATCTTTTGTCACGAACCGGCATCGCGGGCGCGGACCTCGCCCTGTATTCATTTTCGCCAAATGGATCTGCATTTCCATTACTCGACGCCATGCCCATCGCCATGGCTGATCCGACCATTGGCGAACAGCTTATCATGTTCGGTCGCGGTAGAAATCGTGTGCAGGATGCAGAAACAAGTCCCCTCTCCATCAACGCGAACACCGTCGCCGTGACTGGAGGTACCGGTTACGAAGGCAGCGGTCAGATCCTTCGATGGGGCACCAATAACCATATCCTCGCGCCAGGCGGAACCGACAACCCCGGGGCAGTGGTTTCAACGGTCGGAGGATCCAGCGAAAGCCTCTTTATGCAGTTCAACACCCCGGCGGAAGGCACGTGGCTCGTCACCAACGAAGCGCAGGGAACGCTTGGCGATTCCGGCGGAGGAGTCTTCACGCAAACGCTCAGCGGAGACTGGGAACTCCAAGGCGTGATGGTCGGCATCTCACCGGCCCCGGTGGACGAAGCTGCCTTCGGTGTCTTCACCTGGGCAGTAAACCTGCCCGAGTATATCGACGAAATTGACGCCATCACCGGGGGCGCCCTTATCCCCGAACCCAGCGCCGCCCTTTTCGCTCTCGGTGCCTTCTCGCTCATTTTCTCCCGTCGCCGTCGCTAAGAGCATCAAGGCTTTGCGGGCGTGAAAGGCTTTTTCGTGGGCAATCGGCAGATCCGCTCGTAACCTTCTCCGACGGAGCGAATCTCGCCAATGATCAATCCTCACACCACCGCGCACAACATTCGCGTCGAACCCGCCACGCTCGAAGACTTACCCGACCTCGTCGAATTGCTGCTCGCGCTCTTTGAGGAAGAACAAGATTTCTCTCCCGACAAGATGCGCCAAGAGGAAGGTCTCCGGCTCATCCTCGAACAACCCAACCGCGGTCGTATCTTTGTCGTTCGGACCGACAACACGATCATCGGCATGGCGAACGTCCTCATCGTCATCAGCACAGCCGTCGGCGGATTCGTGCTCTTGCTCGAAGACATCATCATCCATCCCGCCCACCGCGGCCAAGGATTCGGCACACTCCTCATGACGCACATCATTCAGTTTGCCAAATCGAAGGACTTCAAGCGCATCACTCTCCTCACCGACCGCGTCAGCGCCAAGTCGCAGAGCTTCTTCCAAGATCACGGCTTCGACTTTTCCCACATGATCCCGATGCGATTGCATTTGGGAGAATGAATCGGGTCGCCCGGCAAGCTGTAGAGTGAAGCTCCAGCTTCGCTCCGTTCGCTATGGCTGGCACGAAATACAGGGCCACATGACCGACAAACTCGGTCGAGAAAAAATACCGGACCAATGCCAACTCGCCCACGACAACATCCTGCGGAAACGTAACCCTCCGTTTGCTGAGCGAAGCTGGAGCTTCACTCTACGGAGACCGCCACTCGACGGCAGGACCGATCAAAATCGTGGCCGCAAAGCCCCGCGCTCCCGAGAAACCTCCCCCACTGACGTATAGCCCATCCTCCATACCGCGGTTCCGTTCGAAAGCGCGGAGCATTAGAGCCCCGAAAATTTTTCCGCTACCGGATCAAGCCGGGGCGGCGCCTGGTGCCACTTCCGTGGCATCGACCACATTCTCTTCGGCGGCGGTCTGACGACGGCGACGATATTGCGTCGCCGCGTCCCGTCCCGCTCGCGCGCCCTCGCGTGCGCCTTTCACGACATTTTCGACAACGACGTCCTTGAGAATTTTCCCGGCAAAATTGGCGCCGAAAGAGACGCCGTAGACGCCCTTGAAAATCGATTTCTCGGCGGCTTTACGGAACTTCGGCATAAAGTCGTTTACCGCCCGCGCCGCGTCGGCAGCGCCTTGCTTAAAGTTTTCTCCGGCTTTCGCGCCGAAGTTGTCCTGCTCGTGCTCCGCTCCTTCTGCGCCCATCGTGCGGGCGTTCTCGTCGGTGCTTTCCTGGTAGTTTGATTCGTCGTTCATGATGATTGGTTACGTGGATTGACGTGTGAACCTTGCGCTCTGTTCAAAAAAGTGGCCATTACAAGAACATCTCCGCTTTGTAAGCCGGTTTTCGGAATGAAAAATCGGCGTACGCCATAATTTTCGGAATCTCTTTCTTTCGCGGTCGTTCGCGTCTTTCGTCGTCTCTCCATGCCGGACTCCTTCCAACTCGTCAGCGACTATGCCCCGCAGGGCGACCAGGCGCAGGCGATCAAGAAACTCGTGAAGTCCATCGAAGCGGGCAACGACCACCAAACACTCCTCGGTGTCACCGGCTCCGGTAAAACATTCACAATGGCGAATGTCGTCGCGCAGATCAACAAGCCGACGCTCGTCATGTCGCACAACAAGACGCTCGCCGCGCAGCTCTACTCCGAGTTCAAAAACTTCTTCCCGCACAACGCTGTCGAGTATTTCGTCAGCTACTTCGACTACTACCAGCCCGAGGCCTACATCCCGCGCACGGACACCTACATCGAGAAGGATTCGTCGATCAATGAAGAGATCGAACGCCTGCGCCTGAGCAGCATGGGGTCGCTCTTGACGCGCAACGATGTCCTCGTCGTCGCCAGCGTCTCCTGTATCTACGGCCTCGGTTCGCCCGAGGATTACGAAGGCCTGATGCTCCCCATTTCCCAGGGCATGCGTATGGACCGCGACGAATTCCTCACCAAGCTCGTCGACATGCTTTACGAGCGGAATGACATCGCGTTCGGTCGAGGCAAATTCCGCGTCCGCGGTGATGTCGTCGATGTGGTGCCCGCCTACATGGATGAACAGGGCGTGCGCGTGGAGTTTTTCGGCGACGAAATCGACCGCATTTCCGTCATCGATATCCTCACCGGCAACGCGAACGAAAAGCTGGAGAGTGTTACGTTTTACCCCGCCAAGCAGTT
>JBCCWV010000254.1:0-6136 GCA_039192745.1 Verrucomicrobiota bacterium | reverse complement strand
GTCGTGCGCGCTTTGGATCGCGCGGGTGCCGATATCATTGAATTGGGAGTGCCGTTTTCCGATCCGCTTGCGGACGGAATTGTGAATCAGATGGCCGCGCAGCGTGCACTC
Organism: Verrucomicrobiota bacterium; assembly: GCA_039192745.1. Taxonomy (GTDB): domain Bacteria; phylum Verrucomicrobiota; class Verrucomicrobiia; order Verrucomicrobiales; family DEV007; genus JBCCWV01. Next base: position 6,025 of record JBCCWV010000254.1, on the reverse strand, counting down.
GATGCATGGACGAAAGTGGAAAATGTTTTGGAGATGATCCGGGAGTTTCGCCGGGAGTCTTCCACGCCAATCGTGCTCTTCACCTATCTCAACCCGATCTACACCTACGGCTTCGAAAAATTCCACGCCGACGCTTCGGCAGCCGGGGCGGATGGCATTCTCAATCTCGACCTCCCGCCAGACGAGGAAAATGAGAATGACGAGCTTCGTGGTGCCGCAGGATTAAAGCACATCCGGCTCATCGCGCCGACGACGCCCGACGAGCGGATTCCCGACATCACGGCGAGTGCCGAAGGATTTATCTACTACGTTTCCCGGGCTGGAGTGACCGGCGAACAGAAATCGCTGGCCGAGGGAATTGGTGAGCAAGTGGCGAAAATCAAGAGTTCGACCGATGTCCCCGTGGTTGTTGGCTTTGGGATATCTTCGCCGGAGCAGGCCGCTGAAGTCGCGCGAAGCGCCGACGGCGTCGTCGTTGGAAGTGCGATTGTGAAGCAGGTGGCAGAGTACGGCGAGGCTGCGGATCTGGCCGATCGCATCGAAGCGTTCGTGAAACCACTTGTCGATGCGGTGAAGGCGGTATAGTCCAAACCACTCGGAAATCTGATGACGCTTGATTTTGTGAAGATGAATGGCGCGGGCAATGACTTTGTCATGCTCGACAATCGCGACTTGTCTCTTTCGCTTTCGAAAGAAGACATCGCGCTCCTTTGTGATCGACATCGCGGGGTGGGAGCGGACGGGTTGCTTGCGGTCGAGCCTGCACAGAACGGCGCGGATTTTCGCATGCGCTATTACAATGCGGACGGCGGCGAAGCGGAAATGTGCGGGAATGGCGCGCGTTGTTTCGCGCGTTTCGCGCAGAAGTTAACCGGCGGTGACAAGCCCATTCGATTTGAAACTCCGGCGGGAGTGATTGGTGCGGAGTATTTTGGTGACCAAGTTCGCGTTCAACTCAGTGAGCCATTTGATCTAAGTCTCGGTGAAGACATCGAAATCCTTGGGTCTCAGCGAACCATCCACAATCTGAACACGGGGGTCCCGCACGCGGTGGTCGTCGTTCCGGATCTGGAGAAAGTGGACATTCGGCCGGAAGGCAGCGCGATTCGATATCACGAGCGCTACGCCCCCGCCGGGACGAATGTGAATTTCATGCAGGTCGAGGACGATTCTAGTATTGCCATCCGGACCTATGAACGCGGCGTCGAGGACGAAACACTGGCCTGCGGGACGGGCATGGTCGCGAATGCGATTATTCACCATTTGCTGACCGGCGTGGAATCGCCGATTCGGGTGCGGGTGAGGGGTGGTGACGTGCTGGAGGTCGCCTTTGAGGGGGACGTGGACTCGGGGTTTCGGAACGTGACTTTGACCGGACCGGCGGATTTTGTGTTTGAAGGTGTGGTTGATCTTCCCGATTGATCGGGTTCAATCAGCGTAGCCATGTTTGCCGGAGCCCACACCGCCCTCGTAACCCCTTTCAACGACGATGCGTCGGAACTCGATGAATCGGCCTACCGCCGCATCATTGACCTGCAATTCGACAACGGCATCTCGGGCGTTGTGCCCGCAGGGACGACCGGGGAGTCACCGACCTTGACGCATGATGAACACAAGCGAGTCATTGAGATCGCCGTGGAACAAACCGGTGATCGCGGCGTCGTCATCGCGGGGACCGGATCGAATTCGACGAAAGAGGCCATCGAATTGACGCGGGCGGCCGAGCGGGCCGGTGCGCAAGCGTCGCTTCAAGTCGCTCCCTATTACAACAAGCCGTCACAGGAGGGGCTTTTTCAGCACTTCAAGGCGATCGCGGATGCAACCGCGATGAACATTATGCTCTACTCGATTCCTGGTCGATGTGGAATTGCGATCGAAGTGGAGACAGTGGCTCGGCTGCACGAAGCGTGTCCGAATATTTCGGCAATTAAGGAAGCGGGCGGCTCAGTCGAAAGGGTAAGCCAGTTCCGCGCCGCTCTCCCTGACGGATTCGAGATTCTATCCGGCGATGATTCGCTGACATTGCCATTCATCTCCGCGGGAGCCTGCGGAGTTGTCAGTGTTGCATCGAATCTTGTTCCAGTTGTCATGGCACAACTGGTGGCGAAGGCGAATGGCGGCGACTTCGAGGGCGCCGCTGCCATCCATCGCGAGAATTACCCCTTCTTCAGTAGCCTTCTAAAGCTCGATACCAATCCGATTCCGATCAAGGCCGCGATGGCTGTCGCCGGGCATTGTGGGGCGGCGCTTCGGATGCCGCTGGTGCCGCTATCGTCAGAAAAGCAGGCGGAGTTGGAGAAACTCTTGGTGAGCGTAGCGAGTTAGGAAGGCCTTATTGGAGTAAAACGTCCGCTACAGATCGTTTTTTCCTTTCTTCGTTCATGTAGGCATAGGCCAGTCCGTCAAGTGGACCATCTGACGACTTGTAGGTTTGCCAATCCATTTTCTCATATGCGGGCGAGACGTGTGATTTCTTCCTGAAGCCAATGAGGCGCTGTTCGGAAGGATAGAAAAAAACCACGAATTCTCCACCCGACGAATGGTCATCTTCGAAGAGGTAGGAAGGAGTGCCGTGAATTTCGAGAAAAGAATCAATGCGGGGGCTTCTCTTGCGCAGATTGCCCAGTCGGCGCATTCCGGTGCAATCGGGCGAACTTGAAACTATCTGAAGCTGGCCCTCAACAAGACCTTCGGTGATACTGCTTTCCCATCCCGCGCAGCCCCCGAAAAGGAATGAGACGATCAGGAGTGGAAAGAGGAAAGGTTTCACTGTGGTTTTTCCACTTTCATCACGTAGTCGATGACTTCTTTCACCATCGCCTCCTTGGACTTTCTCACCATGCTCGTTCGCCGGGAATGAGCGGTCGCGAGGGGTGTATTTGTCGCGGCGTCATAAACCTGCATATCCAGTTGCAGGAGATACATGGTGATATCCCACATCCACCGGTCTTCGTAAGTAATGTAGGTTTTCGTTCCGGGAGGCATCTGCTCTTTCGGCCCGTAAGTGGCGGGAATTTTCCTCAGTTTCAACTCGTCGGCGATGACCCGGTCGACCTCCTGCTTTTCCCCTTTTTGTGAAATGACATAAGCGGGAGCCAGAGCCGAAGGTGTCGGGTCGAAAACGGCGGCGTGATCGGCTGATTGATCTTTGATGATCCCGGAGGACTTGCACGAACATATATTGATCGAAACAAGCAGTGGAAGGATCAGGTAGAAGGCACGACTAAACATGCCGCGAGGCTATTCCCGGCGATTAATTAAGTCAACCCTCGTGGCTGAGTCGGTAAACGGGCTTCCAGTCTGTTCTAGGGAGAAGGCGAAATCCAAGGCAGTCCCACGATAGGCGGAACGCATGACCTCCTTTTGCTACCCCGCCTTTCGAGCCGCAATGAATGACTTTACCGCGAAAATAATATAGCCGAGACAGATCACGCCCATGATGATCTGTTCGATCACGGCGAGTCCGGGACCTTCCTTGATGAGCTTGGGAATCCCCATGCCGAATCCGCCTCCGAGGCCGAGAAGAGCGATCAGTACGGCGATGTGGGCAGCCATTTTCCGTTTCTTCTCATCCTTGGCCAGAAATCCCATGATGAGGATGGGGATGCCGAAGGCGACTGGAATAAGGGCGGTCTTCTGAGTAGCGCCGGTTGCTAGGAAAAAGCCGACGGCTAGCGCGATGAGAGCGGCGCCGGTGCCGATACTGAGTTTGGTCATCGATGTCATGGTTTTCTACTTCTGGTTCTGCGTGGACTTTACGTTTTTCGTACGTTCATAGAACGCTTTCAAGTCGTCTTTCATTGCTTTGAGCGATGGAATGTTCGTGTACATCATGTGGCCGCCGTCGTAGTCGTGGTAGTGGATGCGGTCCTTGGATTCCGGCAAAGTGGGTAGGTGGTTCAGGGAGTAACGGATGGCGGCGGGAGGGGTTGCGAGGTCGTGGTATCCGCCGAGAACGAGGAACTCGAGATCGACGTTGGTGCGCATGGCGTTTGTGATCTTGTCGGTGACGTTGACGTAGCGGTTTGTGAATGGTTTGTAGCTCCACGGATGGACTTTTGAAGAGAGGATTTCGTAGGGGATATCGCTCTCGAACTTCAACTCCTCGCGAAGATAAGCATTCTGGGCGGAACTGAATGCGCCGAAGATAACGGTGTAGGAAGGGTCGTAGTCGGGAGAACTGCGAAGAGTGTCGCGGTCAGTCCCCTTGATGCGGGCATCGAAGCGCCCGACGGTCGACTCTTCGTCACGCAGCAACTCTTTGCGGAATCGTGTGGGTCCCGGGCGCAGGTCGGCTTTGATGAGGTAATCGATGCTCAAGCCAGTGAAGCGCGACATCTTTCCGGCTATTTCGGCCTTCTTCGTGATGTCGAGTGAGTCACCGCGGAGCAGGGCGGGCATGTATTCATCGAAAGCGAAGTTCTCCGCGTCGCGCATTGCTTTCTGAAGGTCTTCGGCTAACGCGCCTTTTAATTTTCCGTGATAATGGGCGGTGGCGGCGTAAGCCGGCATGTAAAGGACATGAACGAGGTCGCTTCCCGGATGGGAGACAAGCGTGCGGAAGTCGAGGACACCCGAAAGCAGGGTGACGCCATTCAGGTAGAGGCCGTGTTTCGATTGCAGGGTATCGGCGAGACCGGAGACGCGAATCGCACCGTAGCTTTCGCCGAGAAGATATTTGGGCGAGTCCCACCGTTCATGCCGCGTGATGAAAAGGCGGATGAACTCGGCCATCGAGGAAATGTCCTCATTGAAGCCATGAAAGTCGGAGGGTTCGCTGTCTTCGGCACGGCTGTAGCCGGTGCTGACCGGGTCCACGAGGACAAGATCGCTGATGTCGAGCATGGAGTACTCATTGTCGACGAGTCGATAGGGTGGCGGGGGAGTGGAGGTCCCATTTTTGCTGAGTTGAACGCGACGAGGTCCGAGGGCCCCGAGGTGCAGCCAGACGGAAGAAGAGCCGGGCCCGCCGTTGAAGCAAAACGTGATCGGGCGGGTCGCGGTTTCGGTGGCGTCCTTGAGTTGGTAGAGTGTGTAGAAGACTTCCGCCTTGGTCTTGTCTTCTTTCTCGGTCTTTAGGTGGAGTTTCCCGGCCGTGGCATCGTATTTGATCGGCGTGCCGTCAATCCGCACTGACCCTTGCGTGATGGAGATTTCCTCTTTCGGAGGATCGTCGTTCTTGTTCTTCTCTGGTTTCTCCTCTTTGGGTGGCGGTGAATTCTTTTTCTTCTCGTGATGGTCTGCAATGGCAGGTATTGACCACAAGGAGAATAGAAAGCAAATCAGGGCGGCGAGTCGGGGTGAGGCCATGGGTTACCGTGTCGAGTTAAGAGAGCCAAACAACCCCAATGGGGGTCATTTTTGCGACGGTCAATCCCGCGGAGTCACGCGCCCGCCGGGGCAAGATCACCGGGGAAATCGCCGCTTTCAGACTTCTTGTCGTCTTCCTTCGCAGGCTTCTCGGCCTTCGCCTCGACGGGAGGTGTCGGCGGCTTCGGGCTGGTGGGCGGATCGAGCATTTCGCCGTGCTCGATGATGTCGCGGATGTGTTTTCCGTCGAGAGTCTCGAATTCAAGGAGCGCTTTGGCGATTAACTCGAGTTCCTTGCGGTGGTCGAGAAGAAGGTCCTTGGCTTTTTGGTAGGCGTTGTCGATGAGGCGCTTGACCTCGTGATCGATCTTTTGAGCGGTGTCTTCGCTGTAGTTACGTCCGGCCGCCATGTCGCGGGCAAGGAAGAGATGTTCTTGGTGGTCGCCGTATTCGACCATGCCGAGTTCCTCGCTCATGCCCCATTGGCAAACCATTTTGCGAGCGAGGTCAGTCGCCATCTTGATGTCGCCGGAGGCTCCGCTGGTAACGTCGCCGAAAGTGATTTCTTCCGCAACGCGACCGCCCATCGTGACGATGAGATTGTCTACGAGTTCGTTCTTGCGGTTGTTGTACTTGTCTTCCTCAGGAAGCCACATCGTGGAACCGAGAGACGGACCGCGCGGGATGATCGTCACCTTGTGCAGCGGTTCGGTAT
>JBCCWV010000253.1:0-6204 GCA_039192745.1 Verrucomicrobiota bacterium | reverse complement strand
TTTCAAAATCGGCAATCGGCAGTCAAAAGATCGAAAAATCCATTTCAATGCCATCGTCGATTATGCTGTGATTCATAACAAACTGATGGGAAAAGTTGGCATCGACGCACTCGAACTCTCGACAAAAGCCGGGGGCGCAGACAGTACTGTTACAATCCTTGGCGTAAAAGACTGCCACCGCATTCGCGACCTACTTGCGGAAATTGACGTTCAGCGCGAGAAGTAATTTCGAAACTACGTTTTTAATCACCAACTACCAAATCCCATGGACGCAGAATCCGTTACCCCTGAAACCGACGCCGCAATGCAAAAGGCCGTCGATCACCTTTTGCAGGAATTCTCCAGCGTGAGCACCGGCAAGGCCTCACCAACCCTCGTCGAAAATCTCGATGTGAAAGTCGAAAGTTACGGCTCGTCGATGAAGCTGCAGCAGCTCGCCGTCGTGAACACGCCGGAGCCGCGATTACTCGTCATCTCTCCCTTCGACCCGAATATCGCCCCCGACATCGAGCGAGCAGTGAAGGAATCGAAGCTCGGCCTGAATCCCGCGCTCGACGGCACTGTCATTCGCATCTCCATCCCCGAGCTTTCTGAAGACCGCCGAAAGGATCTCGTCAAAGTCGTCAAAGGTATGGCCGAGGACGCGAGAGTCTCCGTCCGTGGCGCCCGCAAGGCTGGCATGGACGCCATCAAGAAGCTCAAGGGCGACAATGACATCACCGAAGACGACGTCACTTTAATGGAAAAAGAAGTCCAGGAAGTGACTGACAAGCACACCAAATCCGTCGACGAACACCTCAAGAAAAAAGAGGCCGACATCATGCAGGTCTAGGCAGTAAGACAGGCTTCCAGCCCGTCTCCGCAGCTCTCAAAAGTCCCGACGATCTTCTTCGAGAGAACCTGCCAGCCCGAGCCCGGAAAAACCGCCAGACTGCATTCACAGGCTGGAAGCCTGTGTTACTATTCCGCCATGCTCGAACCGGCATCGTTTCTCGATCTTGAACACACATCCCACGGCAATCTCTTCGCCAACGGCGAACCCGTGTGGTCGGCATTGAAGCAAATCGCTCCCTACCTCGCCGCCAAAGACAATTTTCCCCAATCCGGCGAAATCAGCGAACACGCCCACATCACCGGACAGGTCCAAATCGGCGAAGGAACCGTCGTCGAACCCGGCGCCGTCATCAACGGCCCCACATTGATCGGTAAAAACTGCACCATTCGCACCGGCGCCTACATCCGCGGCAACGTCATCACTGGCGACAACTGCACACTCGGAAATTCCTGCGAGTTCAAGAACTGCCTCCTCTTCGACAACTGCGAAGTCCCCCACTTCAATTATGTCGGCGACGCCATCCTCGGCTACAAGGCCCACCTCGGCGCCGGCGTCATTCTTTCCAACGTCCGCCTCGATCGCGCGAACATAAAAATCCGTCACGAAGGTGAAAACATCGACACCGGCTTGCGGAAATTCTCCGCCATAGTCGGTGATCGCACGGAAGTCGGTTGTAATACGGTTATTAGCCCCGGAAGTTTGTTGGGCCGTGATTGCATCCTCTACCCGAACTCCCATTGGAGCGGCATTCTCGGCGATCGGACAATCGTAAAAGTGAAACAGACGCAGCAGTTAGTGGAGAGAAGATCGGGTGATTAGAATTAGAGATTAGGAGTATTTCTTGCGAGAACTACACCTTTCGCCAATCACAGGAAACTCTGATGCCCTCCTTTGATCCAATCCAAATTAACCAATCTCCAATCATCTAATCATCCAACCCCCATGTTCACCCACTTAGTCATGACCATCATCGGCGACGACCGGCCCGGGCTCGTCGACCAGCTCGCAGAAATCATCGTCGATCACGAGGGCAACTGGCTGGAGAGTCAGCTCGCCCATCTCGCGAACAAATTCACCGGCATCGTCACCGTCCAGGTTCCCACGGAGAATGCGGATGCGCTTCAATCGGCAGCAAAGTCGATCAACGGCCTGCGCGTGCATGTGGAAGAAGCAGCAGACTCTACGGCAAGCGCTACGCCTCCCGGCAAGCCGCTCGTCCTCGATATCATCGGGCAGGACCGGCTCGGCATCGTTCGGAAAATCGCCCATTGTCTGGCTGAATGCGGGGTAAATGTCGAGAAACTCCACAGCGCCTGCGAGAGCGCGCCCATGTCCGGCGAGCAGCTTTTTCGCGCCAATATTCAGGCACGCCTTCCCGACGGCGCGGACGAAGCGGCGATTCACCGCGAGATTGAAAAGATCGCCAGCGACCTCATGGTCGACATCAGTTTCTCTGAATCCGAGGCGGAATGACCCTCATCTTCATGGGCGTGTCCGGTTGCGGAAAAACCACGCTTGGCAAGCGTGTCGCCGCGAAGTTGCAGTGCCGCTTCCTCGAAGGCGATGAATTCCATCCACCAGAGAACGTCGAAAAAATGCGTTCCGGTGAGCCACTCGACGACGATGATCGAGAAGGCTGGTTGAAGGCCCTCGCTGCGGAAATTGCAGCCGTCAATTCCGAGCCCCACCTCTGCGTGAGCTGTTCTGCTTTGAAGAAAACGTATCGCGACCTCCTTCGCGAAGGCGACCCCGAGACCCTCTTCGTCGTTATGCATGGCGACCGCAGGATACTTGATGCCCGCGTGAAGAATCGCTCCCACGAATACATGCCCGCGAGCCTGCTTGATTCCCAACTGGCCACCTTGGAGATTCCCGAAGAACCAGAGCGCTTCCTCGTCGTCAATATTGCCGACTCTCCCGGTGCACAAATGTGGACGGTCTTGAATCACGTGCAATCGGCCACGTAGTTTCCTTCGCCTCCAATCTGGAGTAACTTGAGTGGTGCCACCGTGCCACAATTCAAGAGCGCGACACTTTCAGTTCACCTGTCTTGCTGCCCTCTGCCTGCTCGCTCAGAGCGTCCTTCCATTACGTGGAGAAACCATCGTCGGAACACCCGCAGAACTTACCAGAGCCATCAAGACAAGCCGTCCCGGAAGCATCATTCGCTTAAATCCCGGACGCTATGAATTGGACGAAACCCTCTCTGTTCATCGCTCCCGTGAGCTCACCATCCTCGGCCCAGAAAGCGCTGAAACAGCCGTCATTTCCGGTTCATCCATCCTGCAGGCTTCAGGCTGGCAGCGGGTGACAGACGCGGAAATACTGGACCGCATCGTCGATGCATCCGTCAGGCCCCGGCTCGTCGAGTTTTCCCTTCCAAAGTCACAAGTTCGCGACCTTGGGAAGCTCACTAGACGCGGATTCGAAGCCAATAAATTCGCCGAAACTCCACCAGCCAGACTGATCTTTAACGGCAAGGCCATGACGCTCGCCCATTGGCCGAATGACTCCCGCATACCGGTCGCAGAAGTCCTCGTCGCCGGACCGAATCGCACCGAAGACGGCGACGCATTCTACGAGAAAGGTGGCGTGTTCCGACTGGATACCTCACGCATGTCTAATTGGTCATCCGCCGATGAAGTTTGGATCGACGGCATTCTCGGGCGCGACTGGCATTGGACTTTCAATCAGGTGAAACGCGTGAATCCTGTCCGCGGTCTCGTGGAACTTCGACACGGGGAAGTTTCCGGCATTCGGGATGAAGACTGGCTTCACACTGAAGTTCAATTCGTGAATCTTCTGGAAGAGATTGACGCTCTGGGTGAGTACTACATCGACCGACGTCGGCATAAGATTTACTTTCTCCCGCCACCAAGTCCGGGGAAGATTCCCTTCACGGAACTCACTCGCCTCAACCGTCCGCTTCTTCGCATTCGCAACTCGAGCGACGTTACGATTCAAGGCCTTCAGTTCGATGGAGGCCGGTCGGATGGAGTCGTGGTAGAAGACTGCTCTAACATCACCATCATCGACTGCGCCGTGCGGAACGTTTCCGGCGAGGGTTTGCGCGCTCAGGGCGAAGCGATCCGCCTTCGGCAATGCCTTTTCAGTGACATCGGCGGAATCGGCGTACGACTCAGCGGAGGAAACCTAAAAACTCTCTTACCTTCAGACAGTTCCATCGAAAACTGTTCCTTCATCAGAAACGCTCAGGTGAACCAAATATTCCAACCCGCGGTCGCCCTCGAAGGTGCCGGACACACCGTCCGTGGTTGCCACTTCTCCGAGCTGCCTCACATGGCCATCGAAATGACCGGAAACGATTTCACCGTTGAGAAGAACATCTTCACGCGGACCTCGCTTCGATTCCGCGACATGGGCGCCATCTATGTGAACACCGGAGATCAACCGGAGATGCGAGGCCACGTCATTCGTCACAACCTGTTCCATGATCTCGCGCAGGGCGGGCGGTCCACCGGCGCGATCTATCTCGACAACGGCACTTGCGGATTTGCCATTGAAGAAAACGCTTTCCTGCGGGTTGGCGATCACGAGGACAGCTGGGGCATCATGCTCCATGGCGGTGGCGAAGTGCACATCCGGCGCAATCTCTTTATCGACTGCGCACGCCCCGTGCATGTTGCTTATTGGTGGAACAGTTTTGGCAAAGAGGACTTCCCGGAACAGTTGAGCGCTTGGAAGTCGCGCTTCCCCCGCCTCACGGCCCACACGCAAAAATACCCGGAGCTGAAATCGCTTTTGCAATCTGACCGCCAACTTCCGGAGACAAACTCGTTTACCGAGAATCTCATCGTCAACGATTCCCGGCCCCTCGCCCATGGCACTGTCGCCACCGCCTACGCCGGGCCTCTCGAAAAATTGAAGCAATCCGGAAACGTCTTTCTCGCCACTGATCCTGGATTCAAAGACAGGGAAAACGGCGACCTCGCGCTGCCATCGGATTCACCGCTTCGAGAGCGGCTTCCGTTTCTCGATCAACTCGCGATTCCCAAGCCTAGAGAATAAGCATGCAATCCCCGTAGCTGAAAAAGCGATACCTTTCCGCCACGGCTTGTGCATAGGCTTCCTGGATCAACTCCGTCCCGGCGAAAGCACTGACCAGCATCAACAGCGTGCTCTGTGGAAGATGAAAGTTGGTGAGCAACCGATCGACGGCGCCAAATTGATATGGCGGGTAAATGAAGATGTCCGTCTCCCCCACACAGGGTCGAACTCCGCCCGTCGAGACGAGATGTTCGAGGACCCGCATGACGGTTGTCCCAACCGCCGTAACTCGATTGGCCGACTTAATGGCGGCACATGCCTCTTCGTTCAGTTCGAATCGCTCGCTGTGCATTTGGTGTTCCTGCACGCGTTCGGCTTTCACCGGCGCAAAGGTGCCCACTCCCACATGCAGGGTGAGAAACGCGTGTGGCAACGTTTCCATCAGTTCGGGCGTGAAATGCAACCCCGCCGTCGGAGCAGCGATGGCTCCCTCCTTTTCCGCATACACCGTCTGATAACGCTCATGATCGGAGGGCTGGTCTTCGCGATTCATGTAATGAGGCAACGCGAGATGGCCGTGCGCTTCTTCATCGACCGGGCGATCAAAACAAATCAGGCGCTCTCCGGACTGGAGGACATCGATCACCTCGCCGGTGGCGTCGCCAACTTCGATCTTTTTTCCCAACCTCATTTTTTTTCCGGGACGAACGAGACACTTCCACGTGAGCGGCTGAGTCTCTTCTAATCGAACCAACTCAATATTCCTCCCATCGGTGGAAAAGAATCGGGCCCGAACCACCCTTGTGTTGTTGAAGACGAACAAGTCATCAACATCGACATAGCCGGGCAGGTCCGCGAACTGACGATGTTCGATCACCCCTTTCTCGCGGTCCACCACGAGCATCCGCGATTGATCGCGCTTCGCCGTCGGCTCGGAGGCAATCAATTCTTCCGGCAAATCATAGTCAAAGTCGGCCGTTCTGAGGTCTTCTTCCGGCATCTCAGGATTCCTCCACGGGCCCAGGCACGAAGCCGAGATCTCGCGCCACCCGTCGCGCAGTCAACATGAACTGTTCAACTTGTCCTCGATGGAGCAGCTCAAGAAAAATCCACCACACCAGCCAAAGCCCCACAAGCCAGAGCATACGCAGGGGACTTTCGATGAAAAAGACGATAGACCCCATGAGCGCTGCAAGAAGGACGCTGCCCGCGACATGCAGGCGGGTAACCCGCGAGGCAAATCGCAAGCGAAGCAATCGTCCGCGATCGCCGTGGTATTCCGTCACCGTCGTCAAACGCACGCGCCAAAACCGGCTGTCACGAAGCTCAATATCCCAATCTCGCCAACCGTCATCGACAGC
>JBCCWV010000252.1:0-6226 GCA_039192745.1 Verrucomicrobiota bacterium | reverse complement strand
CGCGGGATCAAGTCCCATGTTTCGGGACAGTTTTGAATCGATCATGGGAATCGACCCCACACTTTTCGTGCAGGTGCCGCTGTGCATCGAAGTGGAAAAGTACAAGTCCCGCGAAAACCAGACCGATGGGATCGCAAAAGCGCTGGTTCTCAGCAACTATCTCAAAGAAGGTGCGGAAGTGGAAGCAATGCGGGAAGCTTGCGCTTCGCGGGGAATCGAACTGGACGCGATTGGATGGCGCTTTGGCAATGTGACCGAAAACATTCCGGAGATCCTTCCGGATTACGATCTCGTTTTTGCCGTCGGTCGAAGTGCGTTGGAAGCCATGGCGTGCGGCTGTGCCGTGATACCGCTTCATGGTGGGCTTATCGATGAGCCGGTGGGTTTGGAGAACTTCGTGGATTTTGCCGAATACAACTTCTCGGTCCGACCGGAAATGAGATTGCCGGTCGGAAGGGCAACGATAGAAAGACTTTTGGGAAATATTTCTCCGCTCAAGGACCGGGAAGAAATGCGTCTTCGCGTTGCCGAGTCGCACGACACTTCGAACGCGGTGCAAGCTTTGGAAGAAGTATACAACGATCTTCAAAGTTCCCCCGTGGAAAGAGCGCTCAACGAGGAAACGTATTTCGCATCCTATTTGGAGCGAGTGGGAGGCCGAATCCTTCAGGCAGACGCCGAATTTCGTCGATTGCGCGAAGGTTGGGAGAGGACCAAGGAAAAGTATGAGGCGTTAAAACGGCGCAAGAAGGATTAGAAGCCGTATTATAAACCCTGCAGGGTCAGTTTGATGATAGTGAATTTGGAGGTGAGAGCACCCTTTCCGCGGGCTTGCGCTGGTGGACCGTTTAAGGCCATGATCCGCCTTTGTGGGCCGGATGGGTGACTTGAGAAGAGTTGTTTCTATTTGGGGTTACCTGTTTTTTTCTTTTTTACTCGAATGGAGGAGAAAATGTTCACGAATGGACACGAATGATGGGGAGCAGTACGGGGACGAAGGGCGGAAAAGAAGAGAGAATAAAATTCGCGCCCTTTCGCGTCTTTCGTGGTTCAAAAATAATGAGGCGGGCTCGTGTTATGCCAGAATATCCCTCAGCACGTGTGCTTCCTCGACTCCCGTGAGGCGCTGGTCGAGGCCTTGGAAGCGGAAGGTGGAAAGCTCGTGGTCGATACCTAACAAGTGCAACAAGGTGGCGTGGAAATCGCGGATGTGGACTTTGTTCTCGGCGACGTAGTAGCCCATGTCGTCGGTGGCACCGTAGTTGAGGCCGCCCTTGATGCCGCCGCCCGCCATCCAGATTGTGAAGGCTTCCTTGTGATGATCACGGCCACACTTTTCTTTCGACTCATCGCCTTGCAGCATGGGCGTGCGTCCAAACTCACCGCCCCAGATGACGAGCGTGTCGTCGAGAAGTCCGCGCTGTTTGAGATCCTTGAGGAGAGCGGTGATGGGCTGATCGACCTGTTTGCAGAGGGTTCGAAGCCGTTTGTCCTGAGTGTTGTGTGTATCCCATTGGGAATGGAAAAGCTCAACGAAGCGGACGCCGCGTTCGACCATGCGGCGGGCGTAAAGGCACTGGCGGGCGAACTCACCTTCGCCGTAAAGGTCCATGATGTGTTGGGGCTCATCGTTGATGGCCATGAGATTGGGCACGCTGGATTGCATGCGGAAGGCCATCTCATATTGCTCCATGCGCGTGACGATCTCGGGGTCGCTGATGCGCTGGTGATTCATTTGATTCAGTGCCTGAACGCCGTCGATGATGCGGCGGCGGCGGTTCTTGTCGACGCTCCTCGGATTATCGAGAAAGAGAACTGGTTCGCCTTCGGAGCGAAATTGAATTCCCTGATGCACGCTGGGCAGGAAGCCGTTGTTCCAGAGGGAAGCGCCAGCACCGGGCGTCACTCCCGAAAGAAAGACGACGTAGGCCGGCAGGTTTTCGTTGGCGCTACCGAGTCCGTAATCGACCCATGAGCCGATGCTGGGATTGCCGCGGCGATTGAGTCCGGTGTGGAAAAGCATCTGCGCGGGCGCGTGATTGAACTCCTCGGTATGCATCGAACGGATGACGCAGAGGTCGTCGGCGACGGTTTGAAGATTGGGTAAGAGTTCGGAGATGTAAGTGCCGCCCTCGCCGCATTTTTTGAATTCGTAGGGCGTTCCGAGGAGTTTTGGGTGGCCGCGGAGGAAGGCGAAGCGCTTGCCTTCGATGAATTCGTCGGGCGCGAGTTTGCGATCGTATTCCTGCAGCTTCGGTTTGTAGTCGAAAAGGTCGAGCTGCGAAGGGGCACCGACCATGTGGAGGAAAATCACGTTCTTCGCTCTTGCTGGCAGGTGGGTTCGTGCGGTGGTTGAGCCGAGGAGATTCGGGGTGAGGAGCGAGTTTAGGGCGAGGCTTCCCATCCCCATACCGGCGCCGGAGAGGAAAGTGCGGCGGTTAGACATCGTAGCACAGGCGTCGAGACGTTGACGGAGTTCGGCGGAGGCGTTGTGATATCGTGAATTGGAATTCATCGTCCTGGGTGGGTGGGCTTTGTTCGGGCGGTGGATTTGACGATGGGTGGGGTTTTGGAGGTTTGTTAGTTTTATGAGCGGACGGGAACAGGCTGGAAGCCCGTTCTACTGGCTACGGCCTCGAAATGGTTTCGTGCAGGTTGAAGAGGGTGCTTGCGACGTCGAACCAACCGGCGTGGTCTTCATTCTTTTTCGCGGCTTTGCCTTGTTCGAAGAGTTCCTCGAGGATGTCGAGTTCTTCAAAAGTGGGATAACGGGCCAACGTGTTGCGGAATGCCCAGTGAATGCGTTGGCGATCGGTCTCCGCTTCATGCGCGGCGATGCGCTTGGCGAAGGCGTTGGTCATGGAGACGAACGATGGGTCGTTCATCAACGTCAGCGCCTGGAGCGGCGTGTTGCTGCGAGTCCGTTGGACAACGCAGGCTCCTCGGTCGGGGGCGTCGAAGTTGAGGAATGCCGGGAACGGAGCCTGACGTTTGATAAGCGTGTAAATTCCACGGCGATAAAGATCCTGCCCGACCGAAGGCACATAGTAGTTTGGCCCGGCTCCGGCGGAGTTTCGCCAAACGCCGTCGGGTTGCATGGGTTTGACGGACGGTCCGCCCATGCGGGGTGAAAGCCGACCGCTGATGGCAAGGGCATTGTCGCGGATGGTTTCTGCAGGAAGGCGATGTCCGGGGTGACGCCAGTAGAATTGGTTGTTCGAGTCCTTGGCGAGCGCGTCGGGTTTTACTTCGTTGCTTTGCCGGTAAGTGCTGGAAAGAACCATCCGGCGAATAAAACGCTTCATGGACCACGCATCTTCCTCGACAAAGGCGAGAGCGAGCCAATCGAGCAGTTCCGGATGTGTCGGCTCTTCGCTCATTGTGCCGAAGTCGTCCAAAGTGGTGACAAGGCCCACGCCGAAGATTTGTGCCCAAAGGCGGTTCGCGGTGACGCGCGGAGTGAGCGGGTTCTCAGGCGACACTAACCAATTCGCCAAACCGAGCCGGTTGCGTGGTGAATCATCGGGAAATTCGTGAAGGACGTCCGGCGTGGCTGCGCTGACTTTCGTCCCCTTCGCAAGGAAGTCTCCGCGTTTGGCGACAAAGGTCTCCCGCATCTCGGTGTCCTGCATGACCCGGGCGGATGGGTTCACGTAGGGTTCGATCTCTTCTTCGATGTCGGTCACCGTCTTCAGCAATTTGCTGGCTTCACGGTTCTTTTTGAAAACGTTGGTGACGATGAGCTTCAGGTCAGAGGCTTTCCGTTCCATGGGGTCCTTCGCCATCGATTTGCGGACATTGCCGGCCAGCTTTTTCCACTCCTCCTCGTTGTCGCGGAGCTTTCCGATTTCTGGCTCGACCATGGAAGTCAGCTCCATCTTCGCGGCGTCGAGCCGTTGCTGCCGCTCGTTGCGCATGGGGCGGATTGTTTTCGCCGACTGCATGTCATAGTCGGCGCCGATGTAAACCATATTGCTCATGCCCATCCCGGATCCAGTCTGGCGGCTCTCGTTGGCCGTCCCATTGTAAAAAGCGTAAAGCTCGTAGTATTCGTTCGTCGAGATCGGATCGTATTTGTGGTTGTGGCACTGAGCACAGGAAAGGGTCGTTCCGAGCCAGACCGTTCCGGTCGTGTTCACGCGCTCGACGATTTGTAAGTAACGATCCGACTCCGGGTCGGTGCCGGCCTCGAGATTGAGGGGGGTGTTGCGATGGAAACCGGTGGCGATGAGTTGCGATTCGGTAGGTTCCGGCAGGAGATCACCGGCCAATTGCTCGATTGTAAACTGATCGAAAGGCATGTCGTCGTTCAAGGCCTTGATCACCCAGTCGCGGTAGGGCCAGACCCAGCGGTATTCGTCGCGCTGGTAGCCTTCGCTGTCGGCGAAGCGCGCAAGGTCGAGCCAGTGTTGCGCCCAGCGTTCGCCAAATTGTGGGCGGGAGAGAAGTTCATCGACGACGGGCTCGTAGGACTCATCCGAGTAATCGGTGAGGAAAGCGTCCACTTCTTCGACCGTCGGCGGCAATCCGATCAGATCGAGGTAGAGACGGCGGAGGAGCTGCGCGGGTTCGGCTTCCGGGTTGGGTGTAAAGCCAAGCTCCTTTTGTTTTGCTAGGACAAAGGCGTCGATTTCATTTCGGCCCCAGTGATTACTCTTTCGTTTAGGAACGGATGGGCGAATGGGTTTTTCGTAGGCCCAATGTTTCGGCGGACGCCAGCCGTCGTCGGGTCGCACAGCGCCTTCTGAAATCCACGACTTGATCGTTTCAATTTCGGCAGATGAAAGCGGCGGGCGATTGAGCGGCATGCGTTTCTCCGCACCTTCTTCGATCATGTGCACGAGCACGCTTTCTTTTGGCGCTCCCGCGATGAGCAGCGGTTCGCCGGAATCGGTGGGTTGTTGCGAATGATGGAAGGTGGCAAGGCCAACGCCTCCACGTTGTTTGTCCATTCCATGGCATTCCACGCAATGCGCCTCGAAAATCGGAAGAACATCCCGCTCAAAGTCCACCGCCCACGCCGAGAGAGGCGTGCCAAGCAGGCCGAGAATGACGGCTGCACGGACTGGACGGGGGAACTCCATGTTTCGAGTGAAAAAGTCTCCAGTTAACGTAACGGATTCGGCCATTCCTTACGAGTGAATTTCAGGGTGGGAATGGCCCGGAATTCCGTGTAAAACAGGGGAAACACCCATGAAATCCCTGATTCTCTCCGCTTTTCTTTTCGCGCTGGCCGTGGTGACTTCGCTCGCGAACTCCCGCACTTGGACCTCCGCCGACGGCAAGACACTCGAAGCCGAGTTCATCAGTGCGACGGAAACCGAGGTCACGATCCGCCGTGAGTCCGACGGACGCCGCTTCACGCTGGCGCTGGATAAACTATCTGAAGACGACCGCGCTTACGTGAAGGCGAAGCTCGAGGAGGGTTCGCGACCGGATGAAATCGAAAGTGGTCCTTACTTTTCCAAGTTCACCGGCGATTGGGAAAAGATGGTCTTCGACGGAGCACTTCCTTACCGGCTTTACGCGTCGAATCGATTCAAGGCGACCGAGAGCTATCCGCTGGTGGTCTATCTTCACGGATCAGGTCAGCGGGGCAGTGACAACGAAAGCCAGCTTGGTGGGGATGTTAGGAATTTTGCTAAGCCCGCCTTTTACGACAAACGCGAGGCCATTCTCGTCGTTCCGCAGTGTCCGACGGACCAGAATTGGACAGGGAATCCCGGCGATCAGGTCATCGCTCTCATCAAGGACTTGATCGAAAGGGCACCTGTAGAACGGAACCGAATTTACCTGTGTGGATTTTCGATGGGTGGATACGGCACCTGGGGATTACTCGCTCGCGAGCCTGAACTCTTCGCCGCTGGTATTCCCGTAGCGGGCGGTGGAAGCCCGAACAACGGGTCAAAGATCAAGGACATCCCGATCTGGGCCTTCCACGGGGAAAATGACGACTCCGTAAAAGTCGATCAAAGCCGGAATCTCGTGAAAGCCATCAAGGACGCTGGTGGGAGTAAGGTGAAATACACCGAGTTTAAAGGCGAGGGACACCTCATCTCGGGGAAAGTTTTTTCAGACGAGGAAACCCATGAGTGGTTGTTCGAGCAGGCGAAGGTGGAATGACCGTCAACCGCGCGCTGCTCCAATAAGTCGCGCGTCAGATACAAACAATGATGCGCAGGCCATTACGTTGGCCGCACTGCCTGACGCGACCGCGCCCACCGGT
>JBCCWV010000251.1:0-6230 GCA_039192745.1 Verrucomicrobiota bacterium | reverse complement strand
GCAGGTGTGATTTTGCCGGGCCGGTGGGCGGGGGTATTTCGGCGTCGGGGCCGCCTTGGTTTAATCGGTCCGGATGGATGCGGGACGGTGCGACCTTGAAGGTGGCACCGTCCGGGGGGCTTCTCTTTTTCTGAATCCGTGGGACGGAGTTGGGGGCGGTTCAGGAGGGAGCACCTCGATCTGCCATTTTCACCGCTCCTCTATCGGCACCCACTCTGTCGGCGCGGGTCCCACATAATCACCGGTGGGGCGGATGAGTTTGCCGGCGGCGCGTTCTTCGATGACGTGGGCGGTCCAGCCGGTGATGCGGGAGATGACGAAGATAGGGGTGAAGAGCGGGGTCGGGATGCCACAGTAGTGGTAGGCAGTGGCGCTGTAGAAGTCGGCGTTGGGGAAGAGGTGTTTTTCGTCCCACATGAGTTTTTCGATGACTTCGGAAACGGGATAGAGGTGCGCGCGTTCGTGGCCGGCGGAGAGTTTTTTCGACCACTCCTTGATGATGTCGGAACGCGGGTCGGACTCCTTGTAGACGCGGTGGCCGAAGCCCATGATGAGTCTCTTCGCCGCGAGCATTTCGCGAATGCCGGTGTCCGCCTCTTCCGGTGAAGCGAAGGTTTCAATGAGATCCATCGCGGCCTCGTTGGCGCCGCCGTGAAGCGGTCCGCGCAAGGCGCCGATCGCACCGGTGATGGCGGAGTGAAATTCCGAACGGGTCGAGGTGATGACGCGCCCGGTGAAGGTCGATGCATTGAACTCGTGCTCAGCGTAGAGAATGAGCGAGACGTCGAGGCAACGGCGGTGGTCCTCAGTCGGCGCTTGGCCGTGAAGCAGTTGCAGGAAATGGCCGGCGACTGTCGATTCCTCGGGCGCGAGCTCGTCGATCCGTGTGCCGGTCTCCACGAAGTGGTGCCAGTAGAGGAGCATGGAGGGAAACGCCGCGATGGCGCGGTCCGCGCAATCGAGAACGTTGTCGCCTTCGGGTTCCATGCAGCCGAGCGCCGAGACTCCGGTGCGAAGCACGTCCATCGGATGCGTGCCGGCGGGGAGTTGTTCGAGGACGGTTTTCAATCCGGCGGGGAGGCCACGCATTCCGGCGAGCTTTTGGCAATAGGCGTCCAACTGCGCGGATGTCGGCAGGCTGCCGTACATGAGCAAGTAGGCGACCTCTTCAAAGGTGGCGTGGGCGGCGAGATCGCGGATGGAAAATCCGCGGTAGGTGAGGTCGAGGCCTTCTTTGCCGACGGTGGAAACTTCAGTGTCGCCGGAAATGACGCCGACGAGGCCGGGCGCTTTGATGGGTTCGTTCATGATGAGTTTGGTTATGTTAGGAAATTAGATTTTACGCACCGTCGGTTCGTCGGCGATCCTGCTCATTCTCGGCTTTATGGTAGTCGAGATACTCGTAAAGTTCCTCCCGGGTTTGCATTCGCGAAACCATGCTCTCCTGGCTGCCTTCGGTAAGGATGGCGCGATACGTGTCTTCGGCGCCTTTGTTCATGGCGCGGAAGGCGGAGAGTGGGTAGAGGACGAGGGAAACACCAGCTTCAGCGAACTCCGTGGCGGCGTGCAGCGGCGTTTTTCCGAATTCGGTCATGTTCGCGAGGACGGGCACCCGGATCTCGGTGGTGAAGCGTCGGAATGCCTTGAGCTCGCCGAGCGCTTCGGCAAAAATCATGTCAGCCCCCGCTTCGACGTAGGCCTTGGAGCGCTCGATGGCGGCGTCGAGGCCCTCGACGGCAGCGGCGTCGGTGCGTGCCATGACGACAAAGGAAGAATCGGGGCGACCGGCGACTGCAGAGTCAAGGCGAGCGACCATTTCTTCGGTGGAAACTAGTTCTTTGTTTGGTCGATGGCCGCAGCGTTTTGCGGAAACCTGGTCTTCGAGGTGACAACCAGCGGCACCCGCTCTGGAAAGCGCCGCGACAGCCGCTCTCGGATCTTCCCATCCGGTGTCGGCATCGACGAGAAGCGGAAGAGAAGTGACGGCCGCAATGCGCCGGGCGTCTTCGCAAACTTCTTCGAGTGTTGTGAAACCGAGATCAGGGAGTCCGAACGAAGCATTGGCAACGCCCGCGCCGGAGAGGTATAGCGCGCGCGCTCCGAGGCGTTCGGCCATGATCGCGGCGTAGGCATTGATCGCCCCCAGCACTTGCAGAGGCCGTTCGCTCTCGATCGCCGCCCGCAAAGCCGCGCCGCTGGAAACGGCCTCAGCCATGGGTGGGCTTGCGGCGCAAAAGTTGGCCCCGCCCGTGGGTTCCGGTGAAGGCCCCGTCGCGGGCGGCCACTTCGCCGCGCACAGTCACGACCGATGGCCGGCCCTTCAGTTCCCATCCTTCAAAGGCGCAGTAATCGACATTCATCAATTGTGAGTCGGACGTCATCGTTCCGCGGTATTCGGGATCGAAGACCACAAGATCGGCATCGCTGCCCACGGCGATTTCCCCCTTCTGCGGATACAGTCCGAAAAGCTTCGCGGCTTCGGTGCTGGCCGTGCGGACGAAGGTCTGCAGGTCGATGCGACCCGTCGCGACGCCGTGGGTGTAGAGCAAATTCACGCGGTGTTCGACGCTCGGGATTCCGTTGGGAATGGTGGTGAAGTTTCCGGCGGCTCCGGTTGGATTGAATTCCGCGTCGACACATTTCCCGGCCTCGGGGTGGCCCATGTGTTTTTGCGTTTGGTAATCAAAGGGGGCGTGATCGGTAGCGACCGTGCTGACCGTGCCATCGGCGACCGCATTCCAAAGGACATCCTGCTGAGACGCTTCGCGAATGGGCGGGCTCATGACGCATTTTGCGCCCTCGAAGTTCGGCTTTTCCGCAGAGGTTTTGTCGAGAACGAGATAGGGAATCACCGTCTCGATCCACGCGTTCACCCCCCGATTGTCTCGAGCCGAGGTGATGGCGTCGATGGCGTCCTTGCAACTGGTATGCACGACATAGACGTGGGCGCCGGTGAGTTCGGCGAAGCTCATGAGGTGGTGGCAACCTTCCGCTTCGACCGACATCGGCCGTGAAGGTTCGTGCCACTCGGGGCCGGTCTTGCCTTCGGCGACGAGCTTTTGCTGGAGTTCCGCGACGAGGTCTGCGTTTTCGCAGTGCGCAGTCACGATGACGCCGAGTTCCTTGGCGAGCTTCAGGGTTTCGTAGAGCTCGTGGTCGTCGATTCCGAAAGCGCCCTTGTAGGCGAGGAAGATTTTGAAGGAAGCGATGCCGTGTTCCTCGACGATCTTTCGCAACTTGGCCGGGGTGTCGTCGTCGAAACGCGTGACTGCCATGTGAAAGGTGTAGTCGCAGGCCGAGATACCTTCCGCTTTGCTGTTCCAAAGTTCGAAGGCTTCAAGCGGATCATCGGCGCGGGACGGGCAGCACATTTCGATGAGCGTCGTCGTGCCGCCGACAAGGGCCGCTTCGCTCGCGCTCGTGTAATCGTCCTTCGAAAACGTTCCCATGAAAGGGAGGTAGATGTGGACGTGCGGATCGATGAAGCCGGGGAAGACATACTTCCCGGTGGCGTCGATCACTTCGGCCGACGCGGGTGCGTCGAGGTTTTCGCCAACAGCAGCGATCTTTTCGCCCTCGCAGTAGACGTCGCCAACGAACTCCCGTTCGCTGGTCACGATAGTTCCGTTCCGGATAATCAGGCTCATGATGGGTAGACTTAGTCTTTAACCCAGATATCCCCTTCACCCGAACGAAACCAGCGCACGGTGGTCGTTTTCTGCTTCGTGTAGAAATGCACGCCTTCGCGGCCCTGCATGTGGAGGTCACCGAAAAAGCTTTGGTTCCAACCGGTGAAAGGAAAGTAAGCCAGCGGTGCCGGGACACCGACGTTCACGCCGACCATGCCCGCCGAAACCCGCGTGCGGAATTCCCGCGCTGCCTTTCCGGAACTGGTAAAGATGCACGCGCCGTTGCCGAAGGCCTGGCGATTGGCGGCTTCGATGGCCTCGTCGAGCGTCTTCGCCCGCATCACGCTGAGGACCGGGCCGAAGACTTCCGTCGTCGCGAGTTCATTCCCATAATCCACTTGGTCAACAATGGTCGGACCCACGTAGAATCCTCCGGGGGCCGCCGCGACGTCCGTTCCACGACCGTCGGCAAGAAGCGAACCACCCTGAGACTCACCACGTGTGATGAGTTCCTTCACCCGGTCGCGGTGTTCGGCGGTAATCACCGCGCCCATGTCCGGTTGTTCCTCCCCGTCGGTCGGACCGACGGTCATGCTTGATGCGAGGTCGACGAGAGCGGGCAAAACCCGTTCGCCGGCTTCGCCCACGGCCACGGCCATCGAGCCCGCCATGCAACGCTCACCGGCGCAGCCGAAGGAGCTGTCGCGCAGGGCGGAGGCGGTGTTTTCGGGATCGGCGTCGGGCAGGATGACGAGGAAATTCTTGGCTCCGCCGGCTGCTTGCACGCGCTTTCCGTGATGGCAGGCCTTTTGGTAAATGGCCTTTGCCACCGGCGTGGAACCGACAAAGGAAATGGCTTGAACGTCCGGGTGCTCTAACAAAGCATTCACAGTTTCACGGCCTCCGTGCACGATGGAAAAAACGCCATCGGGCAGTCCGGCTTCGCCCAACATTTCCGCGACCCGTTGCATGGTCAGCGGCACCTTTTCAGAAGGTTTCAGGATGAAGCAATTTCCGCAGACAAGCGCGAGCGGCCACATCCACATGGGGACGAGGGCGGGAAAGTTGAACGGACAAATTCCGGCGACGACACCCAGCGGCACGCGATCGGTGTGGCAGTCGATTCCGGCGGCGATGTTTTCGAGGCTTTCGCCCATGAGAAGCGTGGGTACCCCGCAGGCGTACTCGACCATTTCGATCCCGCGCCGAAGGTCGCCGCGCGCTTCGACGAGGGTCTTTCCGTGTTCGCGAGAGATGCCACGGGCGAGTTCGTCGAACTCGTCTTCGAGCATCGCTTTCAAGCGAAACATGACCTGGGCCCGAGTGTTTGGCGGTGTCTCGCGCCAGGCGGGGAAGGCCTTCTTCGCAGCAACGACGGCCGCATCCACGTCGGCACCTGACGAGAGCGGAACGAGGGCCAGCCCTTCGCCGCGCGAAGGATTCTTGACCTCGACGGTTTCGGTGGAAGCCGGTTTCGTCCACTGGCCGCCGATGAGATTGGGGAGGGTTTCCATGGCGACTAGTTCCGGGCAAGGGCGTCGGACTGCTTGACGAAGTCGTCACCGTCCCATTGCCCGTCGGCCACAACGACGCCTTCTTTCTCCGCTTTCTCGCGCGCTTTGCGTTCGGCTTGCATGCGGACAAGTTCGGCGTGCGTCGTGAAGTAATCGAGACTGTGTCCTTTAAAGTCGTCAAGGGTGTCGAAGCCTTTTGACTCCATGAACGCGAGCAGTTCCTCGCACATGGTTTGCACGCATCGGTAACCAAACTTCATGACGCCAGTGCATACCTGAACGGTGTCGCCGCCGAGTAAGATGAATTGCGCGGCGTCTTCGCCGGTTTCCACACCGCCGATCGCCGAAAGCGAACGACCTGGAAATTCGGACCGAATCATCTGCGCAACTTCCATGACCATGCGAAGAGCGATGGGTTTCACCGCCTTGCTCGAGTAACCGCCCGGCGTGGTGTAACCTTCGACAGTTGGTTCCGGTCGCAATGTTTCGAGATCGACGCCCATGACCGAACGGA
Organism: Verrucomicrobiota bacterium; assembly: GCA_039192745.1. Classification (GTDB taxonomy): domain Bacteria; phylum Verrucomicrobiota; class Verrucomicrobiia; order Verrucomicrobiales; family DEV007; genus JBCCWV01. Next base: position 573 of record JBCCWV010000251.1, on the reverse strand, counting down.
TCGTGTTGATCGCCGAGATGCCTTCGCAACCGGCTGCGAGCGAGGCACGCGCGGGGTCCTCAATGTGCGTGACGTTCGGCGTCATTTTTGCCCAGACGGGAATCTTCGCCGCGTCACTTACCCACGTGCAGACCTCGGACAAGATCTCGGGATCCTCGCCCATGGCCGCACCCATTTTCCGCTCAGGAAGGCCGTGGGGACAGGAGAAATTGAGTTCGAACGCGTCCACGCCGGCGTCCTGGCAACGCTCGATGATTTCATACCAGGCGTCCTTGTTATATTCTTCCATGACGGACGCGATGAGCACGCCGTCCGGGTAGGCGTCTTTGCACTCTTTAAACTCGTCGAGCCAAATGTCGAAGCTGCGGTCGCTGATAAGTTCGATATTTTCCCAACCGATGACCTCCTTGCCTTCTTTCGCCTTCAGCTTCGCGTAGCGCGGACTCACGTTGATCACCTTCGACGCGTCGAGGCTGATCGTTTTCGCGATGACCGCGCCCCAGCCGTCGCGGAAGGCACGTTTGATGACATTGATGTTAGTGCCCGGAGGTCCGGACCCGATGACAAATGGAT
>JBCCWV010000250.1:0-6233 GCA_039192745.1 Verrucomicrobiota bacterium | reverse complement strand
GCTCATTGTCGCGCGCGAAGGTTTCTCGAATCTGCTCCTCGATATCGCCGTCCTGCATTCGCTGAATATTAGGACGGTTCTTGTGCATGGCGCTGGCCATCAAATCCGGCAGGTGGCCGCCTCGCGAGGAATCGAACTTTCCAACGACGACGGCACGGGCCTCACCGATGAGATCACCCTGCAGACGAGCATCGACGCGGTGACGCGTCTGCATGGCGAATTGATGCAGCGATTGACGACCGCGGGTTTGCAGGCGGTCGCGGGGAACGTCGTCATCGCAAAACCGGCAGGGATCGTCGATGGCGTTGATCAACTGATGACGGGAACGATTGACCGGATTGATGTGGGACGACTCGAGACCTTTCTCAACGAGGGAATGCTTCCTGTGGTGGGTCCGTTAGGGTATGATCAGCGTGGGCAAATGCTTCGCGTCAATTCCGACGCCGTCGCACTGGCCATCGCCACCGCGTTGAAAGCGGAGAAGCTTCTTTTCGTCACCAACGACCGGATCACCGACGAAGGCGGCACTCGTTTCAAGCATATCCCCGTGGCAGAGGCCGAAGAGTTGGCCAAAAGCGATCGCGTGTCGGCGTCGCCGCGGCTCTCTTCGATTTTTAAATTCGCCATCGCCGCCTGTAATGACGGTGTGTCCCGTGCGCACATTCTCGACGGCCGGGAAAACGAGGTTCTTCTCGCCGAGTTGTTCTCGAACGAAGGCGTCGGAACGATGATCCACGGCGACGATTACGACCAGATCCGTGAGGCGCGGCCTGAGGATGTTCCTGAGGTCATGTCACTGATCCAGGCCTCGATTGCCAGCGCCGAACTCGCGCCACGAACGCAGCAGGAGATCATGGACAAGCTGGACGACTACTTTCTACTGGAGATCGACGGCAACATCGTCGGTAACGTTGCGGTTCACTTCTTCCGCGAGGAAAACGTCGCCGAGTTGGCCTGCCTCTTTGTGAAGCGGGATCACGAGCACCGTGGCCACGGCCGACGTCTCGTCCGCTACGCGGAAAAGAGGGCAAAACGGTTGGGTGCGACTAAGCTCTTTGCGTTAAGCACCAACGCGACAAAGTTCTTTGACCAAATCCTTGGTTTTGAGTCATCGAGCGGCGCAGATCTTCCATTCGAACGCGCGCGACAGCTCGTGGCCCAAGGGCGAAGGCCAGACGTGTTCGCCAAATTGCTGTAGTGCTCTTTCTCTTTCTCGAGAGGGACACAAAGAAACCACAAAAACTCGCGAATTTTCGCGTCCTTTCGCGGTTCCCCAAAGGTGAGAAATGCAGCTGAAGCCGTTCGACTTAGCGCTTCGAGAACTGGAAGCGTTTGCGTGCGCCGGGTTGGCCGGGCTTTTTCCGCTCTTTCATCCGTGAATCACGGGTGAGGAGGCCTTCTTCCTTCAACTGACCACGAAGTTCCGGGTCGCTTTTGAGAAGGGCGCGGGAAATGGCGAGACGGGCAGCGCCGACTTGGCCGGAGAGGCCGCCGCCGTGGGTGCGGATGCGGACGTCCCACTTCTTCGCCGCGTTCACGGCGTGGAAGGGATAAGACATGATGTTCTGCAAGGCGACAGTCGGGAAGTATTCCTCGTAGGGGCGGTCGTTGATGAAGATCTTTCCTTCACCGGGTTCCATGATCACGCGGGCGACGGCGGTTTTGCGTCGGCCAGTGGCGGTGAATGTATTGCTGTCGTCGGTCTTGCTCATCGAATGAAAAAAGGAAAGAAGGGAAACTCTGCTGCTATTCTAGAGTTCAAAGGGTTCGGGCGCTTGCGCCTCTTGCTTGTGATCGGGGCCAGCGTAAACGCGAAGTTTTTTAACAATTTGTGCGCCAAGCTTGTTGTGGGGGATCATGCCCTTCACCGCTTTTTCCACAATGCGCTCAGGGTGTTTTCCGGCACGGATCATGCGGGGTGTTTCAACCTTCTGACCACCGACGTAACCACTGTAGCGCGTGTAAATTTTTTCCGTTTCCTTGTTTCCTGAAAACCGGGCCTTTTCCGCATTCACAATGACGACATGATCACCCGTATCGACATGAGGAGTGAAGATCGCCTTGTGCTTGCCGCGGAGCAGACGCGCGGCGGCGACAGCAACGTCTCCGACCACTTTGTCGGCGGCGTCGATGACCCACCATTTGCGGTCGATTTCTTCAGCTTTTGCGGAAAAAGTCTTCATGATATGATTCAAGGCCGTGTGAACGGAGCGAGAATGGGAGTTGTCCAATGAAACCGACGGGACCAACCTGCCTGATTTCCACTCTCGCGGGCGAGTGCCCCGCCTTTCACGGGAGCGCGGATTTTAGTGGTTTCGCCCCTTTCTGTCAAACGATAAACCTATGATCGGACGTTCCCTTTTCACGGTTCGCGTGTATCGTTTTTCCTTCATGATTCGGACGGGTTCAAAGTGCCTCTTTCCCGCAGCGGTGCTCCTCGGAGCAACGGCTGCTTTGGGGAGCGTGCAAAACCTGGAACCTATTGATAAAGAGCGAGTCCCGGCGCCGAATGTGGAGAAAATGATCGAGAACGCGCGGGAGTCCTCGCTTCTGGAGACTCCGGAAGCCACTCCGGTGGATTTGACCGAGTATTTCCGAGGCCTCCGCAAGGCCCTGCGAAGAGACGAAATCATCGATGACGAGAGCAGGGCATTCGCGCTTGAGATCATCGCGGAAGCCATCGAATTTCAGGAATTGACCCCGGCGATGGCGACTCAGGCTTTGATGGCCGCTTACCCGGAATATGGAGAGGCAACGTTGGACGTTCTCGCGGACGGCCCGGCGGGGGCGCAGGCTCGCGATCTTCTTCGAGAGATGAGCGCTTTGGATAATCCGTATCTGGCGGCAGAGAGTTCCTACTATTACGGGCGGGCGATGATGAACGAGGAGCGTTACGAAGAAGCGATCGAGTTCTTCGAAGTCTCCGCGTCGCGAGGAATCGACGGCTGTCTGCACGCGGCCGAGGCCCAATACTTCAAAGGCTTCTGCCTCGCCGAATTGCTGAACCGGGATGCCGCCGCCGACGCTCTCAATGAATTCATCGACAATTCGCCATGGGCGCCGGCGCACCTACGGGCTTCCGCGGAAGAGATCGTGAATACGATGGAGCGAGTTGAGGAGGGGTCGATCAATGACGTGGCCGATCACATGAACTACTCCGGTCGGCGACTCGACTTTGACGATCCCACTGAGCCCACTCAAGCGGTTCAGGAAAAGATCATCGCCATGCTCGACGATCTCATTGAGCAAGCGGAGGAAAACGAATTCAGCCAAGGCTCCGGAGGCGGTAGCAGCCAGCAGGAGGGGAATCAATCGGGTCAGGAAAATCAGCAGGGGAATCAGCCCGGTTCTGCTTCAGGAAATCAAGCCGGGGGAAATCCCAACGCCCAGAAGCCCCCTCGGGCGCTGCGCCGGGAAAGAGGCGCGGCAAAGAGTGCATGGGATGATCTCCGGGATCGTGAGCGAGAGGCCGAAGCGCTGGGCGCCCTCAATGAAAAACTCCCGCCGAGGTATCGCGGGATAGTCGAACAATACTACAAGGACTTGCAGGCAGAAGCCGGGGAGGAGGATGAGTAATCGAAGCGTCTTTCTCTCGTTGATCGGAGGAGTCGTAGCCGTTGCGGGTCAGCCGGCGTTTGGGGTCGTCGATTCCAAGCAGGCTATTTCGATCGAAGGCGTCATGCTCGATGGGAAAATCAGCGCCATCTCCAAACGCGGAGAGGTTGTCATCGGAGATAGTGTACACACTCTCGACGAGCTTCGGGAGATCGTTTCCATCGATGCCGCTGTCGATCAGGGCTTTTCACCCACCGCAGCGCCCATCGACCTGTATCTCGTGAACGGCTCGCGCCTGACATGCCTTGGCGTGAGTTTGTTAGATGAGGAATTTCAGATTTTTACGGAAATATTAGGGGAGGTTCGCATCCCGATAGATCTTGTCCGGGCGGCGCGGTTTCGCCGTGGCTTCCCGGAACCACGGTTCACGGATGCTGCCGACGGAGCGCTGGAGGAGGACGAGTATGACCGGTTCTTCCTGATCCAACCGCGGGGCGAAGTGCTGGAAACGAATGGATTCGTCGAGGAGATCGAAACCCAGCAAATCGTCTTTGAGCGAGACGACAACGGGAAACTGGAAGACGTGAATCGTGCCGGCATTCACGGCATTGTTCTCGTTACACCGTGGCGTGATAAGGGTGTGTCAATGCCTTATGTTGTGAACCTTGGCGACGGCTCCAGAATTGTTGGGAGTGCGATTTGGAAAGAGGCGTCGGATCTCATGATCCGGGTCACGCCGGATTTGGACTTCCAGCCGCCCTGGTCGTCAGTGACGAGAATTGGCATCCAATCACCACGATTGCGCTACCTCTCGGACGTCGATCCGAAACTTTCCAAAGGGAAACCGATTCTATCTCTGGCCCGGGAATGGACCCGCGATCAGGCGATCACGATGAATTCGATGACGATCAATGACGCAGTCTATCAAAAGGGCATTGGAATGGCGGCGGGCACCCGGCTCGATTTCGACTGTGCGGACTATGACCGGTTCATTGGATCCATCGGTATCGACCGATCGGCCGAAGGCCGTGGCGACTGTGTTTTCGTCGCGCGGGTCGATGGCGAAGAGCGGTTTCGGCAGCGGATTCGCGGAGACATGGACGCTATTCCCGTGAGCCTATCTCTGAGCGGCGCCAGAACACTTTCACTCATCATTGAGCCCGGAGTGAATCTGGATTTGTCCGACTACGCCAATTGGGCGAATGCGAGTCTGATCAAGACCCGGTAGCGACGAATGGGGCGAATGGGCCGTTGCGCTTTGGAACAATGATAGATTGGGATTTCGCATGGAGCGGAATGGGGTAGCTTCGACCGCGATGAATGAAACCCTCAAAGCCCTTCGCCAGCGCCTGACTTCAACTATCCTTGGCGCGGAGGAGGCAACGGACTTGCTGCTTGTCGCGCTTCTGGCCAAGGGGCATGCCTTGATCGAAGGGGCTCCGGGAATCGGAAAAACCTCTCTCGCGCAAACGCTTGCAGCGTCCGTCTCCTCGAGTTTCAAACGCATCCAATTCACGCCCGATTTGTTGCCCTCGGATATTCTCGGCTACTCGATGTTCAATCAGAAATCGGGGGAGTTTGAATTCATTGAAGGGCCGATCTTCAGCCAGTTCATTCTCGCTGATGAGATCAATCGCACGAGTCCCCGGATTCAGAGCGCGTTGCTCGAATGCATGAACGAGGGCCAAGCGTCCGTCGACGGCGTGACCCATCAACTGGAGGAACCCTTCATGGTGATCGCGACGCAAAACAATTTGTATGCCTCGGGTACATTTCCGTTGCCGGAGCCGCAACTCGACCGGTTTCTCGTTTCCATCCAAATGGCCTTGCCACCGCCGGAGGTGCAGGCAGGAATCCTTCTCCATCACGCAGGAACCGGAGGCGGGAAGCGCAGTGAGGCGAATGCGCCCATTCTAGGATCCAATGAGATTCTTGCCCTTCAGCAGACGGTGCAGGGAATCCACGTCCACGAGAAAATCTGCGTCTATATCACCAAGCTTTGCGAGGCCGTGCGCCGGCAAAAGGGCACTGGAACTGCCGTTTCTTCCAGGGCGTCGATTGCCATTCTGCGGGCCGCTCAAGCCGCGGCATTCATGGCTGGACAAGACGCTATCTATCCCGACGACGTGAAGAAAGTCTTTCCGGCGGCACTGCGGCACCGCTTGAGCGGAGCGGATCTTCGGGAATCAACTCCCGTGTCGGCGAGCACCGTCATCGAAGAAGTTCTGCGTTCGACGCCCGTCCCTTGAAATGATGGAATCCTCCGGGGATTGTCCTGAAGGCGCCAATCGAGGGGACTCCGACTCGGCAGTGCTTTCCTCACTGCCAAACCTCGCCCTTATCGCGTCTTCAAAGCCATGTTTATACCCGTTGCGGAACTGATGCGTGCTGCCCCAAAGGCGAGCGAGAAGCCAACCGATAACAACCCCGAGGCAAAGTGAAAATATGGACATTGCGCCGCCGTATCCGCGAGCGTTAACCGTGGAGCGAAAACCGCGCCAATGGTAGAGAGAATCGAAATCACCGCGAATTTCGCTAAGCGCCTTGGAAAGAACGGGACCTCACTGGAATCGAGTGCAATTCGAAGGCTCGATGTTCAAAAACCGACGGTGAACTTCTTCTGGGCTGCGATGAGTTTCGAATTGATCGACCTTACGCATTTGTCGGCAGTCGAGAGG
>JBCCWV010000249.1:0-6419 GCA_039192745.1 Verrucomicrobiota bacterium | reverse complement strand
TAGAATCGGCGGCGGTGGTGGATTGTCAAAAACCCACGATCAGTTCGTCTTCAGCACTTTGATGAACGCATCTTGGGGAATGTTTACTTTCCCAATTGCCTTCATCTAAGTGCTGAAGACGAACTGATCGTGGGTTTTTGACAATCCACCACCGCCGCCGATTCTACCTGCCCCCGATTTTTCCATGTTTTCCTATTTTCAGCCCAAGTATCTGAAGCAAGCCCGCCTCCTCCAGAAAGGCGTGAAAAAGTTCCTCAAGTATAAGGAAGACATTCTTTCAGAAGAAAAGCGAGCCAAGATCGATGCCGCCTCCGCGGAATTCGACGCTGCCATCGCCGCCAAGGACAAGGAGAAGGTCAAAGAAACCGCAAAAAGCCTCACCAAGGTCTGCGAAAAATCTGTTCCCCAGCACAAGAACTCCGCACTCCGCGAGAACGTCGAGGTGATCTTCGTCGCTTTCGTCATCGCCATTGGCATTCGCTCCTATTTCCTTCAACCCTTCAAAATCCCGACCGGCTCCATGCAACCCACGCTCAACGGCGTGAAAGCGACCGACCTTTCGCAGGATCCGGAACACAAACATCCGAATTTCGTTTCGCGTATCCTGAGCAAGGCCATCAAAGGTCGCTCTTGGGTGGACATAACGATGAAAGAAGACGGATACCTCACCGGCATCCGAGAGGAAACGAAATTCAAATTCTTCACCTACACAAAATTCATTTTTCAGGATAGCTCCAAGAACTTCAAGATTCCCGCCCCAATTGCTGTTGTCACCAAAAGTGTGGAAGACGATGGATTTGGAGTGGTAGAGAAACTGAGAGAACTTGGTGTTAGGATTTACCAAGATCAAATCACAGGAAAATTCACTCTCACCACGCCGGGCCTTATCGAGAAAGGCACGCTCATTGCACGAGGAAAAATCGACACTGGCGACCAAGTCCTTGTCGACAAAATGTCATACCACTTCCGACGCCCAAACCGCGGCGAGGTTTTTGTCTTTAACACCCGCAGAATCAAGGGAGTCCGCCGCATCGACCCTCAGCAAGAATCCCAACATTACATCAAGCGACTTACCGGTATTCCCGGTGACAAAGTTGAGATTCGTCCCAAGGAAAACGCTTTACCCGACAACGGGGTTCGCTCTGCCAATATTCTGGTGAACGGAGAGCCTCCAAATGAACCCGGAATGCTCCGAGTTGAGGAAGAATATGACGGGTACATCTACTACAGCCGATTCCGTTACCACCAGTTCGATCTCAGCCAAGATTCGTTCGAACACAAAAAATACGGTGAGCGCCCGTACCTTGCCTTAGGTGACAATAGCCGGAACAGTTCGGATAGCAGGGATTGGGGCGTCGTCCCGGAACAAAACGTCGTCGGCCCTGCTTTTACTGTCTATTGGCCTTTCACAAACCACTGGGGGCTTATAAAGTAGCTTACCTCCTCGATGTGAATCCTCATCTTTAGGCTCGCAAGCCGGGAGAAACCCCTCGCCCCATGTCCACACCTAATTCCATGGAGAAGAGAGATCCGGCGCAATCAAGGTCGACTATCGGCCTGTCGAATAGTTTGAGCGGGGCCGTGACATCGGCACCGGGAGCGGCCATTATTGGACGACTCCATGCTACCCCCGCGCCCGGTCCACTGGTTCCTGATTCTTGCCCTTCCCGTTTCGGTCTTGGCGGATTTCCCCGCGATCTATAACAGCGAGAAGAATCTCGATTCGAACCTTCTCGATGCCGCGGAAGCAGGCGCTTCCTTTCAACTCCCCGAGGGTTTCGAGATCACCGTCTTTGCCTCTGAGCCGGAAGTGCAAAACCCCATCGCCATGACCTGGGATCACCGTGGTCGGCTTTGGATCGCCGAGAATTATACCTACGCGGAAAGAGGCACGCGATTCGACCTCGCGTTGCGCGATCGCGTTTTGATTTTTGAGGACGAGGACTGGGACGGTGTCGCCGACAAACGCACGGTCTTTACGGAAAACGTGCAGATGCTTACCAGCGTCGAAGTCGGACGCGGCGGCGTGTGGCTCATGTGTCCGCCGCAACTTCTCTTTGTTCCCGATCGCGACGGCGACGACATTCCTGACGGAGAACCGGAGATCATGCTCGACGGATTCACTGTCGCCTTTGCCAATTACCACAACTTCGCCAACGGCCTGCGATGGGGTCCTGACGGCTGGCTTTACGGCCGATGCGGGCATTCCTGCCCGGGCAAAATCGGCATTCCGGGAACCCCGGAAGAAGAACGAATACCCATCGACGGCGGCATCTGGCGCTTTCATCCAGAGCGGAAAGTCGTCGAAGTCCTGACTCACGGAACAACGAATCCCTGGGGACATGATTGGGACAAACACGGCGAGTTTTTTTTCATCAACACCGTTAACGGACACCTCTGGCACATGATTCCCGGCGCGCATTTCAAAGAGAACTTCGGCTTTTCCCAGAATCGCCTCGTTTACGAGCGGCTCGACCACCACGCCGATCACTGGCACTTCGATACCGGGCAAAACTGGACAAAGTCCCGCCACGGCGCGGCGAACGATTACGGCGGCGGGCATGCCCACATCGGCATGATGATCTATCAGGCCGACCAACTCCCCGAAACGTTTCACGACAAACTCCTCACCTGGAACATGCACGGTCGCCGCGCGAACGTCGAACGATTGGAACGACACGGCAGCGGCTACGTCGGACGTCACGAGCCTGATGTGTTTCTGTCAGGCGACGAATGGTTCCGTGGAATCGACCTCTCGACCGGCCCCGACGGCTCCATCTTCGCCATCGACTGGAGTGACACCGGCGAATGCCATGAACACACGGGAGTCCACCGCGAGAGCGGTCGGATATACCGGATATCTCACGGAAAACCGGCAAAGCCCGACTTGTCGGACTTGGTCGCCCCGAGTGACGCCTATCTTTGGAGCCTCCTGAAACATCCGAACCCCTGGTTTGAACGCCAAGCGAGAATTCGTCTGACGCTCACCAGAAATCCTAACAAAACACTCGTCGCTAATCTAAAGGCGGCTCTGCGAGACGAAACCTTCCCCACCTTTGGACGACTGCGGGCGATGTGGATGCTCAATGCGCTCGACGAGTTGACGAAAGAGGAGTTAAAGACGCATCTCGGTAACAAGAACGAGCACGTCCGGACCTGGGCTATTCGGTTCCTCGTGGACACCTGGCCTATGGACACGTTGCTCGGACCCACTGTGCTGGAACGGAGCGAGGAAGATCAACGCTTGGTTGAGGAATTGGTGCGATGGCCGGGAACGGGGCCGGACTCTGGTATCATTCCCCTCGACAAACTGGCGCTGTCCTCTGCCTTGCAGAAAATGCCTCTCGAGAGCCGGGCGATGGCAGCAGCCGCGCTTCTTTCAGAATGCGGGGAGAAAGCGGCCTCCGATCACAATCTGGCCCACATGATCTGGTATGGCGTTTCCCCATTGCTCGACCACCGGCTCGACGACTTCATCTCTTTCTTCTCCGACTGTGAGAACCCGCAACTCGCCCGCTGGTCGGCTCGCGCGCTGGCCACGAAATCGAAGCATGTCGATAAACTCGTGGAGCACGCCCTGCGTCACCCAAGCCTGGCGGAACCCGTACTCCAAGGCATGGTCGAGGGCTTTCGCATTCAACAGAAAGCACCACGTCCTCCCGGATGGGACAAAGTGAAAACACGGTTCGGCAAGGGCGAAAACACTGCGGAACACATCAGGCAGTTAGACGTGCTGTTTGGCGATGGACTGAGTCTGGAGGAATTGGGCCGTGTTGCTTTGGATGGATCCGCAGACTTCAAGACCCGCGAAGCCGCGGTCAAAACACTGGTCCGCTCCGGCTCTCCCGAATCGAGGGCCTTTCTCGAGAAGCTACTCCCGACGCGATTCCTCAACACGGAAGCCGTAAAAGGCCTCGCCACGTTCGATGATCCTTCGATTGGAAAGACGATCCTCTCGAATTATAACAAGTTCCATCCGAAGGACCGAAACATCCCACTTGAAGTCTTAACGTCTCGCGCACCGTGGGCCAGCCAGTTACTGCAAGCGGTCGAGAAAGGAAGAATTCCCAAGGAAAACGTCACCCCGTTCCATGCCCGACAGATCGAGTCACTTGGTGACACCTCGCTATCTTCTCAACTCGCTGCCGTATGGGGTCGAATCAGGACAAGCAGCGAGGAAAAGAAGAAGCGCGTTGCTGAATTGCAGGCGAGCCTCACCCCGGAATTCCTCTCAAAAGCCGATCTCAGCCGCGGTCGCTTTCACTACCAACTCCTGTGCGGAACCTGTCATGTTATGTATGGCGAAGGCGGAAAACTTGGTCCCGATCTCACCGGCTCCGGTCGATCGAATCTCGACTATCTTTTGGAAAACGTCATTGATCCCAGTGCCGTCGTCACCACGGAGTTCCAAATGACGTTGCTGGAACTCAAGGACGGCCGCTCGCTTCCCGGAGTCATCGCCCAAGAGACCAAAGACGCCCTGACGTTGCGCACATTGACCGAAGAAATAGTCATCCCCACCGCGGACATCGTCTCGCGCACACCTTCGCCGCTTTCGATCATGCCTGAAGGTTTATTCGATGCCCTGCCTCCGGAACAAACCCGCGACCTCATCGCCTATCTCATGCACCCCCGGCAGGTCGAACTCAAGCCGACTCCCTGACTCCGCCCGGCACGACCTGGGATTTCGTCCTTCATTCTGGCATGACGGGTGCTACTTCCGCGACAACCAGCAAGCGCCTTGAAATCCCTCGAAAGAAAGCAGATCGGCGGCATTCTCGTCCTCCATTGTCTCACCGGCGACGGCAAAACTCATTACGTCGAAGCGGAGAGCCATGAATTCAGGGTTTGGAAGCTGACAAGGGATGAATTGATCGCCGAGGAGTATTTCAAAAGATTCTGTTTTTGGTCCTGGTTCATTGAAGCGATTCCCAGCCACCTCTTTCTCCGGATGGCCACCTACTTCATGCGGGTATAATGTCAGGAGAATTTGGCGTTTGCGTTCAGGCGATCCTGCGATTGATTCCGACTTTCTACCCATTGTCTGCATGAAAACTCCTGGACTACCCCTGCTGATCACCCTCCTCGCCTTCTCAATCGGCGGCCTCTCCTGCGACCGGCATTCGTGGGACGACACGAAGACGCTTTTTCACAAGCACGGCGGCGACCATCATGGCGATGATCATGGAGACCATTCGAAAGACGCTCACGGCGATGACCACGCTAAAGAAGGCGGCCACGATAAAGACGATCACAGCGGAGAGGAAAAGGAGCACGGCAAAACCGAAGAGAAAAAGAAAGATCACTAGCACGGCTCCTTTCTTTCGAAGCTTCCCCACATGAAAAAGATCGAAGCCATCATCAAGCCCTTCATGCTTGAAGATGTTCAGGAGATGCTGGCGGAGTGCGGGCTCCGTGGCATGACTGTCGCCGATGCCAAGGGGTTTGGGCGGCAGCGAGGGCACACCGAAGTCTATCGTGGTTCAGAATACGAGGCAGACTTTCTCCCTAAACTCAAAATTGATATCCTTGTTCGAGACGAAGACGTCGACCGGGCTCTCGCTGCCATCATCGAAGGCGCAAAGACTGGAAAAATCGGCGATGGCAAAGTCTTCGTCACTCCGGTCGACGAAATCGTCAGAATACGCACCGGGGAGAGGAACAAGGAAGCCGTATGACGCATCTGGAAGCCATCATCGTCGGAATCGTCCAGGGGTTAACCGAATTCCTGCCTGTATCCTCCTCAGGACATCTCGTCCTCTCCCAGGAATTGATGGGCATCGACGATCCGGGCGTGACCTTTGAAGTTCTCGCGCACGTCGGAACGCTGCTCAGCGTGCTTATCTATTTTCGAAAGCGCCTCTTCCAGATGACGCGCTCACTTTTTGACGCCGCATTGGCTGCGGACCGGAAACTCATCCTTTTGCTCATCATCGGCACCATCCCCGCCGCGGTTCTTGGCATCGCCTTCAAAGACCTCTTCGAAAAGGCTTACGAAAATCCTGTGCTGGTTTCAGGCCTTCTCCTCGTCACGGGATCAATCCTCTTCCTCCCTCGCCTGATCAGAACGTCCGGCGAACGGGATCTCGATTTCAAATCCGCTCTCGGCACCGGCTTCGGTCAGGCGCTGGCCATTCTGCCAGGCATCTCCCGTTCTGGAAGCACGATTGTCACCGCCATGCTTTTCAAGGTGAAGCCCGCTGTGGCCGCTGAATTCTCGTTTTTACTTTCCATCCCGGCCATCGGCGGCGCCGCCGTGTTTCAGGTCAAAGACTGGCTAGAAGACAACAAGGCCGGCCTGATCCCTGCGGACATGGACTATTGGCCCTACCTATCGGGAGCGCTTGCTGCATTTGTTTTCGGCCTCCTCGCCATTTACACCGTCCTTGCTGCCGTGAGACGCGGAAAATTCGAGCATT
>JBCCWV010000248.1:0-6456 GCA_039192745.1 Verrucomicrobiota bacterium | reverse complement strand
TGGTGTGTGGACAGTGCCCTCGTAACCACCGAGGCAATTCACCCAGTCCTTCATGTCATCGACAGCGAGGAAGAGGACGCTGGGTCGCGAGCCGTGCTCGGCATAGAGCGTAGAGCAAAGGGCATAGAGCGCGCATGCCGCGAGGGCTGCCTTGAATGGGATGCGAAGTTTCAAGGTGCCTTGTAGTCCGGGTTGGGGGTCATCGGTTCGGCGCCGGTTTCTTTTTTCCAAGCGTAAAGTTGATCGCGGAGGCGTTTTGTGATCTTCGGTTTTTTGTTTACCAGATTCTTCGTTTCTCCGATGTCACGGGCGAGGTCGTAAAGCTCTGTTTCACTGGATTCCAGAAACTCGATGAGTTTCCAATTTCCATCGCGAATGATGGAGACCGGGGTGTTCTCTGGATGTTGATTGTAGTGGGGGTAGTGCCAGAAAAGCTTGGTGCGGTTCAGACTTTTTCCGTCTCGCAAGAGGGGAGCGAGACTTATTCCATCGACGTGCTGATTAGGCCGGAGAGGCAGATCGGCGAGTTCAAGGAGGGTGGGGTAGAGGTCGTTGGAAATAACAGGAAGGTCGCAGACCTTACCTGTTTCATTCGTGCCCGGGCCTTTGATGATAAGTGGCACGCGGATGCCGCCTTCGTAGTGGGAGCCTTTATTGGCACGTAACGGGGAGTTATCGGTCGCTTTGGCGAAGCCGCCGTTGTCGGAGGTGAAGACAACGATGGTGTTTTTTGTGAGGGCGAGATCATCGAGTGCTTTCATGATACGTCCGATGTTCTCATCAACGCTTTCGACCATGGCGGCGTAGGCCGGGTTTCCCTGTCGCTGGCTCTTCGGGACTTCTGCGTAGCGTTCGATTTTCTCTTTCTTCGCTTGGAGGGGAGTGTGCACGGCGTAGTAGGGGAAGTAGAGAAAGAAGGGGGATTCCTTGTTCTTTTTGATCAGACTGATCGCCTCGTCGGTGAGACGATCAGGAAGGTATTCGCCTTCTACGCCATCCTTCAGCGTCTGTTTTTGCACGTCGATGTTGGTCGTCGGTACGGTCCATTTGCCTTTGTAGGGAAAAAAGAAACTGCCGGGAGCGCCATGGTCTGCGCCAGCGATATTGATGTCGAATCCGTGATGCCGGGGCATCGAAAATGGCTCACCGCCAAGATGCCATTTGCCGATGTGGAGCGTCTTGTAACCGGATTCACGCAGGGCTTCGGCGAGCGTGATTTCTTCCAGCGGAAGTGATCGGAGGAAGCGACCCGGGCGCATTCTGTGTTTTTGTGGACTCCATCGTCCGTCGGGCAGCCACTGGGTGAGAAGGAGGCGCGCCGGGTATTTTCCGGTGAGAATGCTAGCTCGCGTTGGCGAACAGACGGCGCAGGAGGCGTAGGCGTTGGTAAAGCGGACGCCGCTTTCGGCGAGTCGGTCGATGTTCGGGGTTTGGTAGTAGTCGCTGCCTTGGCAACCGAGGTCCATCCACCCGAGGTCGTCGATTAGGAAAAGGACGATGTTGGGCTTTGTGGCCTCAACTTCGGAATCAGCGCAAAGCCGCAGCGGCACAGCGGAGAGGAGGAAAACAATGAGGAGTCGGTAGCGCATCAGGAGCTTTTCTGCTGGTCGAAAAAGGCGAGGACGGACTCGCGGCCGAATCTTAATTGTTTGCGGACGATCGCTTCGGCGGCTGTGGCGTCTTGGTCCTTGATGGAATCGAGTAGGGTGCGGTGGGTTTGGAGAGTGGACGTGACGAGTGTTTTCGAAAGCAGTCCGGGCGATCCGCGATGGGCGGCAAAACACTGCGAAAGGACGTGAACATCGTTCGTGATCTTGACGAGGAAGCGGTTCCGGGAGGCGGTGATGAGCACTTCGTGGAAGCGTTCATTCAACTCGAGCCAGCGGTCGAGGTCGGCAGCGGTGGCTCCGCGTTTGCGAGAGAGGATCTTCTTTCCGTGAGAATCCCACTCAGCGAGGATGGCTCTGAGTTCGTCCAGTTCGTGATCCGTTCGGAGGCGGGCCGCCTCGGCGGCAGCGTGAGGTTCGAAAAGGTCCCGAACGTCGTAGAGCTGCGAGAGTTCCTGGCGATCGACCGTGCGCACAAAAGCGCCTGCTCCTGAGATGTGGTCGACAAGTCCCTCGCTCACGAGCCGACTGATCGCTTCACGCACCGGGATGAGGCTCATGCCGATCTCACTGGCCAAGGCACGGTTCACAAGTCGAGCCCCCGGGGCCAACTCTCCATTGAAGAGTCGACGCCGGATATGCTCATAGGCTTTCTCGCTGTGGCTGGCGGTGCTCACGGGGATTTTTCGCGGAAAGATTCTCGTTGAAGAACGAGACTTGTTTGTAATATCATGTTATATCATCATCTCAACGTCAAAATCCACGGATTTTTTCTGTCGATTTGGCGCGCAAACTCTTCCCCCATGACTTCAACCCCTGCCAGTTCCGGTGATCCGGCGAGTTCTTCACCAGTCGAAGGCTTGGTCGCGGCGGTTTTCACGCCTTTTGATGAGGCTGGCGAGATCGACGTCGGAAGGATTCCGGCCATCGTTGATTTTCTCTCTGAACAGAATCTGACTGGGATCTACATTTGCGGAAGCACTGGCGAAGCGCCGTCGCTGACTATCAATGAACGAAAGCTGGTAGCGGAGGCCTATGTCTCGGCGGCGAAAGGGAAGCTGGTGACGATGGTGCAGGTCGGACACACTTGCCTGAAGGACTGTCTGGATCTTGGTGCTCATGCGGCGTCAATCGGAGCAGACGCTATTTCGTCAGTGGCGCCCTATTACTTCAAGCCGTCGGACGTGAAGACCTTGACCGCGTTTCTTGCAGAGGTGGCGGCCTCCGCGTTAGAGTTACCCTTTTATTACTATCACATCCCGGCGCTGTCGGGAGTCGCGGTAGATCCGGTGACATTTCTTGAGCAAGGTAGAGAAACCATTCCCACTTTGCGTGGAATCAAATTCACCGACGAAGACTTGAGTGTATTCAACGCCTGTCAGGTTGCAGGTGATGGTGACTATGATGTGCTTTTCGGGCGTGACGAGATGTATTTGGCGGGGTTGGCCGCCGGATCGAGAGGCGCGGTGGGAAGTACGTTTAACCTTGCGCCTGCGCTCTATGACAGGATTCGACGAGCATTTGATGAAGGAGATTTAGAAGAAGCCGGAAAGTGGCAGCAAGTGGCTGTGGCGATGATTCGTGGGTTGGTGGGAAACGGTGGCGATGCGGCGATCAAGTATGCGATGACCCGTCATGGACTGGACTGTGGTCCGAGGCGTTTACCAGCGACGCAATTGCGAAGGGACGAAAAAGCGGGAATTGATCAATTGCTGGACGAGCTGGGTTTTGAGGATTGGGCGACGGTATGAGGCGAAGTCTTCTGGTTGTCACTTTCCCTTGTCAATGAGGTCCTCCGCCGCCATTCTGGCTGTCGCTCATACTCCGCCATGGCTGAATCCGAAAACCCTCCCGTTGAAACAGAAATCGCCGAGCTCCAAGCCGCTGAAAGTGGTGGTTTAGGAAAGCGGCTCGCTTATTACAGCAGGAAATCCGGGCCCGGATGGCTGCAGGGTGCCATCACCTTGGGCGGAGGTTCGCTGGCGGGTGCGCTCTATCTCGGTGTCATCATGGGATACCACATGATGTGGCTCCAGCCGTTCGCCATGATCCTCGGAGTCATCATGCTGAGTGCGATTAGTTATGTCGTGCTCACGACGGGTGAGCGGCCATTCGGCTTGGTGAAGAAACATGTTAGTCCCGTGCTTGCTTGGGCGTGGCTGATTGCGACGATGATGGCGAACATCATCTGGTGCTTGCCGCAATTTGCGTTGGGGACGGCGGCGTTGACGCAGAATTTGATACCGGGGATGCCCAAGTTTGCGGCCGCTTCTCTGCTCCTGCTGGCCGGGGGAACCGTTGTTTGGTTCTACAATTCGGGAAGCAAAGGCATCAAGGTCTTTGAACTGGTCCTTAAGGTCATGGTCGGGATCGTTGTTCTGAGTTTCTTTGGGGTGGTCATCGCGTTGACGACGCAGGGGCAGCTCGATTGGGGGCAGATTTTCGGAGGATTCATTCCCGACCTATCACTCTTGTCCAAGCCTGCGCCCACCTTGTTGCCTGCGATTGAGGCGACTGGAGCCAACTCCGAATTCTGGACGGAAAAAGTTTCCAACCTTCAGCGTGACAAAATCATCACCGCTTTCGCCACAGCCGTCGGAATCAACATGACGTTTCTCCTGCCGTATTCCATGCTTCGCAAAGGCTGGGGGAAGGCGCACCGTGGGCTGGGAATCTTCGATCTCGCCATTGGGCTTATCGTCCCCTTCGTCCTTGCGACGGGTTGTGTCGTGATTGCGGCCGCCAGCCAATTCCACGCGACCAGCGATGATGTGCTGCAAATGGTCGCTGACGAAAAAGGCGGGAAAGCGGTGAAGAGTTATTCGAAGATCATCGGTGGATTGAATTCCAATCTTCATGCGGATGTCGTGGATCCACTGAAAGAGGCGGTGAAAGCGGCTGAACAGTCCGGTGACAAAGTGAAGCTCGAAGAGGCCAGCGGCGTATTGAGCGACAAGATGTGGGAATTGCAGGCGGCGTCGGCGGAGGGTGACCGGAAGATCGCCGCAATGCTCGCCGAACGAGACAACGCGGATCTGGCGTTGACTCTGGAACCGATTGCTGGTGCCTGGGCGCAAAAGGTATTTGGTGTCGGCGTTCTCGGGATGGCCATCTCGACGATCATTATTCTCATGCTGATCAACGGCTTCGCGACTTGTGAGGCAGTAGGTGCAGATCCGAGAAGCTATGTCTTCCGCGTCGGAAGCCTGATTCCCGCCGTGGGTTTTGTCGGCCCGTTCGTTTGGGCGGCAGCAGCTCCGGCGCTCGCCACGCCAACATCCGTTCTCGGCGGGGCGATGCTTCCGATCGCTTATCTAACCTTCCTCCTTCTCATGAATTCCAAAATGCTCGGCGCGGATAAGCCGAAAGGAGGAAAGGCTATTTTGCTGAATATCCTCATGGCGGTAGCCACCGTTATTGCCGGCTTCGCGTCTGCGTGGGGTCTCTACAACAAGGGACTTCCCGGGAAGATCGGGTTGGGCATTCTCGCTGTTTTGTTAGTCGCGGGAGTAGCTGGTTTTGTGGCGAAGCAGCGGCAGAGCTGAAGAAGTGATATATCGGCGCAGCCAGAGAATGGGGTGTAAATGATCGCCTTGAGAGATATCTTTCAAGCCATTCTCACCATCGTCTCTGAAGTCCGTAATCAGGGTGTCTTTTGTGATGCCTGAAAACAAGGACCCGGATTTGCGATCCCCAGATTTCGAAGAGAAAGTGGTAGGGGAACTTGATAAGATTGCAACGTCGATAGTATTCTGTGGAAAAGTGGTAGCGGTCCGGATTCAATTCGATGGAGTCCAGAGCTTTCTCAACTTCTGCGAAGAGACGGTCTCCGGCTGAATCGGAGCGGGTGTCGTAATACTCAAGCGCTTCGCGGATGTCTGACCTCACCCGTGGATGTAGAAAAAGATTCAAAGATTGCGGTGTTTCCGTAATTCTTCGAGAAATCCCTCTTTGGAAACGCCCTCAACCTGTCCCGAATTCCATTCTGCTCTCCGGGAATCGGCTTCTTCGACGCTGTTCGCGTTTCGGTCATTTGGATCGGCCCCAGGCGCTTCGTGCACTAGTGTGCTAATCAACTCTGCGCGTTCGTCTCCGCGAAGAGCTAAAAATTCGGATTTGATTTCAGCGGCAGTCATCTCTGGCAGAAAGGTGGCAGATTAGATTGCCTCTATCAACTCCTTCATTCTCTCCCCGTAAGTGACATAGCTCTCGAACATCTCGCGCTGCTTCTCTTCGGGGTCGGTGTCGGAATCGGTGTCGTGGAAGACGGCAGCGGTGTGGGGTTCGATGGAGATGTAGCCGTCGTATCCGGATTCCTTGAGGTCGCGGAGGACGCGTTCGACGTCGCCGTCACCGTCGCCTGGGAGGGTGTAGGTCATTTCCTTAGTTTCGTCGTTCCAGACGCCGTCCTTGATGTGGACGTGGGCGGTGTGTTCCTTCAATAACTCGTAGAATTCCCATGTGTCTTGGCGCGGGTAAGGGCGGGGCTTTGAACGGTCGGGATTAAAGACAGGATTGCCGGTGTCGAAGACCCACTTGATGCCGGGGATGGCTTCGATGGTTTCCTTAGCGTGTTCGATACTCATGCCGCCGTAGTTCATGCAGTTTTCGTGGACGACGGTGATTCCCGCGTCGTCGAAGCGCTTTTTGATCTCGCAGGTGCGCTTGAATCGCTCGTCTTTGTGCTGATCGGGAAGGTCGTTTTCGTTGCCGTTTTCGAGGATGGCGTAGGTCATGATGCGCACGATCTTGCTGTCGAGGCGCTGCATGCGGTCAATGCAGCGAGCGACTTCGGCTTCGGTGATGTCGAAGGGGTCGAGGATACTGTGGGCCCAGTTCCCGATGGTGG
>JBCCWV010000247.1:0-6462 GCA_039192745.1 Verrucomicrobiota bacterium | reverse complement strand
GAGTTGGCCTTGCAGATTCGTAGTTTGTTAGAGCTTCAGAATACTTTCCATTGGATCAAATCGATCACCGTCGAGCCGAAGTCCGGGCCGCAAGTTTCCGCCGGACACTTTAAGCCGATCAATTCGAAACGTTTCGTAACTGACTGCCATGAATTCGTCTTTCATTGGACGAAGACCGGCAAGGTCGAACTGGATCGCCTGGCGATCGGTGTGCCATATCAGGACAAAAGCAACATCGACCGATGGGGGCACACTGACGGTAAGGATAAGCGTTGTCGCGGGAACAACTGGTTCATTCCCTACAAGACGATACAAAGTCGCTCCGGCGAGCGGCCCCACCCGGCGACGTTCCCCGTGGAGTTGGCTTCGTGGTGTGTGCGATTGCACGGCAAGGGAGAAGCCACCGCGATGCTGGACCCTTTCAACGGTATCGGACATTCTGCGCTTGCGGCGTTTGATTGTGGTGTGGCGGAATACACAGGGTTCGAGATCGATGAAGAGTATCTCGCGGAGGCGCAGCGCCGGGTGAGTGAGCGGCAGGGAGCGTTGCGCTAATTGTAGGATACGTTAGCTCTTAGCGGCCTGTTGGCTGAAGGCCAACATCATCCTAGCCTTGGGCAACGCCCAAGGTTTTTCGATCATACGGGAGTGCACGCTGAAGGCGTGCTTTACCAGTATGCAAAAGGGTGAAGTCCGCCTTCAGCGGACGCTCCGTGTTCCGAGTCTACCTGGGGCGTTGCCCCAGGCTAAGGTGAGTTTGGGCTTTCAGCCCGCATGAAGCTGTCCTCGCCGACTTAGTATTACGCCGATTATAAGGTCTTTCGCCCGCGGGAAAAGATCCACGCGGCCCAGAAGGGGATATTCAGGAGAAACACGGCGACGATGAGTTCGGCGGTGAGGAAATTGAGTCCCATCATCCAGCGAATGCCGCGGTGCATGGCGATGAGTCCAACGCCGACGGCGAGCGCCCATGGGCGGTTTCTCAAGGCGAAGAGGGCGAAGAGTTCGAGAAAGAACGCACCGCCGAACAGCACCCGAGCGAGGTTTGGATTTTCGAATACCCAAACTGCTTTCTCCGGGTCAGTGGCCAATTCTTCGTCGAGATACTTGTAGTAATTCTGTCGCTTCGATTTGACTAGGTCGAGGGCGAGATACGGCGAGTTGAAAACCCACATGCCGGTTGAACGCATGATTTTGCTCATGGCGGCGACGACATAAGTCGCGGCGATGGTTCCCTGCGAATAGAAGAGCAACCATCCGTATTCCATCGCGCGGTCTCTATACTGCTGATGGTGACGCTTGAAGAAAAGTGTCCAAACCACGATGGTCTGGGCGAGAAGCGTGAGGGCAATAAGCTGGTGGGAATGGTCGGTGAAACCCTGTGAGTTTTCGTAAGTGCGAACGATCGTTGCGAGCGAGAAAAGAACGGGAAGCGAGGCAAGAAGAGCAATTCTTTGACCCCAGATGTAGAAGACACTCGCGACGCCAGCAGTGATGAGCACAAAGCCACGTGCCCAAGGTTGGTTGAGCCACGTCAGGTCAAAGATTTTCGCGATGCCTTGAGGGCTCGGCTGACTGGAGAAGACATAGGGACCCGGAGCGTAGAGGTCCCAGAGAATGAGCGCGGCAAAAAGGACGCGCATGATCAGCCATTCCGTGGCTCCAACGGGGTGCGGGCGAAAACCGTTTTGAAAAAACTGTCGGATCTTCAGCATGCAGAAAGGTGGATCGCGACCTCCGGGCGCGATGGATTCCGAACGCAACGAAGGAGCGCCCCCGTTAACGTCGTGAGGTTCTTCAATCGAAAGGAAAACTTCATGGCCTTCGTGCGCTTCATGGTGAATCGAAAGCCGAACAGAAGAGCTTGCGTGCTTTCGCACGATGGTGATTGGCATCGCGCCCGGAGGTCGCGATCCACCTTTGGCCGTCGGTGCTGGTGTATATAGCGTTCAATTTTGCGGGCTCTCTGTCGCCATTGCTTTCAAACTGGCAACCGCCTTGTGATTTTCTTCGAGACCTCCCTTTCCGGCGGAGATGGAAAGCTCGATAAGTTGTATCTCGTCACGCAGTTGTCGGTGTTTTGTGCGCTTCAAAGAAAGTTCGCGCAGTTGATTAAGCACGACTTCACCGGCGATGCGCCGAATCTCGGCGTCTGGGAGCGGCGAATCTTCGTCTTCCATTTTACCCTTGTGCCGATTGAACGTCTTCGTCATGCGCGCCGGCGAACTCCCGGCGTGCCAGGTCATGGGCAAGGCATTCCCTTCGCTATCGGCGAGATAATAGAGACGCATCGGCCGTGGCGTCGGATTCGAATACATCGAAAACGGCGAAAATGGATAGAACTCGCCGGTCGCCTGCGAGGCGAGAATGAAGATGAAGAGCGGAAAGACCGGATGGCGGACGAACTTTTTCAACCGAACTGACTCAACCACCATCCCCGCGGATTTGCATCATGAAGTTCCCGGTAACTTTGTCCGGGGCATACCGGTAGAGATGCTCCGATTTCTCGGTGCCGCCGGATTCGCGGATGGCGTAGACGTTGAATTCGAGAAAACTTTCGGGGCGTGTCCCGTCTTCGGCGACGGGTGGAGGGACTTTCTTGCTTCTGATGACGATCTTGTTGAAGCCGCGTTTGAGTCCACCGAGAAGGATGTGGCTTCCGCCGTTGTTGGCGATGGTGGGCTGAGCAAAGCCGTTGACGTAAACCGTCGTTTCGTAGCCGATGGAAACGAGGTCGAAGTGTCCGGCCACCTCGGGAATAGGGCAAAGCTCGGGAATCTCCGGCCCTTCCCCCGGCGGAATGAACAGGTCGTCGTCGAGAAACGCGTAGTCTCCGGCGCGGATTTTTGCTTCGAGATCGGTCATTCCTGCGAGACTAAGAAGCTGCGTCGAATCAAATTTCCAACCGTCTGCTTCTTTAAGGAATCGCAAGACCAGAAGACTGTTCGGGACGTCGGCCGCCGAGTCGGATAACTGGAAATCCGCGCGACCAAAGTAGACCGCTTGCGCGGTTTCGCCGACTGCGAGTGCGTGGATAAATTTCAGGCCAACGAGTGATGGCGGTCGGATCGGATTCTCAAAGAAGGCATCCGGGAAATCCATCTTCCGGGAGACGATGGCGTTGCGGATACTGCGACGCGAAAAGCGCGTGCTGTTGGCGACCCATTTTTCGATGTTGCCAGTCTCGATGGAGTCCTTCCATGCGAGGTAGATCGTTTCGAGTTCCTTTCCGAGCTTGTCGTTGGCTCTCGACTCCTCGGGGACCTCTTTCTTTTCACCTTCTGACCAGATGACGCACGGGGATGCGAAAACGATGATGGCAAGCGCGCCGGTGCGGAGGGAAGGGGGTAGCATGGGCAGGGAAGATGCTTTCTTTAGGTGCAAAAATCCAGTCTTTCCTCAGGACCCGAAGAACATGTAGGCCACGAAAATCGCGGCGATGATGCCCGCTAGGTCGGCGAGCAGCCCGCAGGCGACGGTGTATCTCGTCCGGCTAACTCCCACGGCGCCAAAATACACGGCGAGTGTGTAGAAGGTGGTTTCGGTGGAGCCTTGGAAAGTGCAGGCAAGCCGGCCGGCAAAGGAGTCGGGGCCGAAGGCCTGCATGGTTTCGACGGCGAGACCGCGTGCGCCGCTTCCGGAGAGTGGCTTCATCGCTGCCGTTGGCATGGCATCCACGAAATCGGTATTCATGCCGACAGCGCTCACAATCCACCGCATTCCATCCATGAGGTATCCCATTGCGCCAGAGGCCCTGAAGACGCCGATGGCAACTAACATGGCGACTAAGTATGGAATGATCTTGATGGCGACGCCGAATCCGTCTTTCGCTCCTTCGATAAAACTCTCATAAAGATTCACCTTCGAAAGCACTGCCAAAATGAAGAACCAACCAAGCAACGCGAATATGATGAGAGAGGCAAGAGTGCGTGAATAAATCCCAACTTGTTCGGGGGGCATGGTGTTGAACCAAAGAATCATGCCGACGACGAGCGCGAGGGCCGCGCCGACGTAGGCGAAGACGACGGGCTTGAAGAGATTGATGCGTTGGACGATGGCGACGGAAATCATGCCGACGAGCGTGGCGAAAAACGTCGCGATGAGGATGGGGATGAAGATGTCGGTGGGATTTGCCGCGCCATTGAGCGCACGCAGGGTGATCACGGAGACGGGGATGATCGTGAGGCCAGACGTGTTGAGAACGAGGAACATGATCTGCGCGTCGGTCGCGCGATCTTTTTCTTCGTTGAGTGATTGCAATTCGTTCATCGCCTTGAGACCGAGGGGAGTGGCGGCGTTGTCGAGGCCGAGCATGTTCGCGGAAAAGTTCATCATGATCGCGCCAGTCGCCGGATGCTCCTTGGGAATGCCCGGGAAGAGGCAACGGAAGAATGGTCCGACGATTTTGGACAAAACCCGCACGGCGCCGCCGTCTTCGCCGATCTTCATGATGCCCAGCCATAGCGCCATGAGGCCGATGTAGCCGAGGGCGATCTCGGCGGCGATCTTGGCCATGCCGCTTGTCGATTTTGGATCGCCGTTTGAGTCCAGTTGGCTAAGTTCTCCGCCAACGAGATAGGCCGTCATGTCGGAAAAGGCGGTCGCGTCGCCGAAGGCAACGAGTTTGATGAGCGCGACAAGAATTCCGACAAGGAAGAAGCCGACCCAGATGACGTTCAGGACCATGGGCTACCTTCGGCGTATCGAGCCAAGGTGCAAATCGTGGTAAGGGCATCTCGCTGGAGTTCACGCTTCAGCGTGGAAGAAAACTGCATCGGATTCGAGATTTGTGAAATCACGCTAAAGCGTGAACTCCAACTCCAACTCGGATCTTGCGCGAATCGCCAATCATCGGCCATAATCTCAAATCCTACGATGAAACTCTTCTTCCCAATAATATCTGCCTGTCTATTTGCCACCTTCGCAAACGCCGAGCGGCCTAACATCATCTTCATCCTCGCCGATGATATGGGATACGGCGACGTGCAGGCTCTGAATCCGGAGTCGAAGATCCTCACGCCGAACCTGAACCGCATGGCGGAGGACGGGATGACTTTCACCGACGCCCACTCACCCTCGGCGGTTTGTACGCCGACGCGCTACGCGACTTTGACTGGCCGATACTGCTGGCGGAGCAAGCTGACGCGTGGAGTGCTCAACGGCTATGGCGAGCCGCTCATCGAAACCGACCGGCCGACAGTGGCTTCTTATTTGAAGGAACAAGGCTACGCGACGGGAGTCGTCGGCAAATGGCATCTCGGCCTTGGATTTCAGAAGACGGACGGGAAATGGGACTGGTCAAAGAAGCTCGATTACTCGCCAGTGGATGTGGGCTTTGAGCACTCCTATGTCATTCCGGCGTCGCTCGATTTTCCGCCCTATGTCTATATTGATGGGCACGAAATCACCGGAAAGCCCGATCGCACGCAGCCGAAGCAAGGCTTCCCTGGGTTTCTTCGTGAGGGTGAATTGGGTTCCGACTTTTCCATCATTGATTGCCTTGATCATCTTACAGAAAAGGCGGCGGCGCATGTGACGGAACGCGCGAAGGGGGACAAGCCATTCTTTCTCTATTTTCCGCTGACCGCGCCGCACAAACCGGTTTCGCCGCATCCGCGGTTTCAAGGAAAGTCAGGGTTGGGCCCTTATGGTGATTTCATCATGCAGGTGGACTGGACGGTGGGGGAGATTTTGAAGGCGGTCGATGAGGCGGGTATTGCGGAAAACACCGCAATTTTCTACACGAGTGACAATGGTTCCTTCATGTATCGCGAGTCTGATCCCGCGATGCCTGCCCATGTGAAAGTGCCGGAAGAACAACGTTACTATGAGGGCGATCACACGGCGAATGGGCCGTTGCGCGGGACGAAGGCGGACATCTGGGAAGCGGGGCATCGTGTGCCGTTTTTTGTGATATGGCCGGCAGGCATCGAGGCGGGGACAAAGTGTGAGCGAACGATTTGCCACGTTGATTTGTTTGCGACGGTGGGGGGGATGATCGGCGGGAAGTTGCCGGAGGCGGATGATGCGGCGCCGGACAGTTTTGATATCAGCCCGCTTTTTGAGATGAAACGCCAGAAGGGTTGGAAGCGGGCACCGGTCATTCATCACTCGGGCGGGGCCATGTTTGCCATCCGTGAAGGTGACTGGAAACTTGTGCTCGGGAATGGCTCGGGCGGGCGAGAGAAACCGAGTGGAAAGCGGTTCGCGCGGCCATGGACGTTGTTCAACCTGGCCGAGGATCTTGGGGAAACGACGGATCTTTATGACGCGAAGCCGGAGATTGCGGAGAGGCTCGAACTAACGGCGATGCAGATTATTACCGCGGGGAAAAGCCGATAGTAGAACGGGCTTCCAGCCTGTTCTCGAACGGGAGGAGACGTTCGGATGGTCTTCCGTGACGAATTTAGTCGCCCCTTTTTTAGGCGGTTTGTTAGCGCGCGGTTACAGGCTGGAAGCCTG
>JBCCWV010000246.1:0-6478 GCA_039192745.1 Verrucomicrobiota bacterium | reverse complement strand
TCCATGAGCTTCACGGAGGTTCCGTCGATGGCTTTCAAAGTCATTCCATGCCACCGGTCGCCGATACGAATGCCGGTGCGAAGGCTCTTCATGATCCTTCCCAGGACTTGGTCGAGGAAGTCGTGGCAAAGACGTTTTCGAGCATTGTTTAAGTGTCTGTCCCTTTATTGAAAAAGCCATTGACGATTTCCCAATCCCCTTCAATTTCACTTCGACCCGCCATGCGCCAAAAACGCCTCAAAGCCTCCAAAGACGACGAAGCCGGCTACTATCACTGCATTTCGCGAGTCGTTGACCGCCAATTTGTTCTCCACGATGCCGAGAAGGAGAAATTTGTCGAATTTATGCGGCTTTACGAGAGATTCTGCGGAGTGCGTGTGGTGACCTTCTGCGTCATGACCAATCACTTCCACGTCCTCGTCGAAGTGCCCAAACGCCCCGACGCCGAAGACCTCCCCTCCGAGGAATGGCTCATCGGCCACGTCCGACGCTGCTACGGCAAAGTCCGCGCGAAACAACTCGCCTTCGACCTCGAACTCCATCGCAAAAATGGCGCCCACGAACAAGCCGACAAAATGATCGCCAGTTACTACAAGCGCATGTGGGACATCAGCGAATTCATGAAAACGCTCAAGCAGCGTTTTACCCAGTGGTTCAACAAGCGCCACCAACGCCGTGGGACTCTTTGGGAAGACCGTTTTCGCAGTGTGCTCGTTCAGGGCAAAAGCGAGGCTCTTGCGGCAATGGCCGCCTATATCGATCTGAATCCAATCCGCGCGGACATTGTCGAGGATCCCAAGGAATACCGGTGGTGCGGCTACGGAGAAGCCACGTCCGGTGTGCGCGTGGCTCGCTTCGGATTGAAAGTCGTCGGCCAAGCTCTCTCGAAGACCTACAACTGGCACAGTCGAAACTACACCGAACTCCTCGCCAACTACCGCCTCGTTCTCTTCGGTCACGGCACCCAAGGCCAAATCCCCGGCAAACGCCATAAGCACGGCTTCACGAAAGCCAAAGCGGTCGCAGAATCCGCCCGTCAGGGCCAACTCGGTCGACTGGAGTTCCTGAAACAGCGTCTCCGCTACTTCACCAGAGGAGCCGTTCTCGGAAGCCGCGAGTTTGTGAACGAAGTTTTCGAATCCGAACGCCACCGCTTCGGCCCCAAGCGCAAGACGGGTGCGAGAAAACTCCGGGAGATGGGAGAGACATCGCTTCACGTCTTGAGAGATGTGGGGAAGACGAGGTCTGTCAGGTAAGCCAAGGTCTTTGTGAGGTTTTGCATCTCTTTGCAAATGACTGAATAATCGGAAAGAGATGGTGAGGATGCTCCCAAACAGCCGTAGGCCGTGATAGTATTTCGCGATGATCAGGGTGAATGCACACAAGGGGGCGGCGGGGGCGAAGTCGTATTACACGGAGGCGTTGAGCCGGGAGGACTACTATTCGCAGGGACAGGAGGTGGTCGGGCTGTGGCATGGGAAGGCGGCGGAACGGTTGGGGATCGGCGGGCAGGTGGAGCGGGCGGCGTTCTGCCGGATGTGTGACAATCTGCATCCTCTGACGGGGGAGCAGCTGACGCCGCGCATTGTGGCGGACCGGATTGTGGGGTGGGACATCAACTTTCATGCCCCGAAGAGTTTTTCATTGGTGCAGGCGATTGGAGGTGACGACCGTTTGTTGGGCGCATTGCGTAGATCTGTGTCGGAGACGATGAGGGAAATGGAAACCCGGGTGATGACGCGGATTCGTGCGGGCGGCGCGTATGAGGACCGGCATACGGGCAACTTCGCGTGGGCCGAATTCCTCCACCTGACGGCGCGACCCGTGGGTGGGATTCCAGACCCGCACGCGCATATCCACGCTTTCACGTTCAACGCGACCTTCGATCCGGTCGAGAACCGCTGGAAGGCGGCAAAGGTCCGCGACATGCACCGCGACCTGCCGTATTTCCAAGCGTACTTCCACGCGCGGTTGGCATGGCGTGTGGCGGCGCTAGGCTATGAAATCCGCCGGACCCGCGACGCGTGGGAGATCGTTGGCGTGCCGCGCGAGATCATCGATAAGTTCTCGAAACGGACGCGTATCGTCGAAGAAAAGGCACGGGAACTCGGCATCAGCGACGCTAAGGCTAAAGACCTGCTCGGGGCGATGACGCGGAAGGGCAAAGACTACGGGATCACAGGAGAGGAACTGCATCAGGCGTTGGAGGCGCAGCTCGGCACGGAGGGAGTGAAGGAGCTGGAGCACATCGCCAAACTTGCACGCGAGAAAGGCAACGCCGGACGGAGCGAAAGCCCGGAGGAAGCGATGGAGCACGCGATAAAGAAGCTTTTCGCGCGGGATTCCGTGGTGTGGAAATCCCGTCTCCTCGCCGCAGCCCTGCATCACGGAGTGGGCAAGGTGCGTCCCGAACTGATCCTTGCCGAATATGATTCGCGGGGATTTATTGAGAAAAAAATCGATGGCCAGGTGCTCTGCACGGATCTCGACGTATTGACGGAGGAGGTGCGGATGGTTGCGGCGGTACGTGGGGGTAAGGGCAGATTCGCGCCGATGATCTCCGGGACGCATTCTTTCAAACGCAACTTTCTGAGCGGGGAGCAAAGACAGGCAGTGCTTCATATTCTGCAGAGCAAAGATTGGGTGTTAGGTATCACCGGAGGTGCGGGCACGGGTAAGACAACGACGATGGAAGAAGCGGTTGAGGCGATCAAAGCGACGGGGCGCAAAGTGTATCCGTTCGCGCCGTCGGCGAGCGCCTCGCGGGGGACATTGCGCGAATCCGGTTTTGCCAACGCTGAAACCTTGGCTCATTTCTTTGCCAACGAATCGCTGCAAAAGCGCGTGCGCGGCCAAGTCGTGTGGGTCGATGAAGCGGGCCTGATTGGAGCGAGAGACATGTGGCGTTTTTTGGAATTGGTCGGCCCTGACACGCGAGTCATCCTGACAGGTGACACGAAACAACACGGACCCGTGGCCCGGGGGGAGCCCTTCCGCATCCTGCAGCGTTTCGCGGGAATGCGCTCTGTGGAAATCACGCAAATCCGCCGTCAGAAGCCCGAGGATTACAAAAAGGCCGTGTCGGCCCTGGCACGCGGCGACATGGACAAGGCAATCACTCAGCTCGAACAGATCGGGGCCATTCGTGAAATCGAGCCACAAGAAGAGCGTCACGCCGCCTTAGCAGAAGACTATTTGTCGAACCTCCACCCGAAATCGGCACCATTGGTGGTCTCGCCCACGCGGAGGGAAGCAGGGCAAGTGACCGGGGCTATCCGCACGGTGCTCAAGGACGCGGGCCGCTTGAAAGCCGGACGAGTCTTCACCCGCTACAAGAACACTTACCTGGAGGAAGCCGAACGCGCCGAGCCGGAGAACTACCGGCTTGGGATGCTCGTGCAATACCATCAAAACGCGCCCGGCATCACGCGGGGAGCCCGTTTTGTCGTCACCGGATTGGGCGATCGCGGGGAAGTGCGGGTGACTCCGATCAGCGGCGAACGGGCGAAGGATGAGTTTGAGGCGGATGTTCGAAGGCAGGCCGCGCGGTTTCAGGTGTATGAAAGCGAAGAGATCGAAATCGCCAAAGGCGAGCGGCTCCGCATCACACGCAACGGCTTCAGCAAGGACGGGCGGCGGCTCAACAACGGCCATGTCCGGGAAGTCGTCGGCTTCACCCGAAGCGGCGATTTGAAGCTCAAGGGCGGGGGAGTGATTGATCGTCATGACGGGCATTTCAACTACGGGTATTGCACGACTTCGCACAGCTCGCAGAGCCGGACGGTGGGGACCGTGCTCGTCGCGCAGTCCTCGGATTTCTCCGCCGCGGCGAGCCGCGAGCAATTCTACGTGACGGTGAGCCGCGGTGCCCAACAAATCCGCATATACACTGATAACCGGCTTGCTCTTGCCGAGTCGGTGGGTCAGAGTTCACATAAGATATCCGCGCTTGAATTGGCGGATCTCCACGAGGAAGAACTCGAAGCACTGATGGCCAAGGAACTCGACGGCAAGGGCTGGCGGGCGGCGTTGGAAGAACGCCGTGTGGAACCACAGTCGAAAAGCTTCATGGAGCGCATTGCCGCCGAGAGGCGCACGGCAGGGCTGGAAAAAGGTAAGTCGATGAATTGGACGACCTACGTGGAGATGCGCCGGGCACCGTCCAAAGCGTCGGGCAAGCACCGCGAGATCGGCTACCCAAACAAGGCGACGAAGCCGAAAAAGACCAAAGGCTATGCCGGCCTCAAGCGCGTCGAGCCGAAGAGTCGGGTCAGAGCGAAGGAGGCCGGGAAAAAAACAAAGCAGAATCCGCAACCTGCGGTGACGCCCAAGCCGGCGCCAATGGCGAAGGCTCCGGTTCATGCCACAAAACGCAGGGAGCCCGGCTTGGCGAAGGAATCGATTTCGCGCCGTGAAGAGTTGTTTCGAAAAATGGCCGGTAAACGGGTTAATAACGTGGTTCCCGTCAAATCCGGCTCGCGACATCCCGGTCATTCGATGCGGAAATTACGCGGAAACACAATCGCCCTCGATTCAAGATTGGCGGAGCAAAAAATCCGTCAGAGAAGAGACCCGAAACAGGTTCAGCCTCCTTCCAAATCGATCAAGAAGAGTGCTACGATAAAACCGCCGCCGAAACCGCCCACCCCGAAAAAATAGCCAACCGACAAGGAGGAAGATGAGTGCCATTGACAAGATATTGGAGGAACGTCGCAACAAGTCGTCCGACGAGAGTGTTGCGGAGGCAGGCAAGTTTTACTCGATGATTTCCGTCGAGGGGGGAGACGAGAATTTCCTGGAGTTGCGCTTTCGGGAAGGGCTCAAGACCTGTTTTGCCTACAAGGATCTGACTTTCTTCAACTTCGACCCGGAAGAAAACTGCATTGATTTGGAGTTCGCCTCCTTCCTCGTGACCCTTCGTGGCCGGGGTTTGGGAGAAAAACTCTTCCACGGGTTCAAATCGAAGCAGGTCTCCTGGGTGAAGGAAGCAGACACGGATTTTGAGGATGACGATTCTTTCGAGACCTACATCTCGGAAATCACAATCACGCCTCCGGAAGGGACGGGGGAAGAAGAGGAGGATTAGGCCGTGTGGAGGATTTTCCGGGAGATGCCGAAATACGCAGTGGTCTTTCTGATCATCGTGATCAGTACCGGTCTCTTCGGATTGTGGTGGTTTTTCGGTGGAAGCGACAAAGTGGCAGCAGCTAAGGCTCCTCCTTCGATCAACACAGACGGAAAAGAAGGTTCGGAAGAGGAGAAAATTCCGCTGCCGATTGAGATCGATACCTCGACAATGTTCGTGGCAGGCAAAACCCTGTATGCGTTGAATGAAGAAGGAATTGAGGCTGTGAGGTGGAACTGGATATCCGATGTCATCCCCGACGACATGGAACTCAATTACCGGGAGAAAGAGGACTTGATCATCGCCTCCCGCCGCGACGACCATCTCGTCATCCAACCGGACGGATTATCACCGGGTGTGCTCCGGCTACAAGACGGAGGCAAATTCGACGGGTACTTGATGTCGATGACCGACGAAGCTGTCTTTGTTCGCGACGGGGATCTTTGGAAAGCCGGAGTGGATTGGAATACCGCGAGAACCTTTGATGAGCGGCAGATCACCAATCTCGGATATATCCGGGGACGGCCGCTCGTTGGTCGTCTGGTAGCCTTGGGCTCGAATGCATTGTTCTATAAGGATTTGCGCAACGGTTTGGTGAGGATTGATCTGAAAACCGGGAACGCAGAATCGCAGCGCCTGACCGCATCTTACCTGACTTCTCCCGACGGTCGCTTTATGGCCATCGGCGGCACGGAAAACGGCGTGACCTATCTGCAGATCTACGACATCGAATTCGACGCTCTTGAGCGGCATGCTTTCCCTCGCAGGATGAACGCCAAGCTGCGCCAGTTCTGGTTGCATCCGGATCGCTTGGTCATTGCTGCCTACAACGACCTGTTCCTCTTCGAAAAAGAAATCGGCACCGCTGACGGGCCGCCACCCGAGGAGGGCATAATGCGAAAAATCTACAGCTCAGAAAGCACGCGCAACGTCGATCCGATTCCGCCTGCTTCGCCGGGAGGACGTTTTGTGCTGCTTAATGACCCGGCCAAGGGTCTGGTCGTTCTGGACGTTGAAAACCCGGGCAAGAATCCGACACCGGACGACATGCCGAAAATCACCATTACCGGGGCTAATTGGATCAGTGACAGTGCTTTGCTCATTGCGTCGGATGTTTCCGACAGTGAAGTCCGTGGCACATGGTTTGTGGAGGTAGAAACCGGCATGGTTAAAAGCGTCTTCGCCCAACCCTACCGATCGAAATTCGCATCAGGCCGGCGAGCGAATTTTCCGGTGGCAAGCTTTCCTCACCAAAAGAAGGCGCTTTTCCATGCATTGAATGAATGGAATCTCATCGATTTAAGAACAGGAGAAGTCACCGTTCCGTCAGTGCCGATCGACGGTAAGGTAGCT
>JBCCWV010000245.1:0-6516 GCA_039192745.1 Verrucomicrobiota bacterium | reverse complement strand
GACGCGTCGCAAGCTCAATTCCCAGCCCGCCGATCTCACCACCCAAGGGCAACAAAGACCTCGCCTGCGTGGTTGATCATGTAGATCTTTCCGTCGGCGATTGTCGGAGAGGCTTCAAACTTGCTTCGCGTTTCCAATTCGCTGGTCCAGTGGATCTCTCCTGTTCTCGCATCGACACACGACAACGATTTCTGGACATCGCTGAGAATGTAGAACTTCCCGTCGAGGAACGCCGGCGTCGGAACATCGCTGGAAACGGCGGGATCCTCGCTCACCCAAATCAAATTCCCCGTCTCAGCCTCCACCGCGTAAACCGGCGCTTTCTTTGGCGCGCAGATGAGAGCGACTCCCGCGCCCGCAACCGGCGACGGCACGAGACGCCAGTGGCCGATACGGTCCTCATTGTAAGTCCCCCAGCGCCAAAGCTCTTTACCGCTCGCCGGATCGTGCGCGGTAAAAATGTCTCCACCCGACACTAACATGATCTCTTTCCCATCGCGCAGTGTGTGAATGACTGGCGTCGAGAACGCCTCCTTTGCCTCGGCAACCGCCTCCGAATTCCGCTTCACCTTCCACTGCTCTTTCCCGGTCTTCGCGTCGAAGGCAATCAGGAACGAATCATGATCCTTGCCCCCCTTCTGGAATTTGTGCACTGGCGTGTCCCGCTGAAGCACCTGAAGAATCACGGAACCGTTGTGCAAGAGCGGACTCGTCGAGAACGTCCAAAGAAAATAGAACGGATCATAATCCTCCTGAATGTTCTTCTGCCAAAGCACTCCTCCCTCGAGGCTCAACGCCGCCATGTCTCCGGTGCCGTAAAAGAAAATCACCGCCTCGCCGTCTGTCGTTGGTGACGGCCCGGAATAGTTCGAACGGTTATCCTGAAAGAGTCCCTTGCCGAGCGGCTTCCGCCATTTTTCCTCCCCCGTCTTTCGGTCGAGGCAAAGGGCGATGAGTTCTTCCTTCTCCTCGTCGGTCGAACTCACAAAAACGTCGTCTCCCCAAATAGCCGGTGTGGCGCTGGAGGCTCCGGGCATATCGACGGACCACTTGATGCCCTCCGTCTTCGAAAACTTCGTCGGAAGATCAGTGGCCTCCGCCGTTCCGTTCTGCGCCGGACCTCGCCAATTCGACCAATTGTCGGCGCGAGAGATGGAGGAAATCAGGAGAATAGCGGCAGCAGTGGCAGCGATGGTGGGATTCATGCCGGGATACTGCCGGAGAAACCCAATTCCTGTCAAGGAACTGCGCCGATCAAAACCGATCCGCCCTCTTGCCTGCCGACCGCGATCTCGTTACACTCTGAGCCATGCGCAATTCCCCCGGCGTTTTCATTCTCCGTCTCATAGCGACCCAGACATTCGCCGCCGAGCCCGTGGCACTTTTCAACGGGAAAGACCTCACCGGTTGGTGGGGCCGGAAGACGAAAGACCCACGAGAAATCCTGGCCATGCCCGCCGACGAGTTAGCGGCTCTGAAAAAAGCCTCACTCGCGGATATCCAAGCCCACTGGTCCGTCGCTCCCAACGGCGTCCTTGTGAACGACGGAAAGGGCAACTACCTCACCACCGACAAATTCTACCGCGACTTCCGTCTTTCCCTCGAATATAGAACCGTGCCGAAGGCCGACAGCGGCATATACTTGCGGGGAATCCCACAAGTGCAGATCTGGGATTGGACGCAGGAGGAAAAATTCAAGCACGGCGCCGATAAAGGGTCCGGCGGGCTATGGAACAATTCGAAGGACGCTCCCGGCAAGGACCCGCTGCAACTCATGGATCGACCGTTCGGCGAGTGGAACCAGTTCGACATCACGATGATCGGCGAGCGTGTCACCGTCGGATTCAATGGCGAGATCGTCGTCGACAACGCCGTCATGGAAAACTACTTCGACCGCAAGTTACCCGTCCCTGCCGTCGGCCCCATCCAGTTGCAAACCCACGGCGGCGAGATCCGCTGGCGAAATATCTATCTTGAAGAGATAGCGCCCGAAGAGGCCAACAAGATCCTGCAGGCGCGCAACGACCACGGATTCAAATCGATCTTCGACGGCAAATCCTTCAACGGTTGGCAGGGACCTGTCGAGAATTATGAGATCCGTGACGGCGCCATCTACTGCAAGGCGGACAAAGGCGGCACAATTCTAACAGAGCAAGAATACGAAGACTTCGACCTACGATTCGAATTCAAACTTCCCCCCGGCGGCAACAACGGCATCGCCATCCGCGCACCGAAAGAAGGCGACCCGGCCTGGAAAGCGTTTGAAGTCCAGGTCCTCGACAACACCCACCAAAAATTCGCCAACCTCAAACCATGGCAAGTCCACGGCTCCCTCTACGGTCTTGCGCCTGCCCACACCGGCTATCTCCGTAAGACTGGCGAGTGGAATTTCCAGGAAATCATCTGCCGCGGCCCCCGCGTCCAGGTCATTCTCAACGGAACGAAGATCCTCGACGTCAACGTGAACGAGGTCGATACCACCGGCCTTAAACGCGTCCCCGAGGGCATCAATCGCCAGCGAGGATTCGTCGGACTCGCCGGCCACAAGTCCCCTGTCGGCTTCCGAAATCTCCGTATTAAGCCCCTCAAGCGGTGAAAGATTTGATTGGAACAATCCGTATTCTACAGTTTCACCATCGTCCCTTGGACCGAACTCCCACTCTATGAAGAAAGTTCTTCTTCCTGTCTCCGCCGCGCTGATCGGATTGGCGGGCTGGACCGCCGGATACTTTATCGCTCGCGATCAGAACTCCACCGACGAGAGCGGAACCAACCTGCAAATCGTCACGGCCACTGCCGAACTCCAGGCCGAACTCGACAAAGCACGAAAGGAAGCCGCGGAGGCGAAACAAAAAGCCGCTGAACTTGAAGCCGCAGCCGAGGGCAATCTGCTCACCTCTGAGTTCAAAGAAGCCACCCTCGATGAGATCCGCAACTCTCCCGGGCCGATGGACCGCATGAAGGGCATCCTCGCAAAAGTAGGAGAAATGTCCGACGAAGAGATTCGCGAAGCCCTAGGCGAACAGGGTGAAAAACTCCGCCAGGGTTTCGACCTCGAGCAGATGTTCACTACCTACATGATGCTCTCCAAACTCGGCGGCGGCGATTACGAGAGCGCGCTCGAGTTCCTCGACGGTCAGGATGTGATGATGAAAACCGGCGGCTCGGGGGTCGTCCTCGCCAGCCGCGCCAGCACGGATCCGGACCAGGCGATGGAGATTTTTGATTCCAGCGCTGGTGAGATTTTTTACACGACGGGTATCGGGGGATTCGCCGCCGCAAACGTGGCCCGCGAACTCGCACGTCACGACATTAACAAAGCGCTCGCCTTCACAGAGAACCTCCCCGAGGGAGCCAAGGCCGAAGCCGTTTCCTCCGTCCTCAAGGACATCGTCGCTGATGATCCCGCTCGTGCCTCCCAACTTGCCCTGAACCTCCCCGAAGGCTCCGAACGCACCCGCGCCATCAACGACGTCACTGAAAACTGGGCCGCAAAGGACCCCGCAGGTGCATTTGATTGGCTGAACACGTTGGAAGACGGCAAGGAGAAGATCGAGGCCAAGAAAAAGTTGCTCTCAGGCTGGGCCCGCAATGACCCCGCAGGTGCCGCCCAAAACCTCGCGGCCCTCGTCCCCGAGGAAGACCTTGGAACCGGCACCAAGATCGTTGCCAATCGCTGGAGTGAACGCGATCCCGCTGGCGCCGCAGATTGGCTGGCCGACCAACCCGACGGGAAGCAAAAGACCGAAGCCATGCGCAACACGATGCGCAGTTTCACCTCCATCGACCCCGAAGGCGCCAGCGTCTTCCTCGCCGAACAACCTCCGGGAGAAAGCCGCGACGCCGGCATCCAATCCCTCTCCAGCACCATCGCCCGGAACGACCCCATCGGCGCCATCACTTGGTCCGCCGCCATTTCTGACGAGAACAAGCGAAACCAACAAGTCACCGCCTACTCCAAAGCCTGGCTCAAGCGCGACGAACCCGCCGCAAAAGACTGGCTCGAAACCACCGACGTCATTCCCATCGAGCAGAAGGCGGAGATTTTAAAGGACGTCGTGGAGTAAAGAAGCCACCCCTTCGGATCGACCTAAGGCCCTCGTAAAAGAAGTCACCTCAAAACCCGCCGCTCAATCGCACGGACCCTTCAGCACCTAGCTCGCAATGATAAATTTCAATCTCTGGAATAATGACAACTACTCGTGCGAAGTTTTTGGGGTTTATTGAACCGACCTGAAAAGTATCCTCGGATAGTTTTCAGCCTTGCAGGAGATAAAGAGGTTGAGCGTTTTCAAACCTGTTCAATCAACCTACTGTTCGATGTAGAAATCATGCCTCTCGAATCCCGCGAAGACTATATCCGCCTCAATGAGCACCTGTGGGAACTGGATCCAGTGGCCAAGGGTTTCGCCGAGACGAATGGTTACGAGTATGGGCCACCTCTCGCGAACGGCTTGTATCCAAAACTGCGGTTGTGGCGAACACGGAACGGAATATCGCAGAGTATCAATTTTGACATGGAGCTCACCGAACAGGACGAGCGTTTTGACGAATTCTTCCCGGGCATCCCTTACAGCGTATTTGCCGGTTCTTGGATCGACGACGAAGAAGAACATGTCCGACACCACGGGCCTCACGCCGGGATTCGTCGAACGACGTTTTCCGCACTTCGCCGATCTCTACCCGAGTTCCTTGAGTATTTTCATGCACACAACGAGACCATCAGTTCCGAATTAATCTATGCCTGCGGCTTGAAGACGCCCATTTCTGGAAATCCATTGATGGCAGATACCCTTTACCTCGACTAACCAAAGCATCGAACAAGACGTCGATCTCAACACCTGACCGTTGGCGAGTCGAAACCATTATGACCATTCAACCATTAACCCAGAAATCGGAGTTCACCCTCGGTCAGGTGTGAGATGACTTCGACGTTCCACTCAAAACGAGCCTCCAACCAGCTAGGGCATATCCGGAACCGGCAAGTCGGGAGCGAGGGAGCGTCTTGGCACGCCGCCACCACCAATCGATTCTGGCCCGTTGTTTGCGATCACGCAGAGCTGCTCGGCAATGCGAATCACGTCTTTCCTCCATGTTTCGCTCTTCATCGAGAAACCGTATTTGGCCTCGAACTCGACTTCGACACCACGCTCGATGATGAAATCGAAGACGTCCCACCCGGCGTCCTCGCAGATGTAGGCTCCATAGTCCTGGAGCACCTGGAGTAGCAGTTGCCCCGGCTCAGTCTCCAAACCGATCTCTTCGGCCGTAACCTCCGGTTTGACCGCCAACAGAGATCCCATCACGAGCTGTGGGTTGTCACCCACGTAGGCGTTCTTGTGATCGGGGTCGTTCGCGTAGCGATCTGCAGATCGAGCCGGCCAGCGAAATCCAGGAACTTCCTCCGAGTAATGGAGATGATGCCCCCACGGATTAATCTTGATCGCGTGCCGTAGCGGGCGCTCACCGGTCAGTTCGCCGAGCCGGATCGCCCCACCAATTCCCGACATCCCTGATGCCCCCTGCCCTCCTGTATCGGTCGCCCCATCCCCAAAGAGGTCGTCGTAATGACGATTCTTCGGATCGGCGACAAACGAATACATGTAGAGCGCGCCGCCAGCTTCCGGTCGCGCAATCGCAGGCCCGTTCCACGAGCGTCGTCGATCAGGAAGTAGGAATACGAAGCTGCTGTTAGGCTTGAGTCCGTAAGGATTCTCCTCCCCTATATCAGGGACGATCCAGTCATCCGGCAGGGGCACCGAAAGCCCCTTCATGTCTGTGGTGCCAGAAGCGCGCCTTCCGGAGGAGCGAAGCGCTCAAAGCCAATCACCTCGCGCTCGGGGTTCGCTGGGTCCAGAACCAAAAAGTGCTTCACGTCGATCCCCACCCGCTTGGAAGGAACAAGGTCCACGGGTTCGTAAACCGCCTCATCACCAATCGGCTGGTTCCAGATGGAGTCCGCCCGAAATGGCCAAAGCCAAGGGTCTCGACCTTCTGTCGTGACCTTTGACTCCACCGAGGAGTCCGAAGCGAGGCGTTCACAACCGACGAAAGACAGAAAGACCAGAACCAGAGCGAGATACGACCACTTCATCTCATGCGGCTGCGTGATCAATACGCCAACGGATGCTCCCGTTTCACACCCCATTGAATG
The DNA here is from genome assembly GCA_039192745.1 of Verrucomicrobiota bacterium. Lineage (GTDB taxonomy): Bacteria > Verrucomicrobiota > Verrucomicrobiia > Verrucomicrobiales > DEV007 > JBCCWV01. The sequence continues at coordinate 362 of JBCCWV010000245.1, read as the reverse complement.
AACACCGTCGTTGCACTTCACTGAAAGACCCTACAGAGGGGATGCGTTTTGTCTCTCCATGACATCACGGGACTGGTATTTATACTTTACGGAGAATCTCAAAGAGCAGCGAATCAACTGGGGGCTGACACCAATACTGGATCGCAAAAAAGATAGGAAGCTGGTGCGCTCGCTTCAGGCGTGGCAAAAGGGAGAGACGTCGGACGGGCGGCACTTGCTGCGAGCCGCTGGGAAATACGCTAAGAAGCGACAGGATCCCGACTACCTGAGCGCCATCACGCTTTTCATCCAAGAGGAGCAGAAGCATGGTGAAAATCTCGGGAAGTACTTGGACAAAATCGGGGCGGACCGGATTCGCTTCG